>JAISCL010000303.1 GCA_031265585.1 Tannerella sp. | reverse complement strand
AACCTGTTTATGCCTTTTCGCTTATTGGATTTGGCTGTTAAAAAACATGTCAAAGTTTTTATCAACACGGATACGGTACTGGATAGATTTGTAAGCGCTTATGCTATGATTGAGTGTCTTAAAAATAATGAGCCGGTTATTGATTTGACTCCGGGGGAACAGCAACGGGATTTTGTTTACTACGAAGATATTATTTCGGCTTTTGAAATTGTGATAGATAAAAATGATACAGTAACAACAGGTTCAACTTTTCGGGTCGGTTCGGGAGAGACAATTTCAATTAAAGAGTTGATGCTGTTTTTGAAAAAATATATGGGTGCAAATTCCCGATTAAATTTCGGAGCGATACCTTATCAAGCAAATGAGCTAATGCTTTCCGAAACAAATCTTGAACCGTTGAAAAGTTTGGGATGGAAGCCTGAATATACAATTAAAGAAGGATTATTAAAAACGATTAAAAAACTATATAATTAGAGTTGCCGTCGATTCAAAAAGCATTTCATCTGATTCTTTTCGACCCGACCAAAAATAAATTTAAAATATTATTAATGTTAGACTAGATGAATCTTATATTAGGAGGAGGGATATCCGGCATTTCAGCGGCTTTTCATTTGCAGAAAAAAGGGCATGAATATCAATTATATGAAAAGAATAATTCATGGGGATGATTATGTGATAACTTTGTTATAGACGGATTTCTCTTTGATTATTTTGTTCATCTTTCTTTTACATCGAACCAATATGTGAAAGACATTTTTTCACAGAGCGCTTCCTGTTATATCCACAATCCAATAGCATATAATTATTATAAAGGAACATGGCTAAGACATCCTGCACAAAACAATTTAGCGCCCTTGACAACAGATGAGAAGGTTAGGATTATCAAGGATTTTGTAAATAAACCGACAATAATTCCCAATAATTATAAAGAATGGTTATTGATACAATTTGGAGAATATTTTACGACATATTTTTCTGCCATTTATACAAAAAAATATTGGGCTACAGATGCAGAAGGACTGAATACAGACTGGGTAAATGAACGGTTCAGTTTACCGGAACTTTCAGATATTTTAAAAGGCGCGTTTGAAGAACAGGATACGAATTTTTATTATGCAAAAGAAATGCGATATCCTGTAACAGGAGGATATAAAGTTTTCCTTAATAACATGGCAGGTCAGATCAAAATGAATATGAATAAAGAAGCTGTCCTGATTGATGTTGATAGTAAATATGTTGAATTTTTAGATGGGACAAAAGAATATTACTCCAATCTTATTTCTTCCATTCCTTTGCCTGAACTTGTTAAGATAATCAGGGATTGCCCTTCATACATTCAAGAAGCAGGAAATGATTTACTGGCTACATCGGGACAACTTGTCTCAATAGGCTTTAACCGTCCGGATGTTCCTGAATATTTATGGATATATATTTATGATGAAGATATTTTTCCGGCAAGAGTTTATTCACCGTCGCTCAAATCAATCAACAATGTACCGGGAGGAAAGAGTTCTTTGCAGTTTGAAACTTATTATTCCAAATATTTCCACAAAAAATTGGAAGGAGATGGATTGATATCACATGTAATAGCAAAAGGAGAACAAATGAATATGTTTTCGGAAAAGGATATAGAAGTGATTGATTGCAAAGACGTCAAATATGCGAATGTGATATTCGATCATAAAAGGGAAAAAGCGCTTTCTGCTATTCATGCATATCTTCAGGATGCAGGTATTGTATGTATTGGCAGATTTGGAGAGTGGGATTATTTATGGAGCGATCAGAGTTTATTAAGTGGGATGAAAGTCGTTGCTAAAATCAATAATGAAATGGAAAATCAATAAGAAAAATATAGCATAAAACGTAATATCGCTTATTTTCAGTTTTTTATTAAATAATTCAAGTTGCTACTTATAATGATTGAAATTTTAGATACTAAATAAAAGGTCAATCTGTTAAGGAAGTGTATTTCACACACCAAACTAACAGATTGACCATGGTTGCAAAAACCGTTGCAATATACACATTTTTTGACGATATATTGAAATCTATGAGCTATAAAGAGCCCAAAACCCGTAAAGTGACAGATGCAGAGGTAGCTACTGTCATCCTGATAGCCGCCATGTATTTTGGAGGCAACATAGAGACCTCCATCCATTTTGTCCGTTCTACCGGACTGATGCCCGATATGTTGAGTAAAAGCCGGTTTAACCGCAGGATGCACTGCACAGGCGAACTTTTGGCGGAACTTTTCTTCCATACAGGGGAAGCCGTTAAATCGCTGAATATAAGCCATACATACGCTATCGACAGCTTTCCGGCAGCCGTTTGCCACAATATCCGCATCCGGCGCAACCGGATGCTTAAAGACGAAGCATACCGGGGCTACTGCGCTTCTAAACGGTGTTACTTTTATGGCTTCAAAGTTCATATAGTCGTTACAGCGGACGGCATTCCGGTAGAATATACCTTTCGCCGGCAGCGCTCATGACATGGACGGTATCAGGCAAATGCCCCTGAGCCTTCCCGACAGCAGCAAGATGCCGGCTGATTCGGCCTGTACCGATTATGACATGGAAGAAATGCTTGCCGATAACGGTATTCGCCTGCTCGCAGTTCGAAAAGCCAATTCCAAACAGCCTCACCATCCCCGTACGGAATATCTTATCTTGATTCGGAGAAAGCGCATTGAAACCGCTTTTTCCTATATTGACAAACTGTTGCCTGAATCCATTCATGCCGTTACTGCCGAGGGGTTTTTAATCAAACTTATCGCTTTCATTTGGGCTCATACTTTTATCAAAATTGAAACATTATAAGTAGCAACTTGAATTAATTACATGGATTTTTAAACCGGATATGTTAAAATGAGAATCGGATTCATACAGCAGCATAATACCGCGGATGCGGAGGATAATATCAGGAGACTGGAAGACGGTATCCGCCGGTGTGCCGCAGCTGGCACGGAACTTGTCGTTTTGCAGGAGTTGCACAATGGCCTGTATTTCTGCCAGACGGAAGATGCCGGCGCCTTTGACCGGGCGGAAACGATCCCCGGCCCGTCGACCGGAAGATTCGGAAGGCTGGCGAAGGAACTGAAGCTTGTCATCGTCACCTCGCTTTTTGAAAAACGTGCGCCCGGCCTGTATCACAATACGGCTGTCGTATTTGAAAACGACGGTTCCATCGCCGGCAAATACCGCAAAATGCATATCCCCGACGATCCCGCATACTATGAGAAATTTTATTTTACGCCGGGAGACCTGGGGTTCGAGCCGATCCGGACTTCTGTGGGCCGTTTGGGTGTTCTTGTGTGCTGGGATCAGTGGTTTCCCGAAGCGGCGCGTCTGATGACTCTGAAGGGCGCTGACTTGCTTGTCTATCCGACAGCGATCGGCTGGGAAAGCAGCGACTGCGAAAGTGAAAGACAGCGCCAGCAGGACGCCTGGCAAACCGTTCAGCGCGGTCACGCAGTGGCTAACGGACTGCATCTGATCGCCGTAAACCGCGTCGGACATGAAGCGGATCCGTCCGGACAGACAAACGGGATCCGCTTCTGGGGGCACAGTTTCATCTGCGGCCCGCAAGGAGAAATCCTGTCGCAGTCCCCGGACGGCGAAGAAGATATTCAGGTGGTAACCATAGACCTGCAAAGAAGCGAACAGGTACGGCGCTGGTGGCCGTTCCTGAGAGACCGCCGCATCGATGCCTTTGAGGGGATCAATAAACTTTATATAGTTGAGAGTTGAGAGTGGAAAACTTTCAACTTTCAATTCTCAACTTTCAATTTTCAACTGTTTTTGCTTCTCCTCCGGTCGTCGAGTATTGAGATCATCAGGAAAAGTCCGCATACCGAGGTGATCAGAATGACCGGGACAAAGAAGGTGACCGATTCCAGGGCGCTTCGTCCTCCCGTAAGGAAGACACCTGCTGCAACAATGGCTATCAGCGCGTACATAATGCCGAAAACCGACAGCATGTTCCAGATCAGCGGCATTATGTTTTTACCTTTTGACTTTTTTCCGGCCAGGACGCTTTCCGTTTCGATCTGCTGCATAATGCGGAATTTCAGATTTGCTCCCGCTTTTATCTCCGTTCCAGAAAAGAGCGCTCTGATCCGGTCATCCTGCGTGTTTGTATTTTTCTTATCCATTCTGTTTTATTGTTTCATAAGTTCCGTCATTATATCATACATCCGCTTTCGTGCGCGGTGCAGTTTTACTTTAATATTGGATTCGGTGAACCCGGTAATTTGCGTAATCTCCTTCACTGAATTTTCCTCCAGGTAAAAAAGGGTGAGGGTCAAACTTTCGTCGCGCGGCATTCTGTCCAGCGCCCTGTTCAGCAATGCTTTCCTTTCCTCCTCTTCGATCCGGCTCAGCGTATCAAAATCGGTAACCGAATCGGCAGGCTCCATCTGTTCATAATCGACATACCGTACCTGATGCGAGGCGCTTCTGATTTCCGTGATCGCCGTATTGTAGACAATCCGGTAAAACCAGGTGGAAAATTTACTGTCCGATTTAAACGTATGAAGGTTGTGGAAGGCTTTCACAAAGGACTCCTGTACAATATCTTCGGCATCCTGCCTGTTGCCGCAAATACGATAAGCGATCGTCAAAGCCATATCCTGACAGGTATCAACAAAGTAGCCGAAAGCAGAAGAATCTCCTTTCAGCACTTTTCGTATTTGCAGTTTTTCATCCATTATTCCGCTTCGTTTTCCATATTCCTGTCTTTCACGATCAGATAGAATATGATGTATGACAAGCCGAGACACAGGATGGTCGAAGAACAGATGATCAGAAATTCCACATAATATTCATATCCTCTGCACGAGGTGAAGATAAGACCGGCGACAAGACCGACGGCAATCCCGATGCAAAGAATCCCGTTCCGTAGGGAGCGGTATTTGTTCGGGGACGGTTTTGCCTGCACGGGCGGTACTATTCCGTGACGGGCAAGCTCCAGCCGTTCCTTGTTATTAGACGTGATCAGTTTCACGAGTACAAATGCTACCGCCAGGATCGGCAATCCGAATATGCAGATAATAGCCAACGCTCCTACTAAAAGACCTCCAAAAGTTTCCATAATTTCCTTTATTTAAATTGTTATTAATTTGTTTTCGGATATATGACTGCAAAACATCCGGATCGGTTACAGTTTGTCCGCCTTTTTTTTTACAAAAATGTGTTCCACGTCGAATAAGGATGCCGGGCCAGCATCAGGTTGTAATATTTCGGATCGCCGCTGACCTCCCGGTCTATCCAGGAAGGGAGGTCAAAAACTTCATCCTCCGATTCCAGTTCGATCTCGGCTACAACAAGCCCTTCATTTTTCCCGTGAAATACGTCAACCTCCCAGATATGACCGCCCACCTTCACATAGTGACGCACCTTGTCTATCAGTCCCGGCAGGCAAAGCTTCATTAACTCTTCGGCATCCTGCAATGCGATCGGCTGTTCAAACTCATAACGGCTCCAGCCACGGTCGTTTGTCTCGCTTTTTATCGTCAGGAAACCCTCCCGGTCACTTATGCGGACACGCACCGAGCGTTCCGTGTCTGCACAGATATATCCCTGCACAATGCGCTTTGCCTGAAACGCCCTGTCCGCGAAGGAATTATTCGCGACCAGAAATTTGCGCTCCGTTTCCATACTATATAATTGTGACCATCGTTGCTCCAAAGCCATACTCCCGGAAAGAGGCATCCTGAAAACGGGACTGATGCTTGTAGGTTGTTTTAAGTTCCTTTTCCAGCGCAGCGCGCAAAACCCCTTCGCCTTTTCCGTGGATAAAAACGATTTTCTGCCCCTTCTTTCCGGCATTTGCCTTCATTACTTCATGAAACCGGGACATCTGGCAGTTCAGGATCGCGGCATGATCCATACCTGAAGTCGTTTCCAGCAGCTGATTGATATGCAAATCCACTTCCAGCGTCTGATTCGCAGGCTTTATTTTCCTGACAGCCGGACGCTCCTCCTTCTTCTTTTCATACATCGCTTCCCGAATATCCGTTGCCGAAACAAGCAGTTGTTTTTCGGGCACATCGTTCGATATAAGGGGCAGGATCAGCGCGTCTTCATCAAAGAAATCATTTTTGGTAAAACAGTGCAGCTTGTAAAATTTCACCGTATCCGGACGCAACTCGACAGACACTGTGTTTTTTAATGAAAAGGGCTTTCCTTCCTTAAAAGCCATCACCTGTACGCAGATATGTTCCAGTTCATTCAGAACCGGCTTCTCAACGTCTTCTATAAAAATCTTCGTATCCGGCTCTATCAATCCGTGAGAACGGCTTGTCCAGCTGTTATTCTTACAGCTCATATAATTGAAATACAGGTAATAGTTACTTTCATTAATAAGGTAAGATTCAAAGGAAGTCTGCATAAAAGCCCGCGGATCGACCGGCAAAAACGCCAGGCTCAGATTCAGGCGTTCCCCCTGAGGTGTTTCTTCAAATGTACTTTCCTTTGGCACGGGCGCGCCGGCCGCTTTCCCTGCAACCGAAGCCTTACCTGTATCCTTTTTCACCGGCGGCACATAAGGCTCCGGCTCTTTATTTACCATACGCCGGTCCGCCTCGCCGATAACCACACATTCGACAATCAGCACCGGCACATCAAACCCGTTCTCATCCTCCACCAGCACCTGATCCTTACCGTGAAAAGCAGTCACAACGCCACCTCCCACATTATTCAGAAAACGCACCCTGTCTCCAATATTCAATTTCTTCTTCGGTGAAGAAGCATTACTGAAAAAGTCTTCTTTTCTCATCTCTGTTTTTTTTTGTGGCGCAAATGTACATGAAAAATTTCAATATACACACAGACGGATAAAAATTGAGATTCGAGATGCCAGGCAATCTTTATTTTGAACGAACTATTGATTTAATACAGCATGAAAATACATTTTTTACAGATAGTTTTTCCAGTCAACATTATGCATGTCTCCGCTTTTTGTAAATTCCTGATGGAACGCGAAGCAGCAGTTGAGGTTCTGGGGGGTATGGCCTTTTACTCCCATGTCAAGGTATTGATTAAGCAGTGAACGGTAGTCCGGGTCGACACAATTGTTAATAATTACCTGCGCACGCTGTCTGGGCGATTTTCCGCGCAGGTCGGCTACCCCGTGTTCGGTTATGATGATCTTAACCGAGTGTTCGCTGTGATCAAGGTGTGAGACCATGGGGACAAAAGCGCTGATTTTGCCGTCTTTCGCTGTTGATGGTGTGGTGAAGATAGACAGGTAGGCGGAGCGCGTAAAATCTCCGGAACCTCCGAGTCCGTTCATCATTTTTGTACCCAGGACATGTGTTGAGTTGATATTCCCGAAAATATCCGCTTCAAGCGCCGTATTGATCGTGATCAGTCCCAGACGGCGTGCGACCTCCGGATTATTGGATATTTCTTCCGGACGCAGTAACAGCCTGCTTTTAAAAAAGCCAAGATTGGCATAGATTTCTTTCAGTACTGCAAGACTTACACTCAGGGAGCATCCGCTGGCAAATTTGATGCGCCCTTCTTTCATCAGTTTGATGACGGCATCCTGTATTACTTCGGTGTAAATGTTGAATGCCGGGATTTCTTTATTTGCACCCATCGCGCCCAGGACGGCATTCGCGACATTACCGACACCGCTTTGTACGGGAAGGAAAGTATCCGGGATACGGCCTGCTTTTATTTCATTGACGAGGAAGTCCGAAACATTTTTACCGATAGCCAGCGTTACGTCGTCAAGCGGTGAAAAGTTACCGCCGTCGGCATCATTGTCTGTTTCTACAACGCCGATGATTTTTTCCGGATCTGCCTTGATAAATGGCTGTCCGATGCGGTCGGAAGGTGTATAGACCGGGATTTCACGGCGCAGGGGCGGATCCGCAGGTTCATAAATATCGTGCATGCCGCGTATCTCCTTCGGGTGGAAATGATTTAATTCAACGATGATTTTGTCTGCCAGGCGGCATATCGTTGGAGCGATGCCGACACCTTCGGTTGGAATGATTTCGCCGTTATCCGTTATATCTGCGGCTTCTATTATTGCAACATCCACCTTGCCCAAAAATCCGTAACGGAGGCATTGGGCCAGTTCCGAAAGATGCATGTCAAAATAGGCGGTTTCGTTTGAATTGAGTGATGCGCGCAAATCTTTATTGGATTGATACGGGGTCCGGAATTTAATCGCATTTGCCCTTGCCAGCGCTCCGTCGATTGAGTCGCCGGTTGATGCCCCGGTGAAAATTCCAATACGGAAAGGATTTCCGTTTTTATGTTCTTCTTCCGCTCTTTTTGCGATAGCCGCCGGAATGATTTTCGGACAACCGGCCGGCGTAAAACCGCTGAATCCTACGTTGTCATCATTCTTTACATAAGAAGCGGCCTCTTCTGCAGTGATTTTTTTGAATGTCATCATATTATATAAATGTTTACGGTTCTTCTGAAAAAACGCCCGCAAAGATAACATAAATCAGCTATAAAGTCAAATTTTCGGTTGACTTTGTCAGGGCAAACGCATCTAGTTTTTATTGTTACTTTGTAGAAAAGCAGTATCTTTCCGAAAAAAACAGTTTATGGAAAGTCCAATTAGTTATTTTTCGTCCATAACAGATCCCCGCGTAGAGAGGGCACGGGAACATTCCCTTGAAGACATCTTATTTATAGCCATAGCGTCCATTCTATGTGGGGCAGAAGGCTGGAATGAGATGGAAGAGTTCGGCAGGGCCAGGGAAGACCGGTTGAAAACA
>JAISCL010000145.1 GCA_031265585.1 Tannerella sp. | reverse complement strand
ACGCCACAAAATTATTAACGATGAAAATGACGACAAAATCCTCTGCAAAAATTTAGCAACACTTTTGTCCACTTGAACAAATGTCCTGAAAAAAAGCAACACTTTTGTCCATTATACCTATTTTCAAATTTAATAAAACGATTGCCCTTTTCCGGTAACCGTTCTGTATCGAACACTAAATAGTAATCCAGTTCATCTGCGATATGTTTTATTTCTAAATCTATTATTTTATCAAAATGCTTCACCTGGCGTTCTAACCTGCAATTATGACAGATGGCATAAGTAAATGCCGGCTATCCCTGCCTGTTCACCATCTTTCCGGCGATTACCTGCTCGAAAAATGCAGTCCGGTAGGCGTTTTCGATGGGGATTTCGTGCTGGCCGATGAACGCTGTGTTTTACCGCATTTTCAACAAACGGGATAAACAGCAGTGGCGGGATCAGCAGATGACTGTTTCCATGCAGGGTGACGGTATATTCAAAATGATTCCGCCGAATCTTTTCCAGATCCAGGAAATCCTTCAGGAAACGGATGTCAAATATTGCCCGTACCTGTTTTTGAAAAGCAGCCCAGGCACCAGTATGTACAGGTTAAAATAAATGATCCCTGCACAAAGCAGGACATACCTGAAGTGAACACGACTTCAACCGTTTCCGTATCATGCGGAAAGGGAATATTGCTCAACAGCAGCAGCCCGAAAAACAGAAGCAGCAGCAAATGCCTGTAAATCCGTGTCCCGGGATTCACGATAAAATCGATCAGGAGATTGTTTTCTATTACACTGTTTGTACTGTCCATTTATTTTCTGCAAATATATGGAAATTAGCCACACGGTTTTTGAAAAATAGACAAACCGGGCCGCTTACCCGACAAACCACACTATCATATATATGTATACAAAAACCGCCTGTCTGCTCTCAAAGATGCAACATTTTACGGAATAATCGCCTGTCCGGGCAGTATAAAATTAACCGGATGATGGCTGTGCCAATAAAAAAACATTCTTTTTCCGGTGAATAGTTTTGATAATAAAAATAGTTTGTATCTTTGTGTGCGAACACAATTTTAATAAATACTAAAATAAAAAGTCATGAGAACGTTGTTTTATCTTGCAGTTTGTTTTGTTGTAATGGTCAGTTCATGTACATCCGGTGACGGATGGGTGAATTTATTTAACGGGAAAGACCTTACCGGTTTCAGTCAATTGAACGGGAAGGCTCCGTACCGTATAGAAGATGGTATGCTTATCGGCGTTTCCGTAAAGGGACAGCCTAACAGTTTTATGGTTACCGAACAGGATTACGGTGATTTTATCCTGGAGTTTGATGTGCTGTGTGATCCGGCCCTTAATTCGGGCGTTCAGTTCCGCAGTGAAAGCCGTCCGGATTATAACAATGGCCGCGTACACGGCTATCAGTGTGAAATAGACCCTTCCGACCGTGCGTGGAGCGGAGGCATCTATGATGAAGCGCGCCGTGGCTGGCTGGTCACGTTACAGGGGCATCAGTTGGGAAATGCCGCTTATAAGAAAGACGACTGGAACCATTATCGGATAGAAGCATTCGGGGATACAATCCGCATCTGGCTGAACGGCGTGAATACGGCAAACCTGCTTGATAATACGACTTCCACAGGGTTTATTGCCTTTCAGGTGCATGCGATCGGAAATAATGAGGCCCTGGACGGAAAAGAAATTAAATGGAAGAATATCCGTATTTTGACGGAAAATATAAAAGATCACCTGCTGCAGGGTACAGTAGTGCCGGAAGTGAACCGGATTCCGAACGTCCTGTCATCCAAAGAAAATGCGGACGGCTGGAAGCTTCTGTTTGACGGTAAGACCGGTGCCGGATGGCGTGGCGCCAATAAAGTTGCTTTTCCGGACAACGTCTGGAAAACCGGCGACGGTGCGATCACGGTGTTGCGCGCTAAAGAAAGAGAACCGGCCGGTGGCGGAGACCTTGTAAGCCTTGATGAATATGCTGCTTTTGAACTGAGTCTGGAGTTTAAAATTACAGAGGGAGCTAACAGCGGCATCAAATATTTTGTGACGGAAGGAGAAAAGGGAACTGCATTCGGACTTGAATATCAGGTTTTGGATGACCGGAATCATCCGGATGCAAAACTGTTTACTTCCATTCCGGGAAGCCGTGCATGTGCCGGACTTTATGACATGATCGCCCCCCGGAATATACGGTTTAACGGAGTTGGCCAGTGGAACCAGGCCATGATCAAAGTATTTCCGAACAATCATGTGGAACACTGGCTGAACGGCTTTAAAACGCTTGAATATGAACGCGGTTCCGACGCATTCAAGGAACTGGTCAAAGGCAGTAAGTATACGGCCAAAGCGTATAATGAAAACGGACGTTTCGGCGAGGCTCCGAAAGGCCACATCCTCTTGCAGGATCATGGGGATGAAGTTTCTTTCCGCAGTATCAAGATAAAAGAATTGAAATAATTCAAAGTTTTATATCAAAGAATGTTGTCAATTGTCAATTATATATTATCTTTGCAGCCGGTAAAGAGAAAGTGACGATGAAGGGGGAGCGGAAAGTTCCCCTTCTTTTTATTAATTATGATAGAGAAAGAAACTGTAAAAAAACTGGTAGACGGGAAGTTGAAAGGTTCGGATGATTATCTGGTAGATATTACCATCCGTCCGGATAATTCGATTGCTATTGAAATCGATAACGATCACGGCGTAAGCATTGACAGTTGCGTGGCTTTAAGCCGTTTTATCGAGGAATCTCTGGATCGGGAAAAGGAAGATTTTGAACTGGAAGTTGGTTCTTCGGGTATCACTTCTCCGTTCAAGACAGTTCGCCAGTACAGTAAAAATGTAGGCAATGAAGTCGAAATGCTGTTAAAGAACGGTACAAAACTGACTGGTATATTAAAAGCCGTCGACGATCATGCAGCTACCGTCACCGTAGAAAAAAAGGTAAAGCCGGAAGGAGCCGGACGGAAAATAACCGTAAAGGAAGACCGGGCTTATCCGTATGATGAGATAAAATATACAAAATATTTAATTAGATTCTAAAAAGATTATGGCGAGAAGAAAAGAAGAAACGATCAGCATGATTGATACGCTGGCAGAATTTAAAGATCTTAAGAATATTGATAAGGAGACGATGATCAATGTATTGGAGGAATCGTTTCGCAATGTGATTGCTAAAATGTTCGGTACGGACGAAAATTATGATATCATTATCAACCCCGAAAAAGGAGACTTTGAAATATGGCGCAACCGTACGGTTGTGCCGGATGGCAGCCTGGAGGATCCGAACCTGCAGGTAGCATTGAGCGAAGCCCGCGAAATGGATCCCGACTGCGAAGTGGATGAGGAAGTAACGGATGAAGTCCATTTTGAAAAATTCGGCCGGCGCGCTATTCTTAACCTGCGTCAGACGCTTGCCTCTAAAATACTGGAACTGCAAAAAGACAGCCTTTATTCCCGCTATAAGGAACAGATCGGCACCATTGTTTCAGCGGAAGTGTATCAGATATGGAAAAAAGAAATCCTGCTGCTTGACGATGAAGGACATGATTTACTGCTTCCGAAAGCGGAACAGATTCCCTCGGACTTTTTCCGCAAGGGTGAGACTGTACGCGCTGTTATCAAAGAGGTAACGAATGATAACAATAATCCGAAAATCAGTCTTTCACGCACCAGCAACGTCTTCTTGCAGCGTTTGTTTGAACTTGAGGTGCCGGAAATAAATGACGGACTTATTACGATAAAGGCGATCGCACGTCTCCCTGGCGAACGCGCAAAAATCGCCGTAGAATCTTATGACGACCGTATTGATCCAGTCGGCGCATGCGTAGGCATGAAAGGTTCGCGCATACGGGGGATTGTTCATGAATTGCGGAATGAAAATATTGATGTGGTCAATTATACAGCGAACACCGCTCTTTTTATCCAGCGTTCATTAAGTCCGGCGAAAATATCCTCGATCCGTGTGAATGAAGAGGAAAAAAGTGCGGAAGTTTTTCTCCGTCCCGAAGAAGTTTCCCTGGCGATCGGCAAAGGGGGTATGAATATTAAACTGGCCGGTATGCTGACGGATTATAAAATAGACGTATTCCGTGATATAGGCGAAGTGGATGAAGAAGATATTTACCTGGATGAATTTGTGGACGAAGTTGACGGATGGATTATTGATGCCCTGAAAGCGTTGGGATGCAATACGGCAAAGGCCGTATTAGCGATTCCGCCGGAAGAAATCGTGGAACGCGCGGATCTGGAGGAACAGACGGTTCGGGATGTATACCGTATTTTAGCGGCTGAATTTGAAGCCGATATGGATGACAGCGTCCCGGTAGAGAATACGGCGGCAGACGCAGCTAAGGAAGAACCGGATATGGCCGATGCAGGTAAAGAAGAACCGGATACGGCAGACACAGGTAAGGAAGAACCTGATACGGCAGACGCAGGCAAGGAAGAACCGGATGATTTGACCCCGTCCTGACCGGTAAAAAATACTGTTGCATTATAAATGAATCGACAAAAATAAATTATATATATGCCTATAAAATTAAATAAAGTAATTAAGGATTTGAATGTGGGGCTGTCTACCATTGTGGAATTCCTCAATAAGAAAGGCTATGAAATAGAAAGTAATCCGAATGTTAAGATCTCGGATGAACAGTTTGATTTGCTTATAAAAGAGTTTGGCAATGGTATGCCGGTAAAAGAAAAGAACGCAATGATCAAACCTCTTGTTCAGATGCTGTTCAAAGAGAAACCGAAAGTTCAGGAAGTCGAAGAAATAAAGACCAGGATTCCTGATGATATCAAGCCCGGATTTGTAATAAAAGGGAGGATTGACCTGGAAGATAAATCATATAAAATCAATCCCATACTACCCAAGGCGGAGGAAAAGGTGGAGAAACCTGAAAAACCTGCGGTAGAGAAGATCGAATCTGTAGTGAAACCTCCGGTTAAGGAAGATATCGCCGTTCCGGAAGTGGAACCGAAAAAAAACGAACCGAAAGTTCCGGAAGCTGTTCCGGAAATTACCGTAGAGAGCGTCGTTCCGGAGGCTGTTCGGGAAGTAGCCGTTCCGGTAGAGAAGGAACCGGAGGCCGTCGTCGAACCGGAACTTCAACCCGAACCGGCGCCTCAACTCGAACCGGAACTTCAATCGGAGCCGGAGCCTGTCAGGGAAGAAACTTCAACTGTGGAAGAAGAACCGGCAGCAGCCCCTAAGGAGGAGGTGGTGGAAGAAGAACTGTTCCGTTTGAATAAACCTCACATAGAGCCGAATATTAAAGTGACTGGTAAGATTGATCTTTCTGCCATTAACCAGGCGACCAGTCCACGCAAGAAGACGAAGGAGGAGAAAAGGCGTGAACGCGAAGAACGCCGGGAAAGGTTGATGGAGCAACGGAAAGCGTATGCCGCCTCCCAGGCAAACAGATCCGGCGAAGCAGGAATTGCCAAGCCGGTCAAACTGATAAAACCGATCAAACCGGTCAAACCGGCAGAAGGGGCTGCTACCGACGCAGGTAACCGGCAGAAACGGAAACGTATCAGGAAAGACCGGGTGGATATAAATAATACACCGGGAACCAATACACGCCGTGATGACCGGGGAGGGAATAAGCCATTACGCCCGAAAAGGCCTGTTCGCGTAGAGGTAAACGAGGAAGATGTGCAGAAGCAGGTGAAAGAAACGCTGGCGCGTCTGACAAATAAAAATTCCAAAGGCAAGGCGGCCAAATATCGCCGGGAAAAACGGGATGCCGCAGCGCATCGCGAACAGGAGCTTCTTGAAGAGGAAAGACGTGGCAGTAAAGTCTTGAAGCTGACTGAATTTGTCACGGCCAATGACCTTGCAAACATGATGAATGTGCCTGTCACGCAGGTAATCTCCACCTGTATGAGCATCGGAATGATGGTTTCGATCAATCAGCGACTGGATGCGGAAACGATTAATATTGTATCGGAAGAATTCGGATTTACTACCGAGTATGTAAGTGCGGAAGTGGTTGAAGCAATTACGGAAGAGGTCGACAGGGAGGAAGACCTTGTACCCCGTCCGCCGATTATTACGGTGATGGGACACGTTGACCACGGTAAAACATCCCTGCTGGACAATATCCGCAATACCAACGTGATTGCAGGTGAAGCCGGCGGGATCACCCAGCATATCGGAGCCTACAATGTGAAGCTGCCTAACGGCCGTCATATTACGTTTCTGGATACGCCCGGGCACGAAGCCTTTACGGCCATGCGTGCACGCGGAGCCAGGATAACGGATATTGTAATTATTATTGTAGCGGCAGACGATAATGTGATGCCGCAAACGGTAGAAGCCATTAACCACGCTTCGGCAGCAGGTGTTCCGATTGTTTTTGCAATCAACAAGATTGACAAGCCGCACGCAAATCCAGAAAAAATTAAGGAAGCGCTTGCAAATATGAACTATCTGGTGGAAGACTGGGGCGGGAAATATCAAAGCCAGGAGATTTCGGCAAAACAGGGTACCGGGCTGCCCGAGCTTCTGGAAAAAGTCTTGCTTGAAGCGGACTTGCTGGAGTTAAAGGCGAATCCCGAACGAAAAGCGACCGGATCAATCATCGAATCGTCTCTTGACCGGGGCCGGGGCTTTGTTTCTACGGTACTTGTCAGTAACGGGACGCTGAAGCAGGGAGATGTTGTCCTGGCCGGAACGCATTTCGGGCGTATCAAGGCGATGTTTAATGTGCGTAACCAGCGCATCGAACAGGCCGCGCCGTCGGAACCGGCTATTATACTCGGTCTTGACGGAGCGCCGCAGGCCGGTGATTCGTTCCATGTACTGGAAACGGAACAGGAAGCGCGCGAGATTGCATCCCGCCGTGAACAGTTGCAGCGCGAGCTTGGACTTCGTACGCAGAAACGTTTCGGACTGGAAGAACTTGGCCGTCGCCGGGCGCTCGGTGATTTCCATGAATTGAACCTGATTGTGAAAGGCGATGTGGACGGATCGATAGAAGCGCTCTCCGATTCGTTAATCAAGCTGTCTACGGAAGAAATACAGGTGAATGTAATACATAAGGCGGTCGGACAGATTTCGGAATCGGATATTTCCCTTGCGGAAACCGCCGATGCCGTTATTATCGGTTTCCAGGTGCGTCCTTCCGCACAGGCGCGTCGCCTTGCAGAAAACGAAGGCGTTGAAGTACGCCTGTATTCGATCATTTATGACGCCATAAATGATGTAAAGGATGCCATGGAAGGGTTGTTATCACCTGAAATACGTGAAGATATATGTGGTGAAGTGGAAGTATTGCAGGTTTTCAAAATATCCAAAGTGGGAACTATCGCCGGATGTATTGTGAAGGAGGGTAAGATTAAGCGCACAAACAAGGTGCGTGTGATCCGTGACGGTATCGTTGTACATACAGGCGACCTTGCTTCCTTAAAACGGTTCAAGGATGAAGCGAAAGAGGCCGTTTCCGGTCAGGACTGCGGCATCAATATCAACAATTACAATGACGTGCAGGTCGGTGATATCATTGAGCCATTCGATCAGACGGAGATAAAGAAGACATTATGAACTGGCTGGACATTATCATCCTGTGCCTTGCCGGGGCCGGGTTGCTGAAAGGGTTGTACGATGGCGTGATCCGACAGGTGGTGTCATTTGCCGCGCTGATTATCGGCGTATACCTGTGTGCCGGTTCTGCAGAATGGATCCGCGGCTTTCTGACGGGATGGGACTGGTTTCCGCAGCCGGCTGTGATGATGACAAGCTATACAGTTGGATTTATTCTGATTGTCGGGCTGATCATCCTGGCGGGACAGATTGTTCATCGCCTGGTGAGTGTGACCCCGTTAAGTCTTTTCAACCACATTGCGGGAGGCCTGCTGGGTTTATTGATGGTAATGCTGTTTATCAGCCTTGTGTTTAATGTGATTGAAATGTTTGACCGTCATGCGGTCATACTGTCACAGGATATAAAAGTCGAATCACGTTTCTATTTTCATATAAAAAATATAATCCCCACAGTCTTCCCCGGAAATATTTTCGTGCTGAAAGGCTGAAGTAAAAAGATTATGGAAGAACAGGATAAACTATTGAATGAAGTCACTTCCGGTGAATATAAATACGGTTTTACCACCGATGTGGAGACGGAAGTGATCTGCAGGGGATTGGATGAGGAGGTGATCCGTACAATTTCCGCAAAAAAGGAAGAACCAGCCTGGCTGCTTGAATTTCGCCTGAAAGCGTTCCGGCGCTGGCAGACGATGGAGATGCCGGACTGGGCGCACCTGGAAATACCTCCGATTGATTACCGGAATATCATTTATTATGCAGCTCCGAAGAAAAGGGAGCGGCCTGAAAATCCGGAAGAAGTAGATCCCGAACTGTTAAAAACGTTTGATAAACTCGGAATACCGCTTGAGGAGCAGAATATATTAAGCGGGAGGGCTGTCGATGCGGTCATGGACAGCGTCTCTGTCAAGACCACCTATAAGGAAACGCTTGCGGAGAAAGGGGTCATTTTCTGTCCGTTCAGCGAGGCTGTGAAACACCATCCCGACCTAGTGCAAAAATATATGGGCAGTGTGGTCAGTTACCGTGACAACTTTTTTGCCGCACTTAATTCCGCCGTTTTTTCAGACGGTTCTTTTGTTTATATACCTAGGGGTGTGCGCTGTCCGATGGAACTGAGTACTTATTTCCGTATAAATGCAGCGAATACCGGACAGTTTGAACGGACGCTGATTGTGGCTGACGACGAATCGTATGTCAGTTACCTGGAAGGCTGTACGGCGCCCCGGCGCGATGAAAACCAGCTTCATGCGGCGATTGTTGAAATTATTGCAAATGAACACGCGGAAGTAAAGTACTCTACGGTTCAGAACTGGTATCCGGGAGACAGGGAAGGACGCGGGGGGATCTATAATTTTGTAACGAAACGCGGGCTTTGCAAAGGAGAGGGCAGTAAGATTTCGTGGACACAGGTTGAAACCGGATCCGCCATTACCTGGAAATATCCGTCCTGCATACTGGCCGGCGATCATTCCGTCGGGGAGTTTTATTCCGTGGCAGTTACCAATAATCATCAGCAGGCGGATACGGGAACGAAGATGATACACCTGGGGCGTAATACACGCAGTACCATTGTCTCCAAAGGCATCTCCGCCGGACATAGCCGGAACAGTTACCGCGGCCTGGTGAAAATTGCTTCGCGTGCGGAAAATGCGCGGAACCACAGTCAGTGCGACAGTCTGCTGTTAAGTTCCACCTGCGGGGCGCATACGTTCCCCTATACGGACATACAGAATGAAACAGCGATCGTCGAACACGAAGCGACCACTTCCAAAATTAACGAAGACCAGCTGTTTTACTGTAACCAGCGCGGCATAGACACGGAGAAGGCTGTCAGTCTGATTGTCGGCGGTTATGCACGCGAGGTAATGAATAAGCTGCCGATGGAGTTTGCCGTTGAAGCTCAGAAACTTTTAGCTGTTTCACTGGAAGGAAGCGTAGGATGAAAAATCTCTGCCGGGACCGAAAATAAAACGTTTCTCTGGCTGGAGAAACGTTTTTCCGGCGAAAAAAAAGTTTTATTTCCGGGAAATTTTAGCCCGCGCGCAGCATAAATTTGATTAAATAAAAAAGTAAGATGGAAAATAAATTGTTGGAAATAAATAATTTACATGCCGGAATAGAAGGTAAGGAAATATTGAAAGGAATCAATCTTACGGTGAAGGCCGGCGAGATCCATGCCATTATGGGGCCGAACGGATCCGGAAAAAGTACACTGAGCAGTGTGCTTGTCGGGAATCCCTCCTTTACCGTGACGGAAGGAACTGTACATTATAAAGGGAAAAACCTGCTGGAACTGTCGCCCGAAAATCGCAGCTGTGAAGGTATATTCCTCAGTTTTCAGTATCCGGTGGAAATCCCCGGAGTGAGTATGGTTAATTTCATGCGTGCAGCGGTCAATGCGCACCGCGAATGCCGTGGCGAAGAACCGGTTTCTGCTACGGATTTCCTGAAGATGATGCGCGAGATGCGCGAAATGGTAGGAATGGACAGTAACCTGGCCGGGCGTAGCGTGAACGAAGGCTTCTCGGGTGGAGAGAAGAAACGCAATGAAATCTTCCAGATGGCGATGCTCGATCCACTCCTGTCCATACTCGACGAGACGGACAGCGGGCTTGACATTGATGCCCTGCGCATTGTGGCTAACGGCGTAAACAGGCTGAAAAGACCGGATAATGCCACGATTGTCATCACACATTACCAGCGTTTGCTGGATTATATAAAACCGGATGTCGTACACGTCCTCTACAGGGGACGCATCGTCAAAACCGCCGGCCCGGAACTGGCCATGGAACTGGAAAAGAAGGGCTACGACTGGCTGAAGGAGGAGGAGGGGGACGGTCTATGAGTGCGGAGAAACAGTATATAGATCTTTTCACACAATACGAAGATGTGGTGCGCCGACATGCACTCGGATGCATGAATGCCTTGCGGACGCAGGCGTTTTCCGATTTTGAGCAGGCCGGATTCCCTTCGCTGAAACAGGAAGATTTCAGGTATACGGATGTTGCGCAATCGTTTGCACCGAATTATGGACTCAACGTTAACCGGCTGAATGTCCCAATCACCCCGGACGATGTTTTCCGCTGTAACGTACCTGATATGCGGACCCATTTATCCTTTGTGGTAAATGACTCTTTTCATGAAGATGCAAGGTCGGGAGAAACATTGCCTGAAGGTATTTATGCCGGGGGGTTGAAAACGTTTATAGAGCGTTATCCCGATGTGGCGTCACGCTATTACGGCCAGCTGGCCGGGACGTCCGGAGATGCCGTGACCGCCCTCAATACCATGTTCGTACAGGACGGGTTCGTCCTGTACGTGCCGCGAAATAGAAAACTGGACCATACGGTTCAGCTGGTGAATATTTTCCGCAGCATGGTGGATATCATGGCAAACCGGCGCATACTGGTGATCATGGAACCCTGTTCCGAAGCCCGGCTGCTGGTTTGCGACCATAGCCTGGATGATGTAAAATGCCTTTCCACCCAGGTGATTGAGATCTTTGCCGGGGAAGGAGCCTTTTTCGACTACTACGACCTGGAAGAGAGTACCGTATCCACCACCCGCTATTCGTCCCTCTATGTAAATCAGGAAGCACATTCAAACGTGCTTGTTAACGGTATCACACTCAATAACGGACTGACCCGCAACAACTACCGTATCCGCCTGAACGGGGAACATGCGGAAACGACACTTTGCGGAATGGCCATCCAGGATAAAAACCAGCAGGTGGATACCTGTACGCATATTATGCATGCCGTCCCGCACTGTAAAAGTACGGAACTTTTTAAAAATGTGCTTGATGATCATTCCATAGGCGCGTTCAGCGGACGGATCCTGGTGAAGGAAGGAGCCGCTAAAACGGAAGCCTTCCAGACAAACCGGAATATGTGCATGACACGCGAAGCAAAAATGTACAGCAAGCCACAACTTGAAATCTATGCGGACGACGTAAAATGCTCACATGGAATGACCACAGGTCAGCTGGATGAAAACGCCCTGTTCTACATGCAAAGCCGCGGCATTTCAAGAGACGAAGCCCGGACTCTTTTAAGTGTAGCCTTCACCTCCGATGTCATTGAAAATGTACGGTTAACCCCTCTCAAAGAACGCCTCCACTACCTGGTAGAAAAACGCTTTCGCGGCGAGCTTGTCCAGTGTGCCGGCTGCAAAGCCGTATTTTAATACCTGTGACGGCTATAGTGGCGCGTTGCCCGGTTATTCTGTCAGCCACTGCTTTACACCCCGTTCTGCCTGCGAAAATTCAACGCCGATTTTTACGATTTGCCGATGATCGGCGGTGTAGGGGATTGCGTAATCTTTACTGTTAATCCCAAACCCTAAAAAATCAGGTAATAGAAAATCAAAATAATCCGCATAGATAGTTGTTTATACGGATTATTTGTTGTTATTTTGTATTACCTAAATAGGTAATATATGAAAACA
>JAISCL010000107.1 GCA_031265585.1 Tannerella sp. | reverse complement strand
ATGTTTCCGGAGTGTCCCTGTCCTGAATGACCTTGAGTGCGTCCCGGCAGGAAATCTGAACATTGTCTAAGCGCTGATGAAGACGCTCCGTGAACTCTTCCCGTTTGCCTTTGATGAAGGTTCCGGTTTGTCCTCCGGACGTTCCGTTACACCATTTCCAACCGCCGTGCATACTGCCGGAATAAGAACCGTTCGTAATCAGCCAGACCGCCCAGGCTTTTTCGATATCGTCCGCTTCCACACGGCCGTTCCAGATGTCTTTGGCATGGTAGTACATCGTTTCGGAATGTAGGGTTTGCCTGATAAGTTCCCGAAGTTCGTCGAAGCGGTTCTGTACGCAGGAATAAAAGTTGATCAGGTCATTGTTATGGTCGTTTATCACTTCAATGCCCCGTTTAGGCTTTTGGAAGAATACCGCGCCGCCCCCGAAAAACGGTTCAACATATATCTTATGTGCCGGCATCATAGAGATAATCTCCGGCGCGAGCCGTTGCTTTCCTCCGTAATATGTGATTGGGGTGCGCATTCGTAACTGTTATTACTAAAAACCCATTTCAGTTGCGTGAAACTCAGGTTTATCATTTATATTGAAGTTATCCCCTATATCGACTCCACACCAATTATCTGCATCTCCTTTCTTTTTCCCTTCGACCGAAATATATCCAACTCCTTCAATCAGGCTTTCAGTTCCATAACATGCAACATACCAGGCTATGTATTGGAGCATGTCTGTTTCACTTGCACTACGGTCTATTACTTCTCTGTAGCTTTCAAAAGCCTTTTTAAATTCTTTTGAATGTCTATCGTACGTCAATTGAATTTCAGTACTTACTTCAAATACTACTTTTCTCAAATCTTTCTTTGCCATAAGTTTATTTTTTAAAGGTTATTATGATACATTCATTAATTCTTCCAATTCAACTTCCCCGATCGCAGTACACATTGCCATGGCCATGTTCACTTCGACGGCATTCCCAATATATTTTTTCTGTTCGGTTTGTGTCCCAATCAGTTTATATCCTTTCGGGAAGCCCATGATTGATTTTAATTCCCGGATAAGCAGCATGCGCATCAGGATGTCGGCAATCCCGTACATCACCATGAACTCCTTTATTTTCTTTGTCATCGGGGAATCCGATTCATAAATCATGATGACGGCTGCTCCTTCGACGGTGGAGACCAGGTGCGGAGGTTTTTTATCCATCCGGGCAATGAGCGTGAAGCATGGGTTATTTATATCGGAGCCTGCGGACTGGTATTGTGGATTCATTAGATAATGGTGACGGCGGCTGGCGCATATCGTCGGCGCCGGGCTTTCAATCGAATGCCCCACACTATTAAAATTGCTGTTCATTATCCATTTCGCTTCCACCAGATTGAATTTCGGGTTTTTCATAATGGCGCCGATCGGATTGTCTATGCTTGCCGGTTTGGATTGCCCATATTGCTGGTCAATCATCCTAATACTTGTCACATTGGCGCCATTGCCATAATATGCTGCGAGGAAAGAGCAGCTTATCAATGAATGACTGTCTTTGCATCTAATGGTATGCGCCGGACCGTCTACACTGATATTCTTGCTTTCCGGATGTCCTGAGAAATATTTTGACAGGAATCTTACATTCGCTATTCCCAGCCGGTTCTGACAAGTTATAGTCGGACACGGATCATCTACCGATGGGGCGATATAGTTCCCGTTTTGTTGCATGGAATTCCATTTGATAAGGAAATTCTCTTTGCCTCCGGCTACGAATACAATCAGTCCTGAATAAATGCGCGCGAGTGTCTTTTCCGACAAATCCTTTTTTCTTCCGAAAAGAGATACTCCCATCTCGGTAAAATCCAAGACTTCTTTAACGGCTTTCCATTTGGGAAGATTCTTTCCGTCTTTGGAGTGCGTGGGCTTTGGGAATACAATGTATTTCTTTTCTTTGGCAAATATACCGAAATACCGCTTCCGGCTTGTATAGGCTCCATAATCGGCAGCATTAGGCACTCTGTAATCGTACTGGTATCCGTAACTTTTGATTTCGTTTACCCACCGGTTGTAATAGTTTTTTTTGAACCGGGGGTCAGGCATCCATGTCGGACGAATACAGATCCCTTGTTTTTGCCCTCTCTTTTTCTTTTCTCTTTTGATATCGAGGGGGCAATACAATTCTTCTTTTGTCTTTTTATCCCGGACAACTTTTATAATGAGCGGCCCCCAATCCAGGAACTCTTTCACATTTTCAACCTGAATAATATCCGGGTTAATCGCTTTGATATACCGGTACATTTCTTCCGGCAGTGAACGGCTGTCGGCATCCCTGGACGTTCCGCCCTTGGCATTGCTATGGGAGGTGCATTCAGCCGATATCCACAGTACGATTTTGGCGTTCCTGTAAATTTGCCGCATCAAAGCTATATGGGCAACCAATTCCGTCAAATCGAGTGTCCGGACATCTTCGGTATAATGTTTTGCTCCCGGATGGTTGGCGGCATGGCTGGCTATGGCATTTTCATCATGGTTTACGCAGGCTATTACTTTGGCTATTTTCATGTTTTTCAACCGCGCCTTTTCAACACCGGTAGACGTTCCGCCGGCGCCGCAAAAGAGGTCAACATAAAGGAACATGATGCCGTCCGTATATACTTCCTGTATTTTTGCTGTTACATTCATTACTGGTCGCTACTCCTGAATTTGTTCAACGCCTCGGTTTTATTTTTCTTCCATTCCTCGATATCCGTTCCTTCAGGAACATAGAATATGGTTTTGCTATCCAATTTTACAGGAATCAGTTTCCGGCTGTTATCCCTCTTTTTGCAGAACTCAAGAAGCCGTTCGGCGCGTGACGATTCATCGGTAATTATATTCTCAACCATCTTTCCTTCGGTATTCCTTAGTTTATTCTTCATATCTCCTGGCTATTTCGGTTAATGGAAAGGTTTGCCGGTTGCTGTTCCGGTAAGACCTCCTCTTCACCGGTAAGCTGTTTGTTGGCCGGGCAAATTATAGTCCGGTAGTTATTCGCACAAAGAAGTTCAAGAATCAACATAGCCCGCTCTTCGTCTTTGCCGGAAAACCGGTATAGTTGCGTTAATCTTGAGTTTTCAACGCGGGAACAAAGCGTCATGTTATGACTTTCGAGCAAGAAGTCTTTGTAGTATTTCCACATGGCCTTGAACCGTTCCGATTCAAATGGGTATTTGATTTCGATTGGATTTATTGGATCAACCAACAGATCAAGTTCTCCAACCGTTTTAGTAATCTGTTCCCATTCTTTGGCGAGGGCTTTCTTAATCCGGCCGCACTGTTTGGTAGGAGGTAGGAATTCGAGCGTTTTTGAAATCAACTCCCCATAGTTAGCCAGGTTTTCACATAGCTTATTCCATTGAGGTTTCATATATTTTCAGGATTATTATTCAAGTTGAACTTATCAATGATAGCGAACAATACATTCGTGAATTTCTCATCCGAATAACCGAACCGGCGGCCCATCACAATCCATCCCATTCCGTCGGAATGAGAGAAACGTTCTACCCGCACGATTTTCGATTGTTCCAGATCATCGAGCATCGGCATCGTAAACTTAACTGTAGTAAACAGTTTTACTTTTTTCTCGTTGGATGCAAAAGTGATTTGCAACTCCTTTGTGAAGATCGTTCTTGTCAACTTGTGAATGACTACTTGTGGATGTGCCATAATGTTTTTGTTATTAGTGTCGCAGCTTTATAATTTTAATTATCAAGTATTAATGATTCCGATGCCAGTTATCTTATTATTTATCATAATCCATCAGGATTGTTAATGAAACCCCCTTCTCTTCGGGGATTGAGTCGGTTTTCAGTAATTCTTGAAGGATTTCTTTCAAGTCAATTTCATTAAGTTCTTCCATATTTTTAATCTCTTTGAAAAAAGAGATTGATTTACGTGTTTTCATGATGTTTTAAATTTGATGTTTATAAAATCTTTTTTTTGCTCTTACTTCTGTTCGATACATTGTGCGTGTTCTTCGAGTAAAATTGTCTGTTTGATTACATGATATTTCCATTATAGAAATCAAGAACAACAATATGACTGATAGAACCTGTTCCCGAAACTCCATAAAATCCATCTTCATCAATCGGCAATAATAAAATGCCACAAGTTCCGTAGCTTTTTGAAGACCGATCTTTAGCTTGATATTTGAAATTGTTTTCCGGACTGTTTCGGGACTGATATTCTTTTTATCCGCGATCTCTTTTGCAGACAACCCGACAGCACACAATGTCAACACCTGCTCTTCCCGTTTGCTAAGTATCATAAAGCAGCTTTTAGCTTTGCCCGGTTATCCAATATTTCCTTATAAGCCGTCAATGTTTCAAGTTCCATAGTAGTTAAACTATCTATGTTCTCTTTCTTGAGAGCTTTAAAAAACACAGAGATTGTAACACCCACTTTGTCACAGGCCGCTTTCACATCCCCATACTGCCCCTCTTTCTCCTTTCTTTCCTTTAGCTGGAGAAGAGAATTTTTTACTCCTTTTTGATTATTTCCCATTTTGAAATTTGTTTTTTGATTTGTAATTCAACTTTATTCTGATTATTGTTTGACAAACATAAGTATAATATTTGAGATTTTCTCAAATATATTTGAGAAAATCTCAAATATTAACAGGGAATCTTATAATAAATTGATATTAAAGTAATTAAAATTGCGAATTATGAATGTAGCTAAAAACATAAACCTCATTAGAAAGGAAAAAGGACTAACACAGCAGGTTATAGCGGATGCTTTGAATTCTGACAATTCTGTTGTGAGTAATATTGAAAATGGAAAACGGGAATTAAAGGTTTCAGAACTTGAGATAATCGCAAAAGCACTTGGGGTTAGCGTCATAGACCTAATTACATATCCTGATGTTTATGTAAGACAGGGTAATGAACCAATTGAAGCCATTTTACAAGTTAGACTTAGAAAAGACAAAAAAGAAAAAATACTAAAAATGGTTTTTGGAGAAGATAATCTTGAAATCTTAAATAAATAGAATATGCTTAATTTAACTAATGAACAGAAGCAGAGCATTGCAATCATGTTGCAATTAAAACCTTATAAAGGTCAAAAGCTTGATGAAGAATTAATTCATTCAATCTTAGCTGAATTAGAAAAGTCAGTTCATGACATTGAAAAAGTTTTGGAAGAGCATCATAATCCTTCTATGGGTGTTGGTCCTTGGACAGTGTAATATAGGCTATGAATACAAAGGAGTTGTTTTTAATATAGTCCTCTATAATTCCCATGTCAGTTATAAAGATAATGGCTGAAGAAAGAAAAAGAGCAGACGAACAGAGGATGGAACTAATCAAACAGAACTCAGTATTGATTAATCTGCTTAAAAAGGGCTATCCCCCTTTGGGCGATACTGCGGAAGGTGCCTGAATTGTAATTGTAAAAGAGATAATATATATCCGTTATTACCTAAAAAATAATAGACATTAATAGACAAAAAAATAAAAACAGACATTAATAGACAAAAATAAAATGTTCGTAAACAGGTTGTTGGGTTAGGTGGACAGTTTCCCTTCAGCCGCACAAAACGACTGAAAGTCGTTAATTTACAACAAGTTGCAAATCATAAATGTCTATAACGTATTTCCCGTAAATGTATATAGACATTTATCTTACCCGAAAGGGCGCCTTTTTCAGCAGACTTTAACTACCACTGCGATTGCCAGTATTCTTGTTCCAGACTGTAAATATCCTTTATATCCGAAGGTTTTGTGCCGGATGGGAGGACGCCGTATTTTTGCATTTCGCGAACATATTCGGGGCGCGGAACAAATCCGGGCATGTCGAAACGTTTGATCTTGTCGAGGTGCTGTTTTGTCCGTTCGATACCGTTTAAAATTTGCTTGTAACGCGGGTCGTTTTTGTCTTTGAAAATCGCTTTGCCACATGATTCGTATCCTCCTGCCGATTTAGCCAGTGGAGCCAGCAACAAAGTTGATTTCTCGGGATATGTCAGATTGTAAAGCAACTGTCGCGAAAATTTTCGGCGGACATCGTCGGGACGCATGTTTTCCCACGGCGCTCCTCCGATTTCGTGGGAAGGCGAGAGGGGCAGTTCCATGTTGCCTGTGTGACATTTTGCACAGTTTATAGTCAGCGTCTCTCCCATTTTCTTCACCTCTTCCCACTGTGTATCCTGCCGGTCGAGACGGTTTTGCGCATATCCGCCTATCATTCCGCTGCCCAGCGCCGTATAGGTACCGGGGTATGTGGCTCCGGTTTCGCACCAGAGCCTGACTACCGTCTGTTCGCGTTCGCCGAGTTTAACGCCGTGATGTGAACCGTCGCAATAGTCGAGCAGTCTGCTGCCGCCGCTTCCCAGCGAACGGGGAGGATAGTTGCTTTTCGGCAGATTCCGTCCGTCGGCAACCAGATTTTTGGCGGTGATTGTATAGTAGCTGATTGAGTATAGCGGCGTTCTGTCGCCAACCAGGGAAACGCCTCCGTTTCGTTCCTCCGGCCTGTGACACCTGACACAGTGCGCATCAAGAACGGGCTGCACATCGCGGGGAAAGTCAATCACATCGGGGATGCCGCTTGGATTTTCCAGCCGATTGCCTACGCCGTCGGTTCCCCGAAAATCGGCAATAACGGTTATGGGACTTGGCGTCCGCCGTATTGCAGCGGGGTTATGCGCTATGCTGCTGCCGGGGGATTCTGTGCGCCGCTCATGGCAGCCGATGCAGGAAGTCAGTTCGCCCGGCATGACCGACACAAACGACTGCATGCGTTTCACTGCACGCTCGTTTTCGTCAAGCGCAACGAAAAAGAAACTGCGCATGGCAGGCAGTTCGAAATATGCCGAACCATCGTCTTCAACAGGCGCCGTTCCGAAAATCCGTTCCAGAGTAAACGAGCCTCCGTAAGTCAGCGGCTCCATTCCGCCCGTAAAATTGATAGGCTTGGGCAGGGTCTCCAGTATCAGAAGTTTCTTTATCTCTCCCTGTTTGACGTCCTGCATGTTTCGTCCTGCATAAACGTTCATCAGCATTAGTCGTCCTTTCGGGTCGTCGGATTTGATGGTCGAAGCAATCAGTTTTTCCGGAATCCGTCTGATTATCGGACGAGGCTCGTGCAGGAGCAACTGCCGCGTTTTCCATTCTTCGGGCAGTTCGAACAGGGTCTCTTCTTCTCCCTTTTCGTTCATCAGAATCATTTGCGCATCTTTGGCCGCAAGGAATGCCTTTTCGGAAAAGGCCCACGGGTCTCGGTATCTCGCCTGTTTTGAGATAGTTGTAGCCAATTTCTCTTCATCGGGGCCCGATCGGGGATCAATCAGACCGATATAGCCGGTATGCTCGACAGCTCCATGTCCGGGTGAAAACGAGGCTACAATTTTTCGGCTGCCGGGGACGGGTTTGGCGTCGATAAACACGGTTCCGGGATGCAAGTTGCCGTAAAATACCGCCTGCTGCGTACCGTCGGGATTAATTGTCCAGAGGTGATGATAATGTACCTGCGAACGATCGACGTATTCCCAGCGGGTATATAAAATTCTGCCGTCGGGAAGTATCCACGGAGTATTGTCATGCTCGACATTTGCCGAAAGGGGACGGATGTTTTTCCCCTCGGCGTCGCAGCCATACAAAATCGCTACCGGCGTATTCCAGCATTGCACCCAGCGGCTTGCCCTGCTGGAGACGAAAACGATGCTGCCATCGGGAGCGTATGCTGGCTCAATGTCGTCGCAATCGCCGTCGGTAAGCTGTTTCAAGCCCGAACCGTCTACATTGATTTCATAGAGATGATAGTGTTCCTTGTTGGCAGGACAGTACGCAAAAAGAATTTTATCTGCGTCGTAATGTACTTGCGGGTCACGTATTGAGCCGGTGGAATCGCTTAGTATGACCTCAATTTTATGCGTCGCGACATCGTAAATGCACAGTTTTCCACCTACATTGGGAATCAGCCGGGAACGTCCTCCGGTACTGTATTTAATCGAACGGTCAGAAAAATGACGGTAATCGACTGTCGGATTTTTGGGCATCCGGCAGATGTTTGTGTCCTGAATCTTTGTCAGCATGCCATTATTTTGCCCGTAATAATTATCGTCGGCATAATAGCCGAAATTTGCATACCAGTGCTCGTCAAGCCCACTCGGCCGCACTGCAAAAACAATTTTGTCAATGCCGTACATCGGCGATCCGGCCTGCCGAAAACCGGCAAGCAAACTTGTATCGGGCAGTTTGTATGCCGGCACAAGCAGCGCCGTCCATAAAACTACTGTAAAATATACCAATCTGTGTTTCATATAAAGGACTGCTTTTTCATATGATTAAAACGTTTCGTGATCATAATGTTTTGATATACAAGATTAGCGCGTCGAGTTCTTCCTTGGTGAGGCGGGAGGTCTTGCCATGGTGGTCGTCCGGGTTGAATCTGGTGAAGACTTCTTCGAGGGTGGCAGCCCTGCCGTCGTAAAGGTAGGGGGCGGTGCGCCAGACTTCACGTAGCGAGGGAGTGTCGAAGGGGCGTCCGGAGTCGTTGCCGTCGCCTGTGCCGACGTTGTATTTCTTCATGTCGGTGTAATACTGTCCGTTGTGGCATAAGGTACAGCCCGTCTGCTCGAACAGTTTCCTGCCGAGGTTGAGGGCTTTCTTCGGCGCTTTCGCGAGGTAGGGGCTTTCCTGTATGTACATATTCTTCAAATATTCGTCCATATCGGCGGCCAGTGATTCGGATTGAACGGTTTGCAGGGTGTGAAGAATACCTGCGCGGACAGCTTTCTCCGCCGATTCGCGAATGCCCGTGATCATACAGGGCGGCGTGA
>JAISCL010000075.1 GCA_031265585.1 Tannerella sp. | reverse complement strand
AACGCCGGTCGCGCCGAAAGGACGATTTTCCCGGTGATGCCGTTCCAGTTCGACTGTGTATGGTCGGAAACGCTATGGGCATTTATGCCGACGGGAACATGCACGCGATTGTCCACACGGAGCGTCAGGCGCAGTTTCCCTGTATTGTCGATAACAAAACGGTGGGGCGTAAGCAGGGCGTCGCTTTTGCCCGCTTCCCGTCCGTTGACGTAAAGCGTGGTTTCCCAGTGAGTACGTTCCAGTTCGAGTTCTATATGCTTTCCTTTCCATGATGCAGGAACATTCACTTCACGCTGATACCAGGCTACTCCCGCGTAATGCCTGTCGGGTTGCAGCCAAAACGGGATCTTTATGTTGCCTGCCTGCCGGTAAGGTTCGTATTTCGGACTTGTAAACCATGAATTGTCCACAATATTCCCCGTCCATTTCGTATCGACGCCGACTTCTTCGCCATATCCCTGTTCCTGAAGGGAACCGGGTAATTTGATTTTGTCTTTCAACGGTTTACCGTACCACTGTTCGCTGATTCCGGCATCGTTGGGATCCAAAGCAAATGTCCATTCGCCCGAAAGGTCAATCTCGTTTGTCGCTTGCCGGCACGAAATCAGTCCGGCAATCAATAATATGCAAAAAACTGTTTTTCTCATTTTATATATTTTTTATTTATCCACGAATTATACAACACGATTTTTTAAACCGCAAAGAGTGCGAAGTTACACAAAATATTACCAATTTTCAATTCCGGAGGTTTTATCTGCGATTTTGTCGGAGGATTGTGTGCATATTCCTGCTCCATAACATCGACAAAGCCCGTAGCCTGTTGCAACCTGTCGCCATAACATGCGCAATGCAGGCGGAAGGTCGACCTTCCACCCTCATTACACAGTTTTATTCAGGAATTTATTCTCATTCCTGCGTCATTACTTATTCGTATCCGAAAACATCTATCTCCGCAACACTGATATTCGCTCCGCTGTTGCTGTCGGGCAGATATATTTTCAGATATCGCCTTGTAGCGGATATGGAAGCTGTCAAAGTCATCAAATCGCCTGAGGCGAATGTGCCTTCGGCAATCTTCGTCCACGAAGCGGCGTCGGGATCGGGATCGTCGCCGGCATAATACCATACTGATTTTGTATTGGTATTGTTTCTGCGCCGGTATGTGTCGATTATTACAATCTCTTTCGGAGCGCCCATATCAATAATTGCCCAGTGAGGCAATGGAGCCGCCGGCGCCCGCCATTGCGAATGCCAGAAATCATTCGCATTGTCATTCGGATAAATGCCATTGATAATCCACGCTGCCTTAGCGTCTGTTTCTTCTTCGTCCGACCAGGATATGACCGACCACGAACTCTTATCCAGTTTAACCAGTGGCACAATCGGCGTCCATTCCAGATAGAACGTGTCTATCGAATTTGCCGGGACATACAGCGAGCGGTGTTCATAAGTTGAACCTGCTTTCGCATCGGGACAGGAGGTGGATGTTTCGTTCGGTAGCGCCCGGACAGTCTGCACCTCACCGTTCACACCGGTATAGCGGACTTCCGAACATGCATAACCGTCCATAATTCCGTACCACTGAATTTCGACAGTCGAACCTGAAGTCGTGGCGCTTTTCACACCTCTGTTTGTAAGCGTACTTTCGTATATTGCGCCGTACGAGGTTGCGGAGCCTATTTCGCTAAGCGAGTGATTCCCGAAAATATCCGTTGTCCGGATATATAACGTATAGGCCCGTTCTTCCGTTAAAGGAACATACACTTCCATACTGTCCAGTCCGGCAGAAGGCGATACCGGAACAATCAGCGAATCGGCATTATTATTCCAAAAAATATCCACCGAACGCACATTGGGCGATTCGAGCAGCCAGAACCACACTTGAGCACGGCCTTTGCCGTTATGGAAGACCAAAGAATCCACTTTCGGAGCGTAGATTTTTTCTCCGCCTTCGAGATATTGCTGATGGACGTCCATCATGCCGTCGCACGAAAAAAATACGCCCGCGGTCATTATTATTGCTATAAAATTCAATAACTTATTCATTGTATTATATTTTAACTGTTCATTAATCATTCAACATAAAAACCATACATAGTGAGTTCTGTAGGATGCGAATAGTTATAGACCCAACTTGTTATAATTTTGAGACGGATATACTTTACCGGTGGCGTATCCAGGGGTAATGAAAATTCATGTCCGTTTTCCAAAGCGATTCTGTCGTCTTCTGCTGTTCCGCCAACGCTTGACGGTCTGACTACGGTACAAACCCTCCGAAGCGTCCATTCACTCCAGTCTCCATTTGGAGCGTCACCTGTATCATCGGTAGTATATACCTCGAAAACACGGGGATTACCTGAATTCCAGGCATGATTTTCATCCGTGCGTTGAAATATCAAAAAACGGCTTAATTTAGCTTTCCTTCCGAGATCAATTGTAATAGTAGCTCCGGGTACCGTGTTCGCCAATGTATGGACAAATGTAGTTTTATCGTCATCAATGAAATTCCGGTCAACCGATCCCCATTGTTGCCAGTCCGTATCATTAGTCAGGTGCGGTATTTTCTGAATTGTTTTATCCAATAATATTTCATATAAGGGCGTAATATATTCTCCCTCAGGATAGATTATACCTGACGCATTTCCGAAATTATCGCGAATATTTACAGCAAATTTACGCGGTATGGTATCGTATCCCCGGAATGACAGATCCGTCGAATCGGTTTTCGAAGAAAGGATATTCATGGTTACCATCTCGCCTCTCTCATTTTCCGTGTAAAATTCAAATGTCAACATGGCTTTATCCGGATTTCTCCAACTGAAATTAACGCCGCCGAAATCTTCGATAACTTGCATTGATTTTGCCGCCTTGCTTAAATTCGATTCGCCCGGCCGGAATTTCACCGGCACGGCGTCGGACATTTCACGGGCGCGGTTGATTGTGTATATTAACGCTTCGTGTTCGCCGGTATCGTTATAACCGTCAATTGTTATATAACTGGTGTAAAACGAAGAAGACGATTCACGGATTTTCCCGTTTGAGAGTGTATACACTGCCTTAATTTCGATAATATCGTTGATTGGCGGTATTTTGTAGTTAATGGCAACTCCTCCGGGAACAGTATCCACCGCAAGGATTTCCACCTTTTCCGGTTTTCCGGAACTGTCGCTTATCGGCGCTATTTCTGCGTCCCTGCACGAAAAGCACAGAACCGCCCCGGCAATCAAATAAAAATATATTTTTTTCATATCTCTAATTATTTGTCATTTTCAACTTTCAATTTTCAATTTTCAATTTTCAACTCTCAATTACCATCCCGGGTTTTGTATCAACTGTGGATTATTAATCATATCGCTCTCCGGAACGGGCATAAAATAATCACGCAGTGAAAACTTTTGCGTATAAACGGTAGATACCTGATAGTATGCATTTACATCCGACTCGGTTACCGTCCACCCCTGTACAAGCCTGTTCAGTTCGGCGGGAGCGGTTTTCCATCTGCGACAGTCCCAGTGATACTGACCTTCAAATGCAAGTTCGATTTTCCGTTCCTGTTGAATGATGGCGCGCATCCCGCTTTTTGTAGCCGGTTTGGATGCATTTTCAGCATATTTTTCCCAACTGTCCGTTACGCCCTCAAGACCTGCCCGTCTGCGTACCTGATCAATGTATTGATAGACTTCGTTATCGGGTTGCGTTTTTGATTCGTTAAGCGCTTCGGCAGCGAGCAGAAGCAAATCGGCATATCGCATTTCGGGCCACGCCATTGCAAAACTGTAGAAAGTGTTCGGATCGACATAAAAGGATCGAATCTGTATTAACTTTTTGGGCCAGTAGCCTGTTGCATTGTAGTTGCTTCCCGTGCCTAACGCCGAATATTCTCTGTATCGCGCTTTTGGATATAAGCAGTCTAATTCATTGTCAGGCGTGTTATTATACGAACTGCCGTACCATTTGCCTCTGTCGAATCCCAAAGAGGAATAGAAGCGCGGTTCGCGGTCAAAATTCATGGATGCGGACTGTTCGCCCAATTGCACTTGCCGCTGGTGAGCCTCGTCGCTTACACGCACTTTAAAACGGTTTTCGTACTTTTTGTCTTCTCCGTTCAACCATTCTTTGTCTTCGTTGACAGGCACGCCGTTACTCGAATAAAACCATTCAACCGATTGCAGCGGTATACTCCAGCGTCCGGGCGTAGGCATCGTACTTGATGTTGATGTTTCGAGTCTTGGCATACACTCGGATTGAGGACCTCCGGAAGATTGTGAGAGGACTAAACTGTGAGCGGTGCCACTCCATATTGTTTCCACACTGAAAGTTGCCGTAACGGCAGAACGCAACACTTCTATCCGTAAATATTCTGGCGACAATGGTTTTAACTGTATATAATCAGCCGCATCGTACAGTCGAAACCGCTCATTTTCCTGACAGTAGGCTACTGCCTGTTTGCATGCTTCGGCAGCCTGAGTCCAACGGTCGCTGTTATATTGCTGGTTGAAAAAAGGTTCGTCATTGTGATCAAGAAAGTTATTATAATCGGTGTTCCCGTTGAAAAGCGGGCTTGCCCAATAAACCAAAACTTTTGCTTTTATAAACCAGGCGGCAGCCTGAGTGAATCGTCCGACTTCGGTCGCCTGGTTCGTAATTACCGACGGTAAAGCATTGCTTTCTATTACTTCATTGACCAAATCCAGCACATATTGGAAACAGTCGTCTATTTTCTCACGATAAGCCCTGACTCCCTGAGTTGATTCGTCAACCGGAGGGCTTGTTCGCAGAGGACAAATGGGACCATAGAAATAAATCAGTTGAAAATGCATATATGCCTTCAACAGTTTGGCTTCCGCTATCATCCGGTCTTTTTCGCGACGCGGTAAATCCTTGACATTTTCGATATTGTCAAGAAAAGTATTGCAGTCGCGTATTCCTGCATAAACCGAACGCGTTCCGTCATCCGTACTGTTCCAGTAATTCATGACCGGAGAAGTTGCATTGTCTTCGCTCAACCCTATTCTCATACCTGCCTGTTCTCTAAGCTCTTTGTTCAAAATAGATTCCAGTGAACCCAATATGCCGGGATTGGTATTCCAGTTTCCACCGGTACGCGGTATGGCCCAGTAACAGCTTGCCAGCGATTTTTCGGCGGCATAACGGTCGGCAAACATATCGTCAACCGTATATACATTTTCGGGGACAATATCCAGATAGTCGCATGACGCCAACGTCAAAAGCATAATCCCCCAAACAAACAGTCCATTCAATTTTATCTGTTTCATATTCTTAAATTGAAAAAATTCATAATTCATAATTCATAATTATTAAAGTCCTATATTTATACCAACACTCAAAACTCTCTGCAGGGGATAACCCAGTCCGTTACCGCCCATTTCGGGATCCCAGAACGTAAACGGGCTCCAGCGCAACAGGTTTGTCCCGCTTGCATAAACGCGAAGATTCGACACAAAAAACTTTTTTGTAAGATTCTGTGGCATGGTATAACCGATTTCAACCGATTTTAACCGCAGGAACGAAGCGTCATGCATATACCAGGTGCTTGTTTGCCGGTTATTATTAATCGCATAGTTCGACAGGCGGGGCCAGAATGCATACGGATCACGGTTGCTTTCGCTCCAGTAACTTTCCTCAATCGGCTTTATTACGGCATTTTGACCAATTAAGCCATCGTCGCTGTTACTGTCCATAAAGGGCTGTATGGCGTTAATGTCGAGCCAGAACGAGCGACGCGCCGAACCCTGAAAGAAAAACGAAGCGTCGAAGCTCTTATATCCGGCGGTAAGACCGAAACCGTAAGTGATTTCCGGAACGGTCGGATAACCGATCGGCACCTGGTCAAGCGCCGAAATTTTTCCATCGCCGTTGACGTCACGGTATTTGATGTCTCCCGCCATCACCCGTCCGAACTGTTCCGGCGAGTTTTCTACTTCGCGTTCGTCAACAAACAGGCGTTCGGCAATATATCCTTTCGTCTGGTAAATATTATATCCTACGGCCGATTTCCATGGCGTTTCGGAATAATCAGGTTCTTCCCATTCTATCACTTCGTTGGTCGCATACGTGAATGTGCCGCGTCCGGTAAGAAACAGATCTTTATTGAACGATTTTTCGTAATTCAGTTCTACATCAACGCCCTGTCCGCTGCCAACTCCGAGATTTGCCTTTACCGCAGGAATAACACCCATCGTTCCGGGAATAATACGGTCTATCAGGATATTTTCACGCCTTTCATGGAAAATATCGGCTATCATCGACAGTCCGTTTATCATTCCAATTTCGATTCCGATATTTGTCTTGTATGCCGTTTCCCAACCGATATTGCTATTGGCGTAACGGCTTACGTTTGTTCCTCCCGGATTGCGATCCAAAAATAATCCCCAGTGCGGATTTTTATTCGCATTTATATTTACGTCCGAAAGATAGTAGAAACGGTCGCTGCTGCTGCCAATCTGGTCGTTGCCAACAAGGCCGAAAGTGCCCTTAAATTTAGCCGATGAGAAAACGCCCGTCAGCGGCTCAAAAAACTTTTCGTTTGACAGCATCCATGCCAGACCCATCGACGGGAAAAATCCCCAGCGATGTTCTTTCGAAAAACGTTCCGAACCGTTGTATCCGAAGTTAAATTCAAGGAAATAGCGGGAATCATAATTGTACGTCGCTCTGCCCGAAAGACCGAGATTACGGTGAGGCAGCGAAAGGAAAAGATTGTCTGCCACACCCTGTTTTTCCTGCCGCAGAATATAAACCAGCAATCCGCTGACATTGTGTTTTTCGGCAAACTGTTTATTATATTCCGCTGTTGCTTCGACGTAAAACGAAGTGTTAATAGTCCGGGCGCCCGGACTGTAACCCAGTTTTTCGTCACCGTCGGTATTCAGTCTGCGTAAAGTATACGTGTTATTTACCAGGTCATAGGTATCTACGTTATAGAAAAACGGACGGTAAGCCCTCGTAACGCTGAAATCGGAATAACGGTTCATATTTACCATAACATGGAATTTCAGCCCGTCGAGTAACATATCAAGATTCTGGTCTACTCCGAATTGCGTACCTGTCGTATTTGTACTGTATTCTCTGTATCCTTTCAGCGATTCGGCGTAAGGATTGATGTAATTCGAAGTAGAATAGTTACCAAACAGAATATGTTTCACGTACGAATATTCCTCGTCGGCTTCGTAATAGGGCTTGAAATAAACGGGATTTGCCTGAATCACCTTGTTATACATCGAAGAACCGCCATCAAGAGGACCGGTGTATTCGTCAAACGTACTGCTCAACTTGAAAACAAGTTCCGTTGTCCCGGTAAGATTGACGTTTACATTGGTACGGAGAGCATACTTCGTAAGGTTGATGTTGTTGTTGAAACTGTTACGCTTGTCGACCTTTATGTTTCCGTTATCCTGGGCGACATTCACAGCCACATAATAACGCGCAATATTACCTCCGCCGCTGAGACTGAGATTGGCGCGCTGATTGCTGATCATTTTGTTGAACATGGTTCCGTACCAGTCGGTTGCAGGATAAATGTCGGGAAAAGTACCCCGTTCGGTCATTTCGATTTTCTCCGCCCTGTATTCGGGAATTCCCTCCGGGTCGCGTGTGACAATCGCTTCGTTGTGCATCCTCATAAAAGTGACAGGGTCTGCCACTTCAATCATTTTCGTAGGCGAAGAGAACGAATTTTCGATACGGACATTTACTTTTATCTTTCCTTCGGAGCCTTCCTTCGTAGTTACCAGAATCACGCCGTTAGCTCCTCTGGCGCCGTAAAGCGCGGTCGAGGTGGCGTCTTTCATAATCGAAAAACTGGCGATATCGTCGGTATTGAGCCTTGCCAGATCGTCGGAAGTCAGCTCCACTCCGTCAATCAGAATGAGCGGGTCTTTCTTTGCCGCCGCTCCGAAAGAGGTGATACCGCGAATAAAGAACTGGGCATTGTCCTGCCCGGGTTCGCCGCTGGTCTGATACGAAATCATGCCGGCGACTTTTCCGGCAAAAGCCGTGGTCAGGTTACTCGAAGGCACCTTCAACTCCTTGACATTGACGGTTGAAATGGCGCCTATCACACTTTCTTTCTTTTGTTTGGTGAAGGCTACGACCGTCACCTCGTCCAGTTCGTTCACGTTGGGGGTCAGCGCTACACTGATACTGGTCTGTTTACCCACCGGCACCGTAAGTTTCTGATAGCCCAGGTAAGATATTTCCAGCTGATTTTCGGGCGTTGCCTGAATGGTAAATGTCCCGTCCATGTCGGTGATCACACCGCGCGTCGTCCCTTTGACAGTAATTGTAGCTCCGGGAACCGGCTCCCCGTTTTCGTCCGATACGGTACCGGTAACCGTGTTCCCTTTTGCCTGCTGCATACCGGCAACCGTTCCTTTCACTGTTCCGGACACTGCCGTTTCCGGCAGTCCGAATGTCAATAACATGCAGCTGGCGACAATCATTTTCCATTGTCTCAGCCGCGACTTGCTCATTTTGTTTTTTCTATTCATCATGCAATTAAAATTTAATAGTTTAGATAATAATATGAAATTCACATCTTATCGGTTGTGATTAATAATTCTTTGTTCTCTACTTCATTCTCAAACCCGAACAGCGTATAGTCCACCAGTATGTTTCCCGTCGTGTCGGCGGAGTCTTGCCGGTCGCGAGTGCCATGCGGATAGTGTTCGGCACGGTTGAGGGTCATCTGCCAATAGCCGACGAGGTCGTCTCTGTTGGCGCGCAGCTTCTGCCGCAGCAGGTTGGCAACTACGGCGCCAATGCCGATGACGCCGGACAGGACGGGATTCGTGACCGTCAGCGCTGTTTCGACGGCAATCAGCAATCCCTTGAAGGCGTCGCTGTCGACCACTTTGTCGGCTTCGAGGGCAAAACTGCGTACGTCGGCATCCGATTCGATCACCCACAGTTGCATGTTCAGCAGGTCGGGGATTTGTTCACTTGAATAAATGACCAGGCCCGAATCGCCGAACAGCAGGCTCTGGTTGTCCTTCACGCCGTTAATTTCAAGATACTTGCTTTGGGCGAACAGTCCGGCTTCGGCAAGAACCTGTTCCAGCAGTTTTTCTTCGCGTTCCTTCTCATTCATGGAGAGCAAACCGGAAACGGAAAGCGCCGGAACATACGGCCCCTTTTCCATGCCCGGATTTGATGCATAACTGTATATGCGCATTTCGGCGCCCCGGTTGAACAGTCCCAAAAAGCCTTCGCGATTGTCGAAGACCTTAATCCTGTTTATTCTTACATAAAACATACGTATTAACTTTAAAATTTCAATTTAAAAAGAATCTGTTTTCACATTTCCGTCCGGAAACGTTCCCGTCTTTGGATGCGGACGTTCCCGGTTTCCGGCGCAGACGTTCCCGTGGTACCGGTGCGGACGTCTGCGTTCCGGAGCGCGGACGTCCGCAGGGGAGGTACACGGACGTCCGCGCCGGAAACTGCGGACGTCTGCATTTTACCTGCTGCTTACAAGGTCTTCGGAAAATACGAAGACGGCTTCTTTCAAAGCGTCCCGCAAGGCCTTTCCGGGTGTGAACCGGATGTTCAAATTTTTGATATTGGCGACGGTAACACCTTCTCTGGTGTCGCTGCCTTCCCCGTTGCACGTAAGGTGAAAGGATCCCCATTCACCCAGCTGTACACTGTTGCTTGCTAAAAGATTGCGGGTAAGCACTTTTTGCAGCTGATTAAGCGCCATTTCCGCTTCACTCGGGTTGAGGGTCGTTTCATCGGCTATATCCCTGGCTACCCCTTTCTGACCCACCTGACTGATGGTTTTCAGTATGGGATAGCATTTTTTCGGGGCTGTCCTGTCCTGAGGATTTGCCCGCTCTACTTTGTTGAATACTATTGGCATATGATTTAATAAATTAGATTTGTATTAGATATTTTTGAAAAAATTCTATCAGGTATTGATTTCATTCCCTGTGACGGAACGGGAATCGCTCTAAAAAGGGAGGATCGGTCCGGAAATAATCCTCCCTTAACGGCATTAAACAGACCGGCCGGCACAGGGTCAATACGGTGCCGGCAACTTTTGTCTGAACAGAACGGTATGAATGGGAATGTCCTTTTCTGTCGTTTTTTTCGGAAAAAACGGTGTCAAGGCTTCCAAATAATAAATGACGGAATGAGTTGTTTTTGTGGTCTCCTACGCGCGCGCGTAATATATTATGGTAAAGAGGGGTTGTTATATACGCCTGCGTCTCTCTCTCTCTCTCTCTCTCTCTCTCTCTCTCTCTCTCTCTCTCTCTCTAAGAAATAACCGGAACTAACCAACAGAAAGATGTTAATTAATCCAAAACAGGCCATATATTTTACGTTCATAGAGATCATAGTTTTTCAAAGTTCGCGGCAAAGATAATACACTTTATATAAACAACAAAAAAATACGTAAAAAAAACAGCCATTCAGTATTTTTTTTTATCTCTCCTATAAATAAGGTCATTTTTATCTTTTCCACAATGATAATAGCATCTCAAAAAAAGAATGAAAGGATGCGATGTAACAAAAATCAATAGAAAAATTTACGCGGGTTTGCACACCCTACCCGCCGGAACGGTACACCGGGGGGGGGGGATGGCCTGTTTCTACCAACATATTCTCCCTTACAGGACATGTAGAGACGGGTCATGCCACGTCTCTGCAAACCGTTACATGTTATAAATTTTTCATTAGCCTGACAGGCACAAAACCATCGCACGTGCAGTATAAGTCCGTTTTTTTCCCTACTTTTGCAGCATTATTTATCAAAAGTAATCCGGGCAACGTCCCGGTCTGTTTATGGGAAAAAATAAATTACAGAAATTTGACGACATGGCGGGATTTCCGCATGTATTCCAGTACCCTTTCGCCGTCCTGCAATCGGAAGGCGAATGCCCCCTGAAAGGACGGTGGAATGAAAAAGTATTCAAAAATACCCATCCGCTGGTACTCGAACTGGGATGCGGACGCGGTGAATATACCGTCGGACTGGGAAAGCTTTTCCCCGGAAAAAATTTCATCGGGATAGACATCAAGGGCGCCCGGATGTGGGCCGGCGCCAAAGAATCGCTGGAATCGGGGATGAAAAACGTCGCCTTTCTCCGGACCGGCATCGAACTGATCACCCGTTTCTTCGCTCCCGGAGAAGTGGCCGAGATCTGGCTGACATTTCCCGACCCGCAAATGAAAAAGGTTAATAAACGACTGACAGGTACACGCTTCATGCACCTGTACCGTGAAATATTGTCCGGCGAGGGGGGAATCATCCATCTCAAAACAGACAGTAATTTCATGTATACCTACACTTTGGAAATGATAAAAGTGAACGGATATCCCCTGCAGGTATTTACGGACGACCTCTATCATTCCGGCAAGTCGGACGGGATTTTATCGATACGGACTTATTATGAACAGCAATGGCTTGACCGTGGACTGGCCATCAAATATATACGCTTTGCCTGCACACCCCGCACCGTACTGACCGAACCCGACGTGGAAATCGAACCGGATCCCTACCGCAGCTATAACCGCAGCCGCCGGAGTAATGTAAAATCTTAATAAACAATCCTCAAATGACACTTTACCCTCAATTAATTATCGAAGCATTAAAAAAAATCCGGTACCCCGGTACGGGAAAAAACCTCGTGGAAGCCGGAATGGTAGCAGATAATATCCGTATCGAAGGACAGAAAGTCTCTTTCTCGCTCATCTTCGAAAAGCCGAATGACCCGTTTATCAAATCCGTTGTGAAAGCGGCGGAAACAGCCATTCATACGTATATCTCACCGGAAGTGGAAATACATATCCCGGTAAAAACGAAACAGGAGGCGCGTCCCGAACCGGAAAAGTTCCTGCCCGGCGTCAAAAATATAATTGCCGTTGCGTCGGGAAAGGGAGGAGTCGGAAAAAGCGCCGTATCGGCCAATCTCGCGGTATCGCTTGCGGGTATGGGATTCAAAACCGGACTGCTTGACGCCGATCTGTTCGGCCCTTCACAGCCGAAAATGTTCCATGTAGAAGATGCGAGGCCCTGCCTTGAAAAAGCGGGCAACCGGGAACTCATCCAACCCGCGGAAAACTATGGCGTCAAACTGCTCTCCATCGGTTTTTTCGTGAACCGGGAAGACGCCGTACTCTGGCGCGGTTCGATGGCCGGCAATGCACTCAAACAGCTGATCGGAGACGCTGCCTGGGGTGAGCTGGATTATCTCCTGATCGATCTTCCTCCCGGCACAAGCGACATACACCTGACACTGGTACAAACGCTCGCCATTACAGGAGTCGTTGTCGTCAGCACGCCACAGGAAGTAGCGCTCGCCGATGCCCGGAAAGGCATCAGCATGTTTACCGGCGAAAAGGTCAATGTGCCGGTACTGGGTCTTATCGAAAACATGGCCTGGTTTACACCGGCAGAATTACCGGAAAATAAATACTATATCTTCGGCAAAGAAGGCGGCAAGCGGTTAGCGGAAGAATTGAACATTCCGTTACTGGGACAGATTCCCCTCGTACAAAGCATTTGTGAAAGCGGCGATGCCGGCATTCCTGTCGCCCTGAATCCGGATACCGTCACAGGCGCCGCGTTCCGCAAACTGGCGGAAAACGTGGTGGAACGCATCCATTACCGCCACAAACACCTGCCTCCCACCAAACGCGTGGAAACACATAAATAAAAAAACCATGCACCCTAACAGTGCATGGTTTCCCATTGTTAAACTATCAAAAGAGAGAATCAAAGAGAAAGCCCTCAGATCTTTTTGCGGGTATAGGAAACAGCCGTTGCCTGTTCAAGTACAGTCACTTTCTTTTCCATATTGCGCTTCTGTATTTCATAAGCGATCGGTGTAGCGATAAACAGGGTCGAGTACGTTCCGATGAGTACGCCCAGCATAATGGCGAATGTAAAACTGCGTATCGTTGTTCCACCCAGCAGGAAGATGCAAAATACAACGACAAAAGTCGACAGCGTTGTATTAAACGTACGTGACAGGGTAGAATTTAATGCATCATTGATCACCTGGTAACGGTCACGTTTCGGATAATCCCGGATCGTCTCACGGATCCGGTCGAACACCACCACGGTATCGTTAATAGAGTACCCGATCACGGTCAGGATCGCCGCAATGAACGTTTGATCCACCTCCATGGAGAACGGAAGGATCTTCCAGAATAACGTGTAGAACGCGATGATACACAATGTCGTTGCAAACACCGAGACAAAGACGCCGATAGAAAATCCCCAGTCGCGGAAACGGATCAGGATATACAGCGCCATACAGAACATGGCAATGATAACCGCCATCACAGCGCTGTTCTTAATATCATCCGCCATACTCGGCCCTACTTTTTGCGAACTCTGTATATACCGGTCCGTAAACTGCTGCAATGTCGTTTCCGAAGGCAGAAATTCCTTTGCGCCTTCATATAATTTAGCATTGATTTCTTCATCTACGGAAGGACTGTTGTCTTCGATCTTATAATTGGTAGAGACGCGTACCTGATTGGCCGCACCGATCGTGATGACGCTAACCGACCCGTCCAGCTGTTCGTCCAGGGAACTGCGCAACTCATCCGTACGGACATCCCGGTCAAAACGTATGATATAATTACGTCCGCCGGTAAAGTCAATACCGGTATTTAAACCGACAGTCGCCAGAGAAACCCCGCCCAGAAGAACAATCGCCAACGGAATCACATATCCGATTTTACGCCTGCCCAAAAAATTGAATTTCGGATTCGTCAGGAAATTTTTAGACAATCCGGTTGTAAAGGTAAGATCTTTAATTTTATCCCTTGATAATAACCATTCATAGAGGAGACGTGTCAGGAATACGGCGGTCAGGAACGAAACCGCAATACCGATCAGTAAAGTCCATGCAAACCCCTTAATCGGCCCCGTTCCGAAGATGAACAGTACAATACCGGCAATCATGGTGGTGATATTGGCATCGAAAATGGCAGAAAATGCGTTACTGTAACCGTCGGCAAGCGCCCTGGCCAATTGTTTGCCTGCACGAAGTTCTTCTTTTGTCCGTTCATAGATCAACACATTCGCGTCAACCGCCATTCCTAACGTAAGCACCATACCGGCAATACCGGGTAATGTCAATACCGCTTTAAACGACGCTAATATACCAAATGTAAAGAAAATATTCAAGATCAAAGCTCCGTTTACAATCATACCGGGAAGGAAGCCGTAAACAGCGCACATATAAATCATCAGGACCACCAACGCAACAATAAATGAAATAATCCCGGCATTGATGGCTTCCTGTCCGAGCGACGGACCCACAATATCTTCCTGCACGATCAGCACGGAAGCCGCCATCTTACCTGATTTCAATACATTCGCCAAGTCTTTGGCCTCTTCAATAGAGAAATGTCCGGTAATCTGAGATTGTCCGCCGGTGATCTCCACCTGCACCGTAGGAGCGGAATAAACCAGATCATCCAATACAATGGCCACGCTTTTACCTATGTTTTCTTTTGTAAGGCGCGCCCAGGCCTTCGCACCCTCGGCATTCATGGTCATGCTTACCACCTGCTCCGCACGCGACATCCTGTCCTGTGCGAAATCGGCATTGGCATTCGTAACCACATCACCGCTCAAGGCCGGCGAACCGTCACGGTTTGTGACCTTCAAAGCATATAATTGATAATACTGTTCATTTTCGTCGGTTGCCTTCACAGACCACCTGAATATCACATTATTAGGAAGCGCCTCCTTCACCTGTTTCAGGGTTAGCAAACTGTCAATTTTCACCATATCCTGTTTACTCGCAATACCCACAATCGCACCGGGAATCAACTGCTCGTTGTATACATTCGGCATCAGGATGGAGAATAAAGGATGCTGCCTGGCCAATTCCTCATTCGACTGTATAGCCTCTTTATTTTCAACGCCAAACTGATCCAGCAGGGAATCCGCTTCGGAGGCCGCATCCGCAAGGGCGTCGTCCAGCGGGTTTTCAGCTGCTGCGTCGGAAGCTTCGGCGACAGGAGTCTCATCTGTTACGTCTTCCGTTTCAACCGAAGCAGGGGCCTGTTCTTCCACCATACGCGCCAGAACCGCATCCGCTTCCCTCAACTGCTGATACAGCTGTGTCAGGTCGAATGTTTCCCAAAATTCAAGATTCGCACTTCCCTGAAGCAACTTGCGCACACGGTCAGGCTCCTTAACACCCGGCAACTCAACCAGGATACGGCCGTCTGTTTCAAGCTGTTGTATATTCGGGGAAACTACGCCAAAACGGTCTATACGGGTACGTAATACATTAAAGGAATTATCAATGGCGCTTTTCAATTCACTTCGTAATACCGTAACCACCTGATCATCGGAACTCTGTGGCGTAATCCGGTCTTTCAGTTCAAACGTGCTGAAAATAGCAGACAAACGCGCTCCCGGATCAATCTTCTTATATTCTTCCACAAACAGGTCGATAAAACTCCGCTGGCTTGTTGACTGACGGGAACGCGCGGCATCAAGCGCCCTGTTGAAGTTTTCATCCCTGTTATTATTTGATAATGAACGGATCACATCCGGCACGTTCAATTCAAGGATCACGTTCATTCCCCCCTTCAGGTCAAGACCTAAAGTAATTTCATTTTCACGACATTCTTTTAATGTATAGCCAAGCCAAACCTTTTTATTGGCAAGAGAATCCAGATAAGAACTCTCTTTTGTTACATCTCCGTTCGCATAAGCCTCCGCCGCCGTGTTGTACTTATTCGTCACAAACGAAAATGACAAATAAAAAATACATACCAAAGCCAGCAAAATCGCGAATACTCTTACAAATCCCTTGTTTTGCATTGATTCTTAATATATTTATATTATTACTTATATTCCTGTTTTTTCAGGCTGCAAAGATAGACTTTTTTTCATTGCAAAATAGATTTTTACGTATTTTTTTTATATCAACCCGTGTTTTTCCACAACTTTTTGAAAACAGGAAACCGTTGAAAATAGTAGAATGGAGCATTGTTATTGACCGAACCTCTATAAAAAAGAAATGGTTGTCTCACGACAACCACAATCTTCATTGTTAACCTTAAATCTAATACCATGAAAAACACAGTGCAAAGATAATACAGATATGCTGTCCAACATAATTTTTCAGCAGAAAAATGCATCCCGTTATGTTTATTTAACTTCTGGCGTCTGTTCCCCACATTAATTTTTCACGTAAAGTCTGGTAAAAAGTCTGATTAAACCGCTTAACTACGCGCGTCAAAAAGTCGGCTTTGCTGATTTTCAGGACAGTACCCACAGGAAAGTCCTCAGAACGTCCATCTAATGAAGTAAGAAAAGAATTTGTCCGGCTTTCGACCGTTAACGTAATTATATAATGATCCGGTATCACAACCGGACGAACATTCAAAGAATGCGGGGCAACCGGGCTTAAAATGAAGTTCCGGTTCTGGGGCAACAGAACGGGGCCGTTCACACTCATGGAATAGGCCGTCGATCCGGTAGGCGTCGCGATGACAAGCCCGTCCGCCACATAGGAAGTCAGGTAATCATCATTCAGATACGTGTGAACAGTAATCATGGAAGACGTATCCCGTTTCAGGATCGCTACCTCATTCAGTGCATAATTGAACCCGTCGAATGCCTGTTCTTCCATACCCGTAAGACACAAAAGGGAACGCTCTTCCACTTTATAATCTCCCCGGAACAGCTCATCCAGTGCTTCATCAATCTGACTGCTGCCCACATCCGCCAAAAAGCCAAGGCGTCCGGTATTAATCCCTAAAATGGGAATGTTTTGCCGGTTTACTTCCAACGCCGTACGCAGAAAAGTACCGTCGCCTCCCACACTCAATACCAGATCCAGATCAAAGCTCCTGCCATCTATAATTTTCACATTCTCAGGATGATAATTGAACTTTTCACTTAAAAAAACGGCATAGCAGGACTGGACATAAACTGCCGCTCCCAAAACATTTAATCGGTCGAACAAACCCTTTACCACAGGTAATTTATCAGGGTTACATTCCCTGCCAAAGACACCTATTTTCATCTTGTTAATATATTTTTGGACAATTATTTCTGTTATTCAGTAATTACTTGTACATTTGCGCGTAACTTTTGCGGCAAAGGTAGTGCAAGTTGCGTGTAATATAAAATAAACCTGTTTATTTTTATTGCCGGAACGCCACCTTATAGCAACAAACTCTATTATAATGACTAATTTAAGTATCAATATAAATAAAGTTGCAACCATCCGTAATTCACGCGGTGGAAACATCCCCGATGTTAAAAAAATAGCGCAGGACTGTGAATCATTCGGCGCACAGGGTATTACGGTACATCCCCGTCCCGACGGGCGCCATATCAGATACAGCGATGTCTACGAAATAAAACCGTTGATTAAAACCGAATTGAACATAGAAGGGTATCCGGACGAAAAGTTTATTGACCTGGTAACGAAAATCCGGCCAACGCAGGTTACACTCGTTCCCGATGCTCCCGATACGCTGACATCGAATCAGGGCTGGGATGTGGAAACGAACTTTGAGAAACTGACCGAACTGGTAGAACTCTTCACATCAAAAGGCATACGTACTTCTATTTTTGTGGAAACCGATTTAAAAAACATAGCGTTAGCCGCTAAGACAAGAACAGACCGCATCGAACTTTATACCGGCCCCTACGCCGAGCATTATCCGGAAAACCGGGAAGAAGCGATTGCACCGTTCATTGAAGCGGCGCGCAAAGCCAAAGAACTCGGATTAGGCGTCAATGCCGGACACGATTTAAGCCTTGTGAACCTTGCCTTTTTCGCATCACAGATCCCGTTTACGGATGAAGTATCAATCGGACATGCACTTATCAGTGACGCGCTTTATTACGGGTTGGAAAAGACGATTTCCATGTATAAGGAATGTCTGAAACAAAAAAAGAAATAATTCAATAATAAATAAAAACATGAACATTCTATTATTACTACAACAAACAAGCGCACGGGCGACAGGAGCTGCCGCCGACGTACCACCTGTATTAACCGATGCAGTGACAGATACTTTACCGACAGAAGCGCAGATGAATATCCTTGATCTTGCGGTGAAAGGCGGCTGGATCATGATTGTATTGCTCATCCTGTCGCTCATTGCGATATTTATTTTCATACAGCGCTTTCTGATCATACGCCGCGCCAATAAAAATGACGAAAGCTTCATGAACCGCATAAAAGATTATATCCACGACGGGAAAATCGACTCGGCAATCAACCTCTGCCGGAAGACAAAAAACCCGTCGGCGCGTATGATTGAAAAAGGGATATCGCGTCTCGGAAGACCCATGAATGATGTACTCGTAGCCATCGAAAATGTTGGAAACATAGAAGTCGCCAAGCTGGAAAAAGGCTTCCCGCTCCTGGCCACGATCGCGGCAGGAGCGCCGATGATCGGATTCCTCGGAACCGTGACGGGTATGGTGCGTGCCTTTTTTGACATGGCCAATGCCGGGACAAATGTAGACGTGGCATTGCTTTCCGGTGGTATTTATGAAGCGCTTGTAACCACCGTGGGCGGACTTATTGTGGGAATTGTCACCTTATTCGGCTATAACTACTTAGTCTCACAGGTAGACAATGTGGTAAACAACCTGGAATCCAGCACGATGGAATTTATGGATTTATTAAATGAACCGGCGAATTAAAAAAGCATGGCACTAAAACGTAAAACAAAAATAAACCCGAATTTCAGTATGGCTTCCATGACTGATGTCATCTTCCTGTTGCTGATATTCTTCATGGTAACCTCTACGGTAGTGACGCCCAATGCCATCAAACTGACGTTACCGCAGTCGCAGAAACAAACTGCAGCCAAACCGCTATCACGTGTGACCATCGACAAAAATCTCAATTACTATGTGGCATTTGGGAACCAGCGGGAAAAGCAGGTGTCGCTGAATGATATCGCGCCCTTCCTGCAGGAACATTATAATCAGGAGCCTGAAATGTTTGTCCTCCTGTATGCCGACGAAACCGTCCCATACGGCGAAATCGTCAGGATCATCAACATTGCGAATGAAAATAAATTTAAGATGGCGCTGGCAACCCGTCCGCAAAGAAACAGATAAAAATGAAACTTAATAAAGACGACATTTCCGCATTGACAGGTACGGTCATCGTACATCTGGTACTGATCCTGATACTGTACTTCAGTATCCTGCGGACGATCGTTCCGAACGAAGACAGCGGTATACTCGTAAATTTCGGGGATATGTACACGGCTGTCGGCACATATGAACCCCAGTATACAGCCAATCCGCCACAGAGAGAAACGCCGCCTCAACCATCACAACCCAAACCGACTCCGAAGCCTGAAAAGTTAATCACCCAGGAGGAAGAAGAAACAGTCTCCATTCCCGACAAAAAGAAAAAAGAAGAACAGGTAGCCGACGAAAGAGCGCAACGGGAACGTGAAGAAGCAGAACGCAGGCGCAGGGAAGAGGAGGAAAAAAAACGCAGGGAGGAAGAAGCCAGAAAACAACAGGAAGCCATCAGTAACCGTGTGTCCAACGCATTCGGCATGGCCTCCTCACCGCAAAGCCGGCAGGGCGATGCCGCTACCGGAACCGGAAACCAGGGAAGCCCCTTCGGAAATGCGGATACCGGAGCCAATGAAGGTACGGGAGGATTCGGCACCTTCAACCTTGACGGACGTTATATCGGACAGGGAGGACTGCCGCGCCCGACAGACCGCGGCCAGGAAGAAGGCCGGATTGTCATAAACATTACAGTAGATCCTAATGGCAATGTGATCCTGGCCGAAATAGGCAGGGGCACAAATATTGACCATGCACAAATGCGTAAAAGCGCTATTGATGCGGCCAAACGCGCCAAGTTCAATAAGATCAAAGGCGCTAATAACCAAAACGGAACCATTACATATATTTATAAGCTGACATAAAAGAATCCATTATGAAAACATTAGTATTTCTTGCTACAGGTTTTGAAGAACTGGAAGCCACAGGAACAATTGACATACTCCGACGCGGAGAGATCGAAACGGTAACCGTATCGGTAACCGGAGATAAAACCGTTACAGGCGTACACGGTATACCGGTCATTGCCGATAAACTTTTTGAGGAGGTAGACTGTACTCTTTATGATGCATTAATACTCCCCGGAGGAGGTCCGGGAAGTGAAAACCTGAATAAACACGAAGGTTTGCGCAAAGCCCTGGTTGATGCATACGAAAACAACCGGTTACTGGCCGCGATCTGCGCCTCTCCACGCGTATTCGGCAGCCTGGGACTGCTCAAAGGTAAAAAAGCAACCTGCTATCCCGGCATAGAACCCGAACTAACCGGCGCTACACCCGTAAACGAACCGACAGTAACCGACCATAACATCATCACAGGTCGAGGCCCCGGACTTGTATTCAATTTCGGCCTGGAAATCATAAGATACCTTACAGCCAACGAATGTGCCGCCGACGACGTCGCCGAAGCCCTGTTGCTGTAAATCAGAAACTACAGATCTTTCAGTTTAAAGGGATTAAACGACATATCCGTATCATACACATCACTACCCTCTATTTTCTTGACATACCGTACAACACGAATGGTAACGGGCAGCACGATGATCTCATAAACCGACTTCAGAACAGTCTGAGTTCCAATCATTACCAGCAACTTATCACCCGGAATAATGCCCCAGAATGCCATCGGGAAAAAGATAAGCGAATCAGCGCTCTCCCCGGCCAGTGTAGAAACGATCGCCCGCAATGAGAAATTGCGCCCTCCGGATGAAACCTTCATCCTGCTCATCACATAGGCATTCAGGAATGAGCCCGTAAGAAACGCACAAAGGCTTGCGACCACAATCCGGGGAGCCATCCCGAAGACAAAATTAAAACGCTCCGCACCCTCCCAGAACGGCGCCGCAGGAAGCCACACCGCCAGCTGCACGAATCCGACAACCAGAAAGTTGATAGCAAACCCGCTCCATATAATCAAACGGGCTTTCTTATAACCCCAGACTTCAGAGATACAATCATTGATAATATAAGAAATCGGAAAAACCAGCAGACCGGCCGTCGCCGTAACAGGCCCTAACCGGATAATTTTAACTTCCAGCAAATTGGAAACAACCAGACACACAACAAATAAAATCCCCAGTAACATGAAAGGGACAGAAACCATTTTTTTCATAATCCTTGTTTTTTAAGTGGTTACCAAGCACACTGTCAATCATTCATTGAACCAACAAAGATAATGAAAAACTGCCAATATGCAAATTATTTCAACCCGTCCGCAAACCTGTTTTTCCGCTTAAAAGATATAAAGGTTTAATTTTTTGCATATCTTTGCAGTATGAATACAAATATACCAACAAAAATAAACCGGTTATTACAGAAAGTCCCGCACGGAGGACTGTTTCTGTCTTTATGGATGTACAAAAACGGTATATCCCGCGAGTTGCAACGTTATTATAAAAACTCACAATGGCTCACACCGATCGGCACAGGCGTAATGGCGCGTACCGGTGAAACGCCCACTATATTCGGAGCATTGTCAAGCCTGAATGAGCAGGATAACAAGCATTTTACAATCAGCGCAATGTCCGCCCTCGAAATGCAAGGTTTTTCCCATTATTTGCCGATGGGAAAAAAAACGGTTGTTCTGTTTTCGCCAAAAGAAGAACGGTTGCCCGCGTGGTTTGTCAAAAGAGATTGGAATGTTTTTTTAAGGCATTTTACAACGGAATGTTTTAGTCCCGAATTGGGGATAGATACGGTTTCACAAGAGGGTTTTAATCTACTTGTTTCCTCGCCGGCAAGAGCATTTATGGAGTGTCTGCATTTGTCACCAAAATATTATAATTTAACTGATTTATACTATGTTATGGAAATGCTTTCGTTATTGTCACCTCTCAAAGTGCAGGAATTATTAGAAGATTGCAAATCCATAAAAGTAAAGCGGTTATTCCTGTATTTGGCGGAAAAAGCCGGACACGACTGGTTGAAAATGCTCGACCTTTCTAAAATATCGCTCGGAACAAGTAAGCGGGCTATCGCAAAAAATGGCGTGTATAATGCCAGATATCGAATCACAATTCCCAAAGAATTA
>JAISCL010000043.1 GCA_031265585.1 Tannerella sp. | reverse complement strand
TATCTTTGAACGCCTTTTATCACTCCATCTTTGCAGTAATTTTCATTGCCACATTTCGGACATTTCATATATTTTTTTGGGCGCAAAGGTAATAAACTATATTGAATTAACAATACCTACAGGATAGTGAAGAAGCCAAAGGATATCTTTGGTTTTGGTGCGGGCAGGCACCGGATACAGGTATTCAGCCATTTATTAAATTTGTAAATATGATTAAGGCGCACTGGTCGGGTATTGCAGCATATTTTGACAAACAGGTCACCAATGGTATTTTAGAGGCCATCAACTCTAAAATTCAACTCGCTAAACGTAGAGCAAGAGGGTACAGAAATACAAACAATTTTATTAATATGATTTATTTCATATGCGCTAAACTCAATTTTATTTACCCACACAAAACGTTATAGAGCCATGATATTGATAAAACCTCACTCCGCAAGTACGGTTTTTGAATAAAATACACCATCGGCAGTTCGCCGGCGGGCATCTGCATCCGGTATGAATACGACCCGATCACCGGTAAAATACTGTACCGGGAGGCAGGCTCGGGCAAATCCGAATTTTGTCTCAGAAGAAAAAGCTTAGTAGAAGAGCCAGCGTGAAGCCGGTTATGGAGATGATTGTTTCCATCACCGTCCATGAGCGCAATGTCTGTTTTTCATTCATGCCGAGGTATTTTCCTACTAACCAGAAACCGCTGTCGTTGATGTGCGACAGGGTTGTTGCGCCGGAGGCGACGGCAATTGCTAGCAGCGCTTTATGCGGTTCGGAGAGGGTGTATGCCTCCAGCAGGGGAGACATGATTCCGGCCGAAGTGATCATGGCTACTGTCGCCGAGCCTTGCGTCACCCGGATAATCAGCGCCAGCAGGTAGGCCAGCACAATCGGCGGCAGCGCGGAACCGGACATGCTTTCCGCCAGCGCGACGCCTATGCCGCTGTCGACCAGCAACTGTTTGAATACGCCGCCGGCGCCGGTCACGAGGATAATCAGTCCCGCCGGTTCCAGCGCTTTTGTGCTTAAATCCAGCATCGACGACGCCGAGAAACCGCGGCGGATGCCTAATACGTAAATCGATATCAGGGTGGCTATCAGCAGCGCGATAAACGGGTGTCCCAGAAATGTCAGCATCTTCACCCACTGCGCGTCGGCCATACCGTGCGATTTTGCCCAGACGTCCGAAACGGTGTTGGCTACAATCAAGGCCAGGGGGATGATGATAATGCCTGTCACCAGTCCGAACGCAGGCGGTTTTCCGACGGGCTTTTCCGCCGGTTCCCTGAAAAAGTCGGGCGCTTCGATGTGTATTTTGTTCCCAATATATTTCCCGAAAACAGGGCCGGCCAGCAGCGTGACCGGTATTCCGATGATGAAACCGAAAAAAATCAGCCACCCCATATCGACCTTCATAATCTCGGCTACCGCCACTGGTCCGGGCGTCGGCGGAATAAATGCATGCGCCACGGCCAGGCCGGCCAGCAACGGGATGGCATAATAAAGCAGCGACTTTTTCGTATCTTTTGCAAGGGCATAGATGACGGGCACCAGAATGATAAACCCGACGTCCAGGAAAACGGGAATAGCCACCATGAAACCGGCAAAAGCCAGCGAATACGGCGCCTTTTCTTTACCGTACCGGGCAACCAGGAAACGGGCCAGCGACTCGGCGCCACCCGACGCCTCCAGCGTTTGCCCGAAGATTGCCCCAATCCCGACTACCGTCGCCACAAACCCAAGCGTAGAACTCATGCCGGCGGTCATACTGTCCAGAATTGACATCACCGGCATCCCCATGGCGACCCCAAGGAAAATCGATACGATCAACAGCGCCAGAAACGCATGAATTTTCAGTTTCAGCGCCAGGAATAACAGCAAAACAATACTGAACAGTAAAATGGCAAGCGGTAATAATGACATACATGCAATTTTCGGCAAATATACATGAAATTATCCGATTACACATGCAGACAGCATGATAAAAATTCCGGCATTCGCATTGGCCACACCCCGAACAGGAAAGCCTTACCCGGTAGCAGAGATATAAACATCAATGATCATTTTTTAGCTGCGATACCGGATATACCCACACTATCAGGCAGGAGTGTGTTTTCTCATGCTTTAATATTCAGTACTTTTTTGAATTTTAACAGGAAGTCTTCGGCTTCTGTTTTTGAGAGGCATAAGGGAGGTAGCAGGCGAATCGTATTGGTTCCGGCAACTCCGGTAAAGACTTTTTCTTCAAACAGCAATTTCGTTCGCGCTTCTTTTATGGATTCATTAAATTCTATGCCGATCATTAATCCGCGACCCCGCACCTCTTTTATGCCGTCATAAGGCAATGCCTTCAGTTCACGGATCAGCAGATCACCTGTATTCTTTGCATTCTCAACGAGGTTTTCCTTTTCCATTATATCAAGTACGGAGATCGCCGCAGCACATGCCAGATGATTACCGCCGAAAGTCGTACCCAACATGCCGTAGACGGGCGTAAACATCGGACTGATAAGCAGACCGCTCATCGGGAAACCGTTTGCTATTCCTTTGGCTACCGTAATAATATCGGGTCGTATGCCGGCATGCTGATGAGCAAAAAAACGGCCGCTCCGGCCATAGCCCGACTGTATTTCATCGAAAATGAGCACGACCTCACAGTCCGTACACAGCCGGCGCAAATCCTGCAGAAACTTATCGTCAGGCATCTGAATCCCTCCTACTCCCTGGATTCCTTCAATAATAACCGATGAAACATCACCTTTCTTCAATTCTGTTTCAACGGCATCCGCATCGTTCATCCGGACATAAGTGACCGGTAAGGCGGTTTCATTGATCGGCGCTATAATTTTCGGGTTATCAGTCACCCGTACGGCGGCAGACGTTCGTCCGTGGAATGAATGGCGAAATGATACGATACGCTTTTTCCCGTTATGGAATGAGGCCAGTTTCATTGCATTTTCATTTGCTTCCGCCCCAGTATTGACCAGAAACAGCGCGTAATCATCATATCCGCAGGCTTTGCCCAGCCTGTCGGCAAAGGTTTGCTGCAAACTGTTAATCACTGAATTGGAATAAAATCCCAGTTTCCGAACCTGTCCGGTTATCGCCTTCACATAATCGGGATGACTGTGCCCAACGGAAATTACCGCATGGCCGCCATACAAATCAAGATATTCTGTGCCTCCCGCGTCCCACACATGGCACCCCAGTCCTTTTACGATCTCTATATTAAAAAGAGGATATACATCAAATAATTTCATAAATTTTCAATTTTTTCTTTAAAACGCCGACGGTTTCAGATGTAATCCGACCGTCTCCTCAAGGTTAAACAGGAGGTTCATGTTATGAACGGCCTGCCCGCTCGCACCTTTCAATAAATTATCAATAACGGATATAACAAGAAGTTTTCCGTCGATTTTCTGCAGGTGAAGCAAACATTTGTTTGTATTTATCACCTGTTTCAGATCCGGATTCCTGTCTACTATAAAAGTAAACGAGTGATCATCATAGTATTCTTCATAAATCTTCCGGATTTCATCCAATTCTATTTTACATTCCATATAGGCTGCGGTAAAGATACCGCGTGTAAAATCACCCCGTACAGGTATAAAATCGATTGCTGCATTAAAACTGTGCTGCAACTGTGCAAAGCTCTGGCGTATCTCCGCCAGATGCGAATGCGTAAAAGGCTCATAAATGGAAATATTATTATTCCGCCAGCTGAAATGCGATGTGGAGGATGGCTTTACGCCCGCCCCGGTTGAGCCGGTAATGGCATTTACATGAATGTCACGGTTCAGCATCAGGTGCTTAGCCAAAGGAAGCAGGGCCAGCTGGATTCCTGTGGCAAAACATCCCGGGTTGGCAACATATTTCGATTTACAGATCGCACGCCTGTTCAACTCCGGCAAACCGTAAACAAACTCATGTGACGGTGACGATATACGGTAGTCCCGGCTCAAATCAATAATTTTCAATTTCCCGGGGACAGGATGAGACTCCAGGAATTTCTTCGTATCCCCGTGTGCCGTACAGAAAAAGAGCAGATCGATCTCATCCGGCTGAAAATCATCCGTAAACACCAGATCCGTCTCACCGTATAAACCTTCATGCACGTCGGTAAGTTTATTACCTGCGTTGCTGGTACTGTTTACAAACCGGATTTCCACATCGGGATGATTGATCAGCAGGCGGATCAGTTCTCCTGCCGTATATCCCGCACCGCCTGTGATTCCGACCTTAATCATAACTCATCCTTATGATTTGAATAATAAACACGCAACGGTGTGGATGTCACTTTTATAAACCCTTTGGCATCTTCGGCCGTCCATCCCTTCTGCGTTTCACCGTATTCACCGAATGGGGTCTTCACCAGGTCGTCCTGCGATTCAACCCCTACGGTCGAAAACGACAGCGGGCGTAACTCAAGGATGACCGTTCCGTTCACATTCCGCTGGCTCTCGGTCAGCATGGCTTCAATATCACGCATGACAGGCTCCAGGTACTGGCTTTCGTGCAGAAACATGCCATACCAGTTCGCCACCTGGTCTTTCCAGTATTGCTGCCATTTGCTCAGTGTATATTTTTCGAGGAAACGGTGCGCTCCGATAATCAGCATGGGAGCTGCCGCTTCAAAACCAACACGCCCTTTGATTCCGATAATCGTATCGCCGACATGCATATCGCGGCCGATACCGTAAGCCGCTCCGATTTCTTCCACGGCCTGAATCGCTTTGATCTTATCTTCATAAACCTTCCCGTTTACCGAATGAATCTCTCCTTTTTTAAACTCCAGACGTAACTGTTCGCTTCCCGTTTTCTTCACCTTTTTCAGGTAGGCGCTCTCCGGAAGGCCCTGTGCTGAGTCCAGAATTTCACCTCCGCAAATCGAAGTGCCCCAGATCCCCACATTATATGAATAGGCAAGTTTGGCAAAATCCGCTTTAAATCCATGCTTATTCAAATAATCTATTTCGTACTGGCGGGTAAGGGTCATGTCGCGTGTAAGCGTAATAATCTCCATATCGGGAGCCATCACCAGAAACGTCATGTCAAAACGCACCTGATCATTTCCCGCGCCTGTAGAACCGTGTGCAATGGCAGCGGCGCCAATCTCCTTTGCATACCGCGCAATAGCCATGCCCTGAAAAATACGTTCGGAGGAAACCGATACCGGATATGTCCCGTTACGTAACACATTGCCATAAATCATGAACTTAAGGCTTTTTTCATAATACTCTTTCGTCACGTCGATCGTCACATATCCCTTAGCGCCGAGCTTACAGGCATTTTCTTCATTCGCCGCAAGCTGTTCCTTACTGAAACCGCCGGTATTGGCACAGGCGGCATACACTTCACAGTCCATTTCTTTTGCCAGATACATGACTGTAAACGATGTATCAAGGCCGCCACTAAAGGCGACTATCACTTTTTTCTTTTCTTTACTTTCCATTATTTTACTGTATATTTATTATTCCTTATTAAGCCGGCGCTGTCTCCAATTCTCCGGGCTTTTTTTTACGCGCTTCTTTTTGAACGAATGTACCGCACAGTTTTTCGAGCAGCAGGCAGCGTTCGTCTTCCGGATCAAAAAGCATGGCCGTACAGATACAATACCTCCGCTGGGTACGTGTAAGCACATCATGATTTACACAACCGTTGCAACCGCGCCAGAACGCTTCATCATCCGTAAGATCGGCAAATGTAACGGGAAAATAGCCAAGCTCCGTATTCATCTTCATCACCGCACTGCCGGAGGTAAGACTGAAGAGTTTTGCCTTTGGCCACCGTAACCGCGCCAGCTGAAAAGCGGCATACTTTATACGTTTGGCAAGCCCCCGGTTACGAAACTTACCGGCAACGATAAGCCCTGAAGTAGCCACATATTGCTTATTCCCCCATGACTCTATATAACTGAAGCCTGCAAACTCATCGCCGGCCAGCGCAATGATCACCTTGCCTTCGCGCATCTTCTGTGCAATGTATTCATGTGAACGTTTGGCAATCCCCGTGCCACGCACCTTTGCTGCCGCTTCTATCGTTTCCAGTATCGTATCGACATATTTTTCATGACTTTCGTCTGCAACCATCACATCTATTTCGTAAACATCCATGTCTTTTTCTTTTTCCATTATAATCCTGTTAATCCGTCAAAAACCGCGCCAGCGCATTCCGCACCTGTATCCGGGTATATCCTTCACGCGGAATGACGAGTATCGTATCATCTCCTGCGATTGTTCCGAGTATTTCATCCGGCGCATGCCCGTCAATATCGGAAGCAATACCCATTGCATAACCCGGACGGGTTTTTATGACGGCCAGATTGCCGGAAAACTCAACAGGCGATTTACCCGGCAAAGCGCCCGGCAAACGGGGTTCCTGCAGTGTCATCTCAGGGAGCATATATACATGCCGGTCGTCACCATCGTGTGCACGGACGATCTTCAGTTGCTTCATATCGCGTGAAAGAGTCGCCTGTGTTACCTCAAACCCTTTATTTGACAGTGATTTCTGCAAATCATCCTGACTGCGTATAACCTCCGTACGCATAATATTTTCAATCACTGATATACGTTGCTGTTTTCCACTCATATTGAATAAATATTTAAAAAACCGACAAATATAAGTCTTATTTTCGAATAAAAATACACCGGTGTCGATTATTTTCAAAAAACATTTATTCCTATCGAAAAAATCACTACTTTTGACGGCGAAAAATAAAACTTGAGAATTATGCACAACTGGTTTGAATGTAAAATAAATTACGAAAAAACAGCGGAAGACGGGATACAAAAAAAGGTAACAGAACCCTATCTGGTTGACGCCCTGTCGTTCACAGAGGCCGAAGCGCGTATTATTGAAGAAATGCGCCCCTATATAAGCGGCGAATTTACGGTAATGGATATCAAACGCGCCCGTTATTCCGAAACATTCCTGAACGATAATGGCGACCGGTTTTACAGGGCCAAAATTAATATGATCACATTAGATGAAAAAAGCGGCATGGAGAAAAAAACGCCTGTACTGATGCTGGCGCAGGCATCTACCATACACGATGCAATCCGTGTGATCGACACCGGCATGGACGGTACGATGGCGGACTATGCAATAGCCTCCGTTACCGAAACGGCCCTGATGGATGTATTCCCGTTTGTGGCAGAAACCAGAATAATAAAAAAATCAGAAGAAGCAGTAGCCGGCCCGGATGAAGAATAAACATTCACCGTCAGGCGAATGGAAGACTTAGCGCTAAATGAATATTGAAAAAAATATGCTGGAAATATGTTTTTCGCTCCCTGAAGACGTTAAACTGGTAGCTGTTTCCAAATTCCATCCGGTCGAAACCATAAAAGAAGCTTACGCAGCAGGACAGCGCCTCTTCGGAGAAAGTCGCGTGCAGGAACTGACAGCGAAGCAGCCGGTTTTGCCGGAAGATATCGAATGGCATTTCATTGGTACACTGCAAACGAATAAAGTCAAATATATCGCGCCTTTCATCTCCATGATACAGAGCGTGGATACATTCAAACTGTTACAGGAAATCAACCGCCAAGCGGCGAAGTGCAACCGAGTCCTGCGCGTCCTTATCGAAGTGCATATTGCCGAAGAAGACAGTAAGCGCGGATTTTCTGCGGATGAATGTAAAGCCCTTTTTACCGGAAGCGTTCTTCAGCAGTTTCCCCATATACAGGTTTGCGGATTAATGGGAATGGCTACATTCACGGATAACACCCGGCAGGTTCGGCGAGAATTTGGCCGCTTGCGAAATCTTTTCGAAGAGATAAAATCCATGCCGTTCGCCGGCAGGGACAGCTTTTCCGAGTTGTCCATGGGTATGAGCGACGACTACAAAACAGCTATTGAAGAAGGCAGTACAATGGTGCGCATCGGTACGGGAATCTTTGGAACAAGGCAGTACTAATACCGCTTTGAATCAGTAACTGAAACGAATAATCCGGCAACAGCAGTACGGAACTATGGAACCGCTAAAAATTATAGAAAAATATTACGACATACGCTCCGAGGCATATCACATCCTTGTAACACACAGCAGATGTGTAGCCGATAAAGCATTATCCATTGCAAAAGCCCATCCCGAAATGAATCTGGATTCGGCATTTATTGAAGAAGCCGCCATGCTGCATGATATCGGCATGATCTTTTGCTATGCCCCCGACATTGATTGTCACGGGACATACGACTATATATGTCATGGATACCTGGGGGCGGATCTGCTCAGGGAAGAAGGTTTTCCGCGTCATGCGCTCGTCTGCGAGCGTCACACGGGAACAGGCCTGTCCCTTCAGATCATTGAACAGAACGATTTTCCGTTACCTCGCCGGGATTTTTTACCGATCTCGCCGGAAGAGCAGCTGATCTGTTTTGCCGACAAATTCTTCAACAAGACAAAGCTTACTAAAGAGAAGAGTATCCGCAAGATTCGGGAGTCATTAAGCAAGCATGGCGAAGAAACGGTTTTACGTTTTAATGACTGGTGTAAACTCTTTTTAGTATAATAATTCTTCGCAGCTCGTTTATTTATTATACTTTTGCAGCCAAATCGTTTGCCAAAAAAGGTTTTGAAACGGATTTTACTGTTTATACTGCTTCTTGTCGGCGCCGGGTGTAAAGTAATTCAGCAGCCTGCCGGTATAGCCGATACACAACCGGAATCATCCCAGGGGAAGAGTCCGGAAGAAATAGTGTATACCCCGGAGACGGACAGGCCGTCCGGAAAGGAAACAACGGTTACGGCAGCACTGGCGCAACCGGCCGATACCCTCCTGACGGCGGAAGACAGCCTGCCTGCCGACAGTACAGCGATCCGTCCCGACAGCCTGATGCCAGCATTGCCTGCCGACGGTCTGCCGGCGGATTCCGTCCCGAAGAAAAAAGGAGCGCTCGAAGCAGCGGTTGACTATCAGTCAAACGACTCCATTGTAATGACTGCCGGAAATATTGTATTCCTGTACGGGGAAGGGGATGTGAAATATCAGAATATAGAACTCAAATCCGAACTTATACAGATGAAAGTGGACAGCAACCTGGTTTATGCCACACATGGAGTAGACTCCCTGGGAGAAGAATTTGGATATCCCGTATTTTCGGACGGCGGCCAGGAAATGGAGGCCAAGGTAATGAATTATAATTTCAAAACGGGGAAAGCTTATGCAGTACACATTGTAACCAAACAGGGCGAAGGGTTTGTCATTTCACAGCAGGCAAAGAAAATGAGCGATAATACCATGTATATGGAAAACGGGAAATACACCACCTGCGATCATGAATGTCCCCATTTCTACATAAACCTTACAAAGGGAAAAGTAAGAACCGGGAAGGACATTGTAACTGGACCGGCCTATCTTGTGGTAGAAGACGTCCCGCTGTTCCCCCTCGTCATACCCTTTGCATTTTTCCCTTTCACCGATTCCTATTCATCGGGGATCCTGATGCCTTCCTACGGCGACGAAATGAACAGGGGCTTTTTCCTGCGGGACGGGGGGTATTACTTCGCGTTAAGCGACTATTTAGACCTTGCACTGACCGGGGAGATCTATACCAAAGGTTCCTGGGGATTAGGCGCTAAATCCTCCTACCGGAAACGCTACAAATACTCCGGGAATTTCGACCTGTCGTACATCACGACCGTAACAGGCGAAAAAGGGCTGGATGATTACAGCAAGGGAAACGATTTTAAAATAAGATGGTCACATTCACAGGATCCCAAGGCGAATCCCTATCTTACCCTCTCGGCCAGCATTGATTTCGGTTCCAGCCGTTACAATAAAAACAATTTGAACTCGTTATACGGGCAAAGCGCAACGGAAAACAATAAAAGTTCCAGTGTCAGCTTAAGCAAGCGCTTCCCGAACAAGCCGTTCAGCATTTCCGCGTCTATGAATATCAACCAGCGATCCAAAGACTCGACGGTTTCCGTATCATTGCCGGATCTGACCCTGAATCTCAGCCGCATCTATCCGCTCAAACGGAAAAATGCAATCGGGAAAGAACGCTGGTACGAGAAAATCTCCATGAGCTACACCGGGCGCCTGAGAAACAATATTTCAACAAAAGAAGACAAGCTCTTCAAATCCAGCCTGATAAAAGACTGGAATAACGGCATGACGCACGCCATCCCGATCAGTGCAACCTATACGGTTTTGGATTACATCAATATCTCTCCGAGTTTCAATTACAACGAAGAATGGCTCACACAAAAAGTAAACCGGGGATACGATCCGGCTACCGGTAGGATCATACCGACGGATACGGCCTATGGCTTTTACCGGGTATACGATTACAGCGCATCCGTTTCCGCGTCAACCACGCTGTACGGAATGTTTACGCCGATAAAATCCTTGCAGAAATATGTCAATGTCATACGGCACCGGTTTGAACCCTCGGTCTCTTTCAGCGCAAGACCCGATTTCGGAGATCCGAAATACGGCTTTTATCACTACTATGATATCAGTGACTATACCGATCCGTCCAGGCCCGTCGGCGCCCCCTTTACCAGCCGGGGATATTATTCCCCCTATTCCAGGCAGGCGCCGTTTGGTAAAAGCGGCAGCGTATCCTTCACCGTAAACAACAACATTGAAGCAAAAGTGCCGGACGAGCGGGAAGACTCCGGATTTAAGAAAATCAGCCTCGTAGATAACCTTTCCGGAACAATGAGCTACAATCTTGCCGCAGATTCTTTTCAATGGAGCGACTTAAGCGCCAACCTGCGCCTGAAGCTGACCAAAAGCTATACCCTCAATTTAAGCGCCACATTCGACACCTATACCTACGAAGCGGAAGGAGGGCGGCTACGCAGAGTCAACATACCGCGCTGGACCGCCGGAAAGGGCATCGGCCGGCTGAGAAGTACGGGGACAAGCTTCTCCTACACATTCAATAACGACACATTCAAAAAACTGTTTGGCGGAGGAGATGACAACCGGAAAACGAACAAAAACCGCTCGCGGGACGCTGACGAAACGGGGCCGGACGACCCCTATGGAGAGGAAGAAGAAGACCTGACGGCGGAAAAACAGAACAGCGAAAAGGGAAGCCTGCTGAACCGGAAGAAAAAGACGGAAGGAGAATATGACGAAGACGGATATTACAACGCAACCATCCCCTGGAGCCTGTCGCTAAGCTACAGCCTCTCGTTAGCCTACGACACAGGCAATCCCGACCTGGAGAAAAAGGAATATCCCCGCAAACTGACCCACTCGCTAAGTTTTAACGGCAACCTGCAACCCACCAAAAACTGGCAGATCACATTCAGCGGCACCTACGATTTCGACTTTAACAAAATAGTAGGCGTGCGGTGCAGTGTATCACGAAGCATGCACTGTTTCCAGATGTCGGCAAGTATCATCCCGATGGGTAACTACAAATCCTATTCGTTCTCCATCTCGGCCAATTCATCCATGCTCAAAGACCTGAAATACGACCAGAGCAGCACGCCCAACACCGGACAGACATGGTATTGATAACAAAATCAAATAATATGAATGCAACTAAAATCAAGACAGGAATCGCATCGTTCGGCATATCCGGACAGGTATTTCATGCACCGTTTGTCAGTACGCACCCGCAATTTGAACTGACGGCCATCGTTGAACGCACTAAAAACCTGTCAAAAGAACGCTACCCGGAGGCGCATATTGCCCGCAGCCTCGATGAACTGCTGACGACCGGCGAAATAGAACTTGTCATTATAAACACCCCCGACGCAACCCATTACGAATACACGAAAAAAGCGCTGGTAGCCGGGAAAAATGTCATTGTAGAAAAACCGTTCACCAAAACAACTGCGGAAGGTAGGGTACTGATCGCCCTTGCCCGGGCAAAAGGCCTGATGCTGGGCGTATATCAGAACCGCCGCTGGGATGCAGACTTCCTGACGGTGAAAGAGATTATCGACAGCCGCAAAATCGGACGCGTTGTCGAGTTCGAATCCACCTTCGCCCGTTACCGGAACCATATTCAGGCCGGAAACTGGAAAGAACAGGATGGCGGCATGACCTGCAACCTCGGTTCCCACCTGATAGACCAGTGCATCTGCCTTTTCGGCATGCCCGAAGCCCTCTTTGCCGACATCGCCACCCTGAGGGACGGCGGCATCGTCGACGATTATTTCATAATCCACCTCCTTCGCTGCGCAAAAGCGCCCGAAGTACGCATAACACTCAAAGCCGGCTACCTGATGCGCGAACCCGAACCGCGTTTTGTAATTCACGGCACCGAAGGATCGTACGTCAAGCACGGCGTCGACAAACAGGAAGAACTGCTCAAGCGCGGAGCCATGCCCGTATCCCCCGACTGGGGCGTGGAAACGGAAGATGAATGGGGAATCCTGAACACCGCGGCCTTTCGCGGAAGATACCCGAGCCGGCGCGGCAATTATGCAGACTTTTACGAATCGGTATATCAACATCTCCGCAACGGGATCCCGCTTCCCACGGATGCCGTCAGCGTTCTACCCGTAATCAAACTGATAGAAGCCGCCAAAGAAAGCAGCCGCAACAGAAAAATTGTAACCTTTAATAGTAAAAAATGGAGAGTTGAATGTTGACAAGTTACCGGATCCGTACATTTACATGTCAGTACGGCATTTTCCCAGGTAGTACAGGCTGCGATACCGCCTTTTCCGTCAGGGCGCGTTTTCACGATCTTTTGCAGATCGGCAAATACACTGCGCGGTTTCATCCCATTCGGAAAGGAATGTGCAGCGTATGCAGACCCAGGTCGCCCATACAGCCATATTCGCCGTTAAACTCAATCCTTCTTTTCCAGTTGACGGGTTTTGTCATATATAGATCGCTTGAGTGGTAAAATCCTGCACGTACTTCGATTAATCTTCCGTATTTACGGTCTTTTATCCATTTAATCAGGTGCTGGCATGCCGGGAAATATGGAAATTCGGAACTGCACTGGACGATTATTTCCGGATTTTCTTTCATGGCTTCCAGTATTTTTTTATTTGCCGCCAGGTCAATGCCAAACGGTTTTTCTCCGAGGAGGTGTTTTTTGGCCCTGATAATACCGGTATAGATTTGTTTATGCAGGTGATGAGGTACGGCGCAAATTGCATCAATTGCATCGTTTGCCTGTAATTGCCGGTAATCGTCCGTGACCGTTTTCAGTTCCGGGTAATGGTTCGTATACCAGTTCCACGTTTCCCTGTTTTTATCGTATATTCCCGACAGTACAGGTACGGGATCTTTTCCGAGGAGGTGATGCCAGCGCGAGATGGCGCTGGCAAATTCCCGTCCCATCAATCCCAGGCCGATAATTCCGATATGAATTTTATTTGCAGACATCATGGCAAGATCAATATCCAAATTCTTTTTCGACTTCCGCAATTGATTCCTCAATCATATCAAGCCCCATGGCTGCATATTTTCCATCCATAATCAGCGGTGGCGACATGCGAAGGATATATCCGGCCGGAATCCAAGCCAGTCCTTTTCTGAAAGCTTTCTGATAAACTAATGTTCCGGCTTTTTCAAAAGGTTCTTTACCGGCTTTGTCCTTAACAAACTCGATTCCTAACAGGAACCCTTTTCCTTTTATATCACCTATGATCGGATGGTCTTCTTTCATTTTTTGCATGCGTTTGGCAAAGAAGTTTCTTACCGTGCGGACATTTTGTAAAATATCCTCTTCTTCAATGACCTGGATGGATGCCAATGCTGCGGCGCAAGCCATCGGGTTACCGCCATAGCTTGACGATGCAGAGATTTTTTCGAGCGCTTCGCCGTTTTCTTCGCTCACGACCATGGCTGTAACGGGAAAACCGTTGCCGAATGATTTTCCGAAAGTTACAATATCCGACGTGACACTCCAGTGTGACATTGTCAACCATTCGCCTGTACGTCCCATGCCTGCCAGCACTTCATCATCATATAGCAGGATGTTATATTTTTCACAGAGTTTTTTTAGTTTCGGAAAAAAATCATCGGGAGGAAAAATGCTTCCTCCCCATCCCTGGGCCGGCTCCATTACAAAGGCTGCCACATTGCCGGCCGTGCCCTGTTTAATAAATTCTCCATAAAAGGATATGTATGCATCCGTATCAACCGTGCCGTCACTTTTTGTCCAAACCGGGCGGTAAGAATCCGGTTTGAGTACCATGTAAAAACCGGGAGCGCGGGTCGGCCCGTAACTGTGTATTTCTCCGCGATACATCTGGGCGCAACTGACTGAAGCCAGGGTTTTTCCGTGAAAATCCCTGTATCCTGCAATAAATTCATGTTTGTTCGTGATGGCGCGTGCAGCCCTGATCGCGGCTTCGACCGCCGTTGTCCCGTCCGAATACAGCTGGATCGCATTCAGTTTGCCCGGCAGAACAGATGCCATTTTTTCCATTAACTGTTCTTTTACCGGGGTTGTGAAATCATGTATATTCATAAGTTTTTTCGCCCAGGTACAGATCGCTTCCGATATTTTGGGATGACAGTGTCCTAGCGAGGTAACATATATGCCTGAAGAGAAATCCAGGTATTTATTTCCGTCTACATCCGTAAGAGTAATCCCGTAACCGTGATCAAAACAGACCGGAAACAGTTTTACCTGCAAACTGAGTCCTTTCATGTATCTGGAAGTGTTTTCGTGCATTTTCACAGATTCAGGGCCCGGTGTCCCGTGACTAATTCGGGAACGCCTGCCGCGTTTTCTTTCCACTATTTTTTTTGCATAACAGTCCGTTCAAAATGATCAAGTATGATTATACCGTTCAAATATAATCATAAATAATCACGATGCTAAGTTAATAAATATAAATATACATATAATATCTTATTATTTTATAATATGCTGATTATTATTAAATTATTGAATGATTGTATTTGATTCTATTGCCGTATAAATTACAAAAAAGAACAGTTCTTCCACATGTTTAGCTGAAAAGTTTGTCTGTTTCTTTGTAAATGTTCAGGGCAACCGCACCAAAATTATCTATTGAGTTATACTTCACGCGGTAAGGTTTTGTGCATTGCGATCCTCAAAGAATTGAAATTTTAGCGTTAACAGTTCGTTTAGATCCATGGCATATTTAGTGCTCACCTCTGCAAAAAACGTTCTG
>JAISCL010000371.1 GCA_031265585.1 Tannerella sp. | reverse complement strand
AGGTAGCTGTGACAGTCCCCATTTTGAGTTTACAATGTCATACACTACATACCTGTCATCTTCATATCCATTCATTTGGATAACCTGATTTTTTGCTACTGCCTGCTTACTTGTGTCGTAGCTTGCATTTGCACCCAATAAAAATACTTTTGACATGACTTTAAGAATTAAATTAGTATTAATGAGATTATTATAATCAGAATGAAAATAGAGACGACTGTAAAGACGATTGAAAGTATCTGCCCGATTAACCGCAATACAAGCCTCAAAATCCTGTAACCAAGATAGATTGCCGTTACTGCCGAGAAAGTCCAACCAAAGCCGTATATAAGCCCTGAAACCACCGCTAAACCAGCCAAAGCCAAACAGATACTTATGTGGATTCCCGAGCGGAAGGAGTTTTTTGTTTTAATATTTTTTCGTTGCTTACCATAATCAATGACATTTTTTTTACTTCTGCGTCATCCGTCGCATCGGTCGTTTTTTTGTTTCGAGGGCTATATGGTGGAAAAAACGGTCAAACTGCTTCCATAGAAACGGTTGAAACAGACCATTTAGAAACGGTTGAAAAAGTCCCCCTGGAAAAAGCAGTAAAAAGTTGGTAATTGGGAAAGGAAACAAGGATTTTATTATCTTTAACAAGGACAAATAAAACCAGAAGAATATGCCCAACAAACCCGTTACAATGAACAAGTTAAGGACAATCATCCGTCTGTATGGAGGCGGAAAGGGAGTGAAAAGCATCCGTTCCATGTCGTGGACATCGCGCAACACGATAAAGAAGTACATTCAGGTAAGGCACAGCCTAAAGATGACTTACGAAGAATTTCAGCGCAAGAGAGATTCGGAGTTACATCACCTATTCTGTGTAAAAGAACGGCCGGTTTGAATCAATCCGCGCATGTCGGAGTTAGAAACCCGGTTACCTGCTATATGCAGGGGATCAGGCAAGAAAGGAATGACTGCGCTGAAACAGTGGGAAAAGTACATCACAGAGAATCCGTCCGGTTATGGACTGCCCCGGTTCAGAATAGCCGTTCAGCGCTACCGGACAGTCAGCAATCCGGCGCTGCGGATAGAACACAAATCCGGAGACAGGATGTTTATCGACTGTTGCGGGGACAAACTGTGGCTTCTACCTTTTCGAGGAATCTCCCCGTCAGGTAGAAGTCTTTGTATCGGTACCCGGCTATATCCTGCTCACCTCTACGTTGAGGCAACAGAAAGCCAGGGCAGGGAAGATTTTATACAATCCTGCGAGAATGCCCTCGACTGTTACGGAGGCGTACCACAAGCCATTGTAGCGGACAATCTGAAAAGTGCAGTAAGCAAGCCGGGAGGCTACGAATCAACCCTGAACGAAGAATTTGCCCGTTTTGCCGGGCATTACGGCACAGTCATCTTACCCGCCCGTGTGCGCAAGCCGAAAGACAGGGCGCATGTGGAGAATGCAGTCAAACTGACCTGTAAGGAAATCTATACCGAAGTAGAAGGCCTGCATTGCCGGGATATGAAGTCGTTGAAGGCAGCCATACGTTCGGAAATGGAAAAATACAACAACAAGCCCCTGTATGGTCGCAACTACTCCCGGCGGAGCTATTACGAAGACATGGAACGGGAGACCATGGGAACGCTGAACCCGATACGCTACCAGGTAAAAAAAACAGGTCATGGCAACAGTCGACAAGTATGGCTGTGTCCGCCTCAGGGAAGACATTCATTACTGCAGCGTACCCCATACCCTGACAGGCAAAAAGCTTAAGCTCATTTATAATGCGGAAGAAATAGAGATATACAACGGATACGAACGGGTAGCACTACATGCCAGGGACAGCAGTCCGTACAAATATACCCTGCTTACCGGGCATCTCTCCCATAAACACCGTGCACTGCCGGAACGGTCTCCCGAAAAGTTCATCGGGCAGGCGGCCGCCATGAGCGAAGACACAGAGCGTTATATCCGTAAAATACCGGAGGTAAAAAAGTATCCCGACCAGGCAAAAAAGACCTGTTCCGGCATCCTTAACCTTGCCCGTAAAGCAGGAATTGACCGCCTCCCGTTCGCCTGCCGACTTGCCGAGAGCTACTCCCGGTATGGCTTTCTTGAGATAGAGGATATCTTAAACAGTCCGGCACAAATGGAACTGCCGGAAGAAACTGCCATCTTGCCGGAACATGAAAATATCAGGGGTAGAGACTGTTACAAATAATCATTTAGCATATAGCATATAGCATATATTTTTTTATGTTTAATCATTTAATTTTATTTTTATCGTATGAACAGTCAAACATTGGAAAGACTTCAAAAGATGAATCTTTACGGCATGTACGACGCCTTTAAGACATCATTGGAGACAACACTTAAGGAAAGCCTGACCCGGGATCAGTTTATCGCCCGTCTGGTGGCCAGCGAATGGGATAACCGTCGAAACCGCGCAGTGGAAAGGGCGGTAAAAGCAGCCTGTTTCCGTTACAGCGCCCGGCTCGAAGAAGTCGATTACGCCTTTGAGCGCGGATTAGACCGCAATCAGGTCAAACGCCTCGCCTGTATGGATTTTATCCGGGAACGAAGAGACTTGTTTATTACAGGTCCGCGCCGGAACGGGTAAGAGTTAATTGGCAACCGCACTCGGGAACAAAGCCTGTCTGGATGGATACCGTGTCATTTATGCCGGTACTGCCAGGCTGATGCAGCAGTTAAAGTATGCCAAAGCGAAAGGTACATTCCTCCCCGGGATGAAGCGTATCGAAAGAACAGAATTACTGATACTCGACGACTTTGGAATGCATGCCTTTGATTCACAGGCAAGAGGAATCTTGATGGACATCATTGAAGACCGGCACAAAAAGCGTTCTGCTTTGATTACATCGCAGCTTCCGGTTATAGGATGGTACGACGTCATCGGCGAAAATACCGTCGCCGATGACGTCCCCGATCGGATTGTACACAATGCATTAAGGGTAGAACTCTTTGGCGAATCTATCCGAAAACGAAAATCCAAATCCGAAAATGAGTTTATTTAGATTTTTTTGTCTCGCAAATCAAAAAATAAGATAACTTTGCAGACAAAATAAATGTTGTTTAATCCGGGTATAATTCTTCTTCTGTAAGACCCCGATGCCCGATGATAACTTTTTACTTTTTTCTCGGTTAACTTCCGGAGGGCAGTTTCCTCCGTTTTTTAGAAGTCTATTTTGCCGTTTTTTCCAGGATATCTCAATTTGAGTTTTATGCAACATAGACAATATCAGACGATTGCTGGACAGTTTCGGACAATTTCATACCCCTTTTGACCTGTTTTTTGAGGGAGTACGGTTTGGGCTACAAACTCTGTCCCTTTATGTCCTTTTTATGCCCGTATCCACAACCGAAAACAACGAAAAAAGCAACTTATCCAACTGAAAATATGCCTTTTGTCTTATCTCTGTCCTCTTTTGTCTGCATAGCCTATTTTTGGCTATAAGTCTCTCCCGGGAAAGAAAACTTCTCTTCCGGGAGAGAAGATAGCTCAGGGCCTATGTGAGATTATCCAGATACTTGTATCCGCTTCCGGTGTTGAGCAGCAGTACCGTTTCGCTGTCCTTTATCCATCCCGAACGGCTTAATATCTTGAACGCGTGCCAGAGGGCGGCGCCTTCGGGAGCGACGAACAGGCCTTCGCGGGAAGCCAGTTCGCGCAATGCAGCCAGTATATCGGCATCGCCGACGCTGATGGCGTTTCCGGAGCTGTCGCGCAATACCTGCAGAATCATTTTGTCGGCGTAGGGCTTCGGCACCCGCAGGCCGTTGGCTATCGTGAAACCGCTGTCTTTGTATGCGGAGCGGGCGTCTTTCTGCCGGAAAGCCGTGCAGATACCGTCGCAACTGTCGCTCTGGACAGCGACCATGCGCGGACGCTTGCTGCCTGTCCAGCCCAGCTGTTCCAGTTCGTCGAACGCTTTCCAGATGCCGATGATTCCCGTTCCGCCGCCGGTGGGATAGAGGATGACGTCGGGGACGTTCCAGTCCAGCTGCTCGGCAATCTCGTAGCCCATCGTCTTTTTACCTTCGAGGCGGTAAGGCTCCTTCAGGGTCGAGACATCGAACCACCCGTTTTCGGCTGCCAGGCGACCGGCCAGTTTGCCGCAGTCGCTGATGTTGCCATCCACTTCGGTTACTTCGGCGCCAAAAAAGCGAGCCTCGGCTTTGAAGGCCGGCGGAGTGAGCTTCGGCATGAAAACGTGCGCCTCCAGCCCCGCCTTTGCCGCGTATGCGGACAGGGCGCCACCGGCATTGCCGGCAGTAGGGATAACGAGCGAACGTATGCCGAGTTCCTTTGCCTTCGACACGGCCAAACTCAATCCCCGTGCCTTGAACGAGCCGGTCGGATTGCCCGATTCGTCTTTGATCAGCACGCGCCTGTCCCCGGTATGCTCCGCCAGGTTCGTCACCGGCAGGATCGGCGTGAATCCTTCGCCCAGCGTAACAATGTTAGCCTCGGCGACGACGGGTAAAAACTCCCTGTACCGCCAGAGCGACGGCGGGCGCAGCTTCAAATCCGGCTTCGCCAGCGTATTGGATGCAAAATCGTATTGAGCGCTCAGGATCGACCTGCAATCTTCGCTTTCGCATACGGCATGTATTTCTTCCTTATTAAAAATGCGTCCACATTCCACACATTTCAGGTGAGTGAACAGGCTGTAAGTTTCTTTTGACATCTGATTTTCCTGTTTAAGGACATTGCCCCCCCGACGCAGACAGGAGCGATACTGCTTTCATCGGGGGATGCAACATCCGATATTTGTTATTTTACTGTTTTAACGTTTGTCGCTCCCGCGTAATAAATACTGTTGAACAAAAACTTGAAGGAAGCATGCGGCTGTGCCCGGAACGTTATTTCAGGGCCGAAGAGGAAAATCCGGCCTTTCCCCACCGGCGCTTCCACCACGGCCGCACTGCCCTTGAGGTAATGCTGCCCCCATGCCCAGCCGCTGCGCAGCGGTTCCGCGCCGGGAAACCATGCGACAGCCTTCACGCCTTTGAGCGGCGCATCGGGCAGCAGCCGGAATACGGGCTTGTTGCGGTACAGAATATCCAGGTCTTCCGCAATGCCGTAAGCGACGGGCGTTGTGTTGTCCACTTTTACCCGCAATACTGAGCCGGGAATATAGAATTTGTCGGCGGACAGCCTCTTCGCGCTGTCATCCGGGGTGATTTCCGCCAGCGCGTCGGCAACGGGCAGGCCGAAGTGGTAAGCCAGCGCCGTAGATGAGCCGATGGCAATCAGTGTGCCGCCGTCTTCGGCAAACCGGCGCAACTGCGGTATGGTCTTGTCCGCCGTAAT
>JAISCL010000363.1 GCA_031265585.1 Tannerella sp. | reverse complement strand
TGAGCGCTTCCGCCCAGACTTTGGTTTTGCCGTAGGTATGCGCGCAGGACGTGGCACAGCGGATTTCGGCATCGCCGATAAAATCAGTAGTCCAGAACTCTCCGGCGACTTCGTCCGCCAATCCGCCGTACTGCAAAAACTCTCCGGCAAAACCCCATGAGCCGTAGTTCTCAAACCATGTGGTCTGTCCGTTTTCGTGGGAGCGGTCAGCAAGCGCGCGAGCGTATTCGTAGGCAATGCGGTCGGCAACAAGCCGGCGCATGTCCCAGAGGAATCTGTCCGACAGTTCCGGCGAACCGACGGGGTAGCCGAAGTATGCGGGAAAGTACGGGGTGGGATCGTAACCGTAACGCTGTCTGAAAATTTCGATGAAATTGTCGGTAAAGTTCTGTCCGCCCTTTTCGTAGGAATCCATGATGTTCAGTTTCCACGATCTGCGGTCTGCGGCGGGGATGCGGCGGAGAATTTCCCCGAGATAGGCGTCGAAATGCTCCTGCGTGAGTTTGTACGAAAGTTTATCGACTTCAGGCCCGGCTCCGCCTTCGGGAGAAGGTGAATTTTGAGACCCTGTCGGCATCAGTCCCGTCCGCAGAATCACCCAGTCGCCGGCGGGAACGTCCCATACAAGCGTTCCGTCCGCCGCAAGCTTGTCGGAAATGTCAAGCACGTTTTGGGGATCAATGGACAGCGAAGCATCGCCGGTTTCTTTGTCCCACATAAAGGCATCCCAAGGCGGCGCAAGGCTGTTGAACATCTTGGCGAATGTTTTTTCGGGATAGCGTTCAATCACGGGCGCCTCGGTGAGCGACATGCCGGTGATGACGGATTTGTCATTCGTCCTGTTAAAAACAATCCGAAATTCGGATGCTTTCGTTTCGGGAAAGGAAATGACGAAGGGCGAAAACGGAAGGAATCCGCGGCTAATTCCCATGTCTGTCCGGTCCATGTCGAATTTCTTTACCGTCACAAACTTGCCGCCGACTTTGGCCTGCAGCTCGCCCTGACTGCGGAACGCGCCGTCGATCCGAATCTGCAGTCCCTGCGCGGAAACGGCTTGGGGAAGCGTCAGTGTAACTGACGATTCATCCTTCTGGGGCAGCTTGACCGGAAATTCACCGCCGGCCACATTGGACGAAAACGCAATTTTCGCTCCGCCGGCTTCAAAATAGTTGTTGGCATTCGCCGGTTTGACCGGAAATGCAAGCACTTTCACGTCCTGAAAATCTTCGGGCTTAGCCTGATAGTTGTCGTCTCTTGTCAGGTCTACCTTCATTACCTGTTCATCGGAGAACGGAATCTTCTCCGAAAATCGTTTCGGCCCCGTAACCGTCCGCTGAACGTGCGTGAGGTAACGCATCGCCTGCGACGGTTTTACCCACGGCCCTCCGGACTGCGACCAGCCCGGACAGTTGAACATCCCGATCTCGATGTCAAGTTCGGTGGCGGTTTTCATGGCCGTGTGGATAACTTCCCACCACGGTTCGGACAGGAATTTCACATCGCTGCCTCCGCCGGTCAGTCCGATGTATGCGCGGGTGATGCCGGCTTTTTTCATTGCGTGCAAGTCGGCAATCACGCCCTCTTTGGTGATTTTTTCGTCAATCCAGTACCAGTAACAGCCTACGCGCTGATCATCCGGAGGATTCACAAAACCGCTTTCGAGAGCGTCTGCCGTCCCCACATCGTCCTTCACTCCACTTGTCAACAGCATGACGGTAACGATCAGCATTGACATCTTGTAAAATACTTTTTTCATGTCTTAAACAGTTTATTATAAATACAACATTTTCCCTATACTTCAGTCAAAAAATATAATATTGCTGACTGTATACGGATTTTATGCGTACAAAGATATGTCAAAAAAACTATACCCGACCGGCAATGCCATTATTTAATTTAATGAATGTCTTGACGGACATTTGGAACTGTTTTTTTCTATGGATATACAAGTCCTGACGAACCATTCTTATCCAAAATATAGGTTAGTAAAGCGCTATTGCTTACAGGGTTTTCGGCTCTTGTGCCTTTAATTCTTCGGAAAGCTCCTTAACCGTTTTCTTTAGAACCGGATGAACCAGGAAGGGAGCTATTTCACACAACGGCTCTAAAACAAACAATCTCCGGCACATCCGGGGGTGTGGGACAGTCAGCCCGGGGGTTTGCATGACAAGGTCGCCGTATAACAGAATATCAATATCAATCAGCCGGTCGTGATACCTGCCATCCACCGTTTTTTCCGTGCGGCCCATTTCCCGCTCAATCTCCTGTGTCATCCGTAACAAATCTTCCGGATCCGGTGTTGCTTTTATTCCGGCAACTGCATTCAGATACGTTTCCGGAGAAGCATATCCCCAGGGCAATGTTTCATAAAAACCCGAAAGGGCAAGAATCTCTCCCACCCTTTTTGTGATAAGTGCAAGCGCTTTTTTTATATTTCCTTCTTTGTCTCCCAGATTGGAGCCCAGTCCCAGATAAACGGCCGGCAAATTTCAGACTGATTAGCGGTTAATAAGCCAGGATTAACATGGCATCGCCATAAGCGCAAAAGCGGTATCCTTCTTTTATGGCCGTATGATACGCTTCCATGATGAGATCATAGCCTCCGAATGTGGCGGTCATCATCAGCAAGGCGGACAGGGGCGTGTGAAAATTCGTGACCATGCAGTTGGCGATACTGAAATCGTACGGCATGAAGATAAATTTATTGGTCCATCCGTCATATTCTTTCAGGTGTCCATCCGTACTGACCGACGATTCGATGGCACGCATCACGGAAGTGCCGACGGCACAGATCTTCTTGCCGTTGTCTTTGGCTTCGTTCACTGATTTGGCGGCCTCCACCGTGATCTTCATCTGTTCCGAATCCATTTTATGTTTGGACAGATCCTCCACATCGATCTCCCTGTAATTTCCCAGTCCGGAATGTACAGTTACATACTCCAGTTTGCAATCTTTTATCTCAAGCCGCTTCATCAGTTCCCGACTGAAATGAAGGCCTGCCGCAGGAGCTACAACGGCACCCTCTTCCGATGCAAAGATTGTCTGATAGCGCTCTACGTCTTCCGGCTCCGAATCCCGCATCACATATCTCGGAAGAGGCGTATGCCCCAGGCTGTATAATGTATCTCTGAACTCTCTATGCGATCCGTCAAACAGGAAACGGAGCGTACGTCCGCGTGATGTGGTATTGTCAATCACCTCGGCTACCAGCGAATCGTCTTCACCGAAATATAATTTGTTGCCGATACGAATCTTGCGCGCCGGATCTACCAGCACATCCCACAAACGGAGTTCAGGATTAAGCTCCCTCAAAAGAAATACTTCAATGCGCGCCCCGGTCTTTTCCTTGTTCCCGTACAAACGGGCAGGAAACACTTTGGTATTATTCATTATAAAGACATCGCCCTTACCGAAATATTTGATAATATCCTTAAATTCGCGATGTTCAATCTTACCTTTATTCCGGTGAATGACCATTAGGCGCGACTCGTCGCGAAATCTGGCCGGATGCTGCGCAATCAGCGATGCAGGTAATGTAAATTTGAATTTTGAGAGTTTCATATTTATTTTATCAAGTTTATAATTCAATCCAGGATTCCGGATACCGACCGATCCAGGAAGGCGTCTATATCTTCCGGATTCAGACATTTATCCAGCGTAATATCATCCCCTATACGCGTCCTTTCCAATGCAATCAGGTAGGCTCCCGAATCAAGCGCATTCCCTATATCGCGCGCCAAAGCCCTTATATAGGTACCTTTACTGCATACCACACGTATTTTTATAACAGGCAATTCATACGTTATCAATTCTATTTCATCGATCACCAGCGCCTTTGCTTTCAGCGGCACATCAACGCCTTTCCGCGCCCATTCATAAGCCCGCTTACCCTCTACATTACAGGCCGAAAAAGCCGGTGGCACCTGCTCGATTCGTCCTGTGAACTTCGTCAGCACATCTTCCACTTTTCCCCGTGTGATATGCGCTGTCGGATAGGTAGCATCTATTTCTTTTTCCAGATCAAACGAAGGGGTTGTCGCTCCCAGCTTCAGTGTCGCCACATACTCCTTTGTCCGCCCCTGAAATTCTTCTATCCGTTTGGTCGCCCGTCCCGTACACAAAATCATCACGCCTGTCGCTTTCGGATCAAGTGTTCCGGCATGGCCTACCTTTATTTTTTTTACGCGCAGCTTACGTGAAAGTTTGTAGCGAAACTTATTCACCAGATCGAAGGATGTCCAATCAAGCGGTTTATTAAAATACACGACCTCACCAGCCTCAAAATCCATCATATCAATGAATATATAACAACAAACAAACCCATTGCGATACAATAGTACGCGAAATAAATAAGTTTACCTCTTTTTACTATATCAATCATCCACTTACAGGCAAAAGCTCCGGATAAAAAAGCCGTTACAAAACCGCAAATCATCGCATTTAGCGGTATGGCGGAAAATGCAGCGGATTCATCTCCCTTCAGCATCTTCAGCACATCCAGCATGGCCTCGCCCAATACCGGAACAATCACCATCAGAAAGGAAAATTTCGCCACACTTTCCTTTTTGTTTCCGAGCATGATCCCCGTCGCGATGGTCGATCCCGAACGTGAAAGACCCGGTACGACGGCACATGCCTGGGCAATCCCGATAATGAACGCGTCACGAAACGAAAGATCTTTTTTCCGGCGCGGCCGGGCAAAATAGGAAATCATCAACAGCGCGGCAGTCAGCAACAGCATAAATCCAACCAGCATCAAGCCGCTGCCAAACAAATCTTCCACCGTATCTTTAAAAAATAGTCCGACAATCCCCACCGGAATCATCGAAAGTAAAATTTTTGAAACGATTTTCGTTTCTTCATTCCAGCGAAAGGAAAACAGTCCTTTGAAAAGTCCCGCTATTTCGGCCCGCAAAACAACAATCGTACTCAACACGGTCGCTACATGAAGAAGAACGGCAAAAGCAAGGTTTTCTTCGCCGCTCAATCCGAAAAAAGTCCCGGCAACCGTCAAATGTCCGCTACTGCTAACCGGCAAAAATTCCGTCAATCCCTGGATCAGGCCCAATATAACAGCTTCGATCCAGTTCATGCCTTTTTCTTTTCAGCATCAGACACCGGATGATCTTTCGGTTTTCTTAAAATTCCGATCACCACAAGCGCAAAGCCCAGCACTGTTATTACAGGAGCAACAACGATGCGTTGCTTGCTGAATATAGCCGGATTAAATGATACGCCGTCTTCCGAACCTCCACCGCTCATCATAACAAAACCAATAATTATCAACACGACAGCCACCGCTATCACTATGAAATTTTCTTTTCCAAATGCAAAATCTTTCATTATGTATCTATTTTTTATATCCTATATATAATACAATTTACCTCTTGCCATATTCAGATACCTGTTTACCGCAAAATAGGCGGCAAGAACAGATAAAAGAATACCGGTAACAAGCACGATTCCGTAGATAAGCCACAGGCTATTCCGGCCCAGCACCTCCTCTAAACCCAGGAACTCATGCCTTACATAATATAACGAGCCTGCCAGCATGATTATTGCAATCACACCGGCAATCAGTCCGCTGAGAATATTATGCCGGATAAAAGGCCGCCGGATAAAAGCAGGTGTCGCACCGACAAGGCCCATGGCGTAGATAAGAAACCGTTTTGAATAAATCAACAACCTTACCGTATTATTAATGAGCACAAAAGAAATAACAATCAAAACAATAAACAGGATGACAAGGACGACACCCACACGACGGATATTCTGGTTCACCATCTGTATCATATCTCTGCGATACTGCACGTCGGATACGCTTGCTTCGGAAGAAAGGCGTTTCTCTATAACCGGAAGACTGTCCGGATGCGTATATTCCGATTTCAGCTTTACTTCAATAGAAGCATGAAACGGATTAAAGCCCAAAAAGGTTTCGGGATTTTCACCCAGTTCACGCTGCATCTCAAGCGAAGCCTGCTCTTTTGAAATATACTCCGTTGATTTGACATAAGGCTGCTTCTCCAGGTCATCCCGTATCTTACGGATCTTTATATCGGAAATATCTTCCGCCAGAATGACGGAAACCGTAATATTTTCTTTTACATAATGAGACAGTTCATTCCCTAAAAAACCCATGATGAGAATCAAACCGAGCAGGAATAGTACCAATGATATACTGACCACCGAAATGAGGTGGGAATTGAAGAAAGAGATTGTGTTTCTTTTATTATTTACTGCCATTCAAAATGCAATTATTGCCTTTATATATAATACTTTATGGAAGGAATGATCAATACTCCTCCCAATTTCAGCACAAAATAAATACATTTCCATGTAAAACCATCCATGGTTATATTTTTTTAACAACTGTTTTACCAAATAAGGTCGCCGAAGTAGCAGCTTCTATGCATACCTCTACACAGTCGCCGATGCGATGCGAGCCTTTATCAAAGATAACAACCCTGTTCTGTTCCGTATGACCGAAAAGCTGATCATGCGACCGTTTTGAAAAGCCTTCCACCAGCACTTCAAACGTCTTCCCGATATCACGGATATGACTTTCTTCCGACAACTTATGCTGCAAGTCAATCATCCCCTGTAAACGGCGAACCTTCACCTCCTCCGGCACATTGTCCGGCAAATGACCGGCTGCATACGTTCCCGGACGTTCCGAGTATTTGAACATAAAAGCGGAATCATACCTTACTTCACGCATCAGCGAGAGGGTTTCCTCATAATCCTGTTCCGTCTCGGAATGAAATCCGCAAAACAGATCGGTCGAGATGGCACATTCAGGCAAAATACGGCGTATAGCAGCAATCCGTCCGAGATACCCTTCACGCGTATAGTTACGGTTCATCACCCGTAAGATCCGTGAACTCCCCGACTGGGCCGGCAAATGAATAAACTTGCATATATTCCGGTGCGCCGCCATGACATGCAGCATCTCATCGCTCATATCTTTCGGATGGGAAGTCATAAACCGGATACGCATCGCGGGCACCGCTTCGGCTACCCTTTCCAGCAATTGCGGAAAGCCTGTCACCTCTCCGTCTGCCGTCTTATAACTGTAGGAATTTACATTCTGTCCGAGCAGCGTGATATCCTTATATCCAACGGAGTACATATCGAGCGCTTCCTTCAGAATACTCTCCACATCGCGGCTGCGCTCACGTCCACGCGTATAAGGCACAATACAGTAGGAACAAAAGTTATTACACCCGCGCATAATGGAAATAAAACCGGTAATATGGACGCCGGCCATTTTCAAAGGTATAACATCCTTATAGGTTTCCCGGGACGACAACTCGACGTTGATAGCCTTCTCGCCGCGTTCCACCGCCCCTACCAGGTTCGGCAAATCCAGATAGGCATCAGGACCGGCCACCAGATCAACGCCCTGATTCTTTATCAAATCATCTTTTACCCGCTCTGCCATACAGCCTAAAACTCCGATTATTAATTTCCTTTTATTTCTGCGCAGCGACTGAAAATACTGCAGACGGGCGATCACCCGCTGCTCCGCATGATCGCGGACAGAACAGGTATTGACAAAGATAGCATCCGCCTCTCCTATATCCTCCGTGAGCACATAACCGTCCGTCTGCATCACGGAAGACACCACTTCGCTGTCCGCTATATTCATCTGGCAACCGTAAGTTTCCATATAAAGCTTACGGTCCGGTACTTCTTTTCTATCCTGTTCCATGCTGTCTGTTTCAAAAATGACCGCAAAGATAATGATTTTATACCTGTTTCGGAACAAACAGGAATTGAATTATGAATTTAACTTTCCACTTTCAAAGTAGAAGTGCTTGCCATAGAAATGCCCCCATTTATAGGGGAGATAAAAAAAGTTGCCGAAGTGCTGTTTTTTTTACAGGGCAACCGCATCAAATTTTCAAGAGTTTTTTTAGGTAGCCTATATCCAATGCTGCTTTATAAAGTCTCTTCCTAATGCTGTGTTTATCTTTCTGCTCGGATACGATGTGTAGAGCCATTTTCCTTAAAACGGAAAGGTTTTGCGAGGCATATCCTGCTCTGGCCCGACAGG
>JAISCL010000350.1 GCA_031265585.1 Tannerella sp. | reverse complement strand
TGTTTTTGACCCGTTCTCCGGCTCCGGAAGTACCGCTATTGCCTGCATTAATACGAACCGCCGTTTTATCGCCTGTGAGATTGACGGAGAATATTATCATTCAAGCCATGAGCGGATACAGAATCATTTGAGAGAGAAACAGAAAGAAGTCAAACAGCCCGCATTATTTTGATTAAAAACAATGGACAAAAAAGAGTTTACATTCCGCACAGTAGCGATACTTTCTATTTCAGTTACCGCCTTTTTTCTTCTTGCCTTTCTCTTTGCCGGGTGTTGCCCGCAAAAAGAAACGGTGACCGACAGCAGCCGCACAGACCGTTTTACCGACGCCAGGAAAATGACCGCCGACAGCATCTATGTATACCTTTCCGACAGCATTTTTGTAAAGGAAAAAGGCGATACGGTGCTGATTGACCGTTGGCATACCCTGCACGAATACCGGCTAAGGACGGACACGCTCATTATCCGGGATTCGGTCTATCTTGACTACGAGGTGAAGATAACGGAAACGGTCGAAGTAAACCGGCTGACCGGCTGGCAAAGCCTCCAAATACGGATAGGACGTTTGTCCGTCGGAATAGTGGTTTTAATCATCATTTACAGGTTGATTAAAAAACGCTTAAAGGCATGATAAATGCAGTAAGGGAATGAAAGTAAAAGTAGCAGACCGGCAAACATTCTATGACCTGGCAATCCTGTATACGGGACTGCCGGAGAATGCGGTGGCGATAGCGGTAGCCAATACTCGTGGAGTAGTGGATGAACTTCGGGCGGGTGAAGAAATAGCGATTCCCGAAGGATTGCCGGCAAAAAAGGCGGTGGTAGATTATTATGCCGCCCGCCAATTGAACCCGGCCACAGAGCCGGAAAAAAACAAATTAAACCTGTCGACGGCACATATATGGATAAATGCCGCCGGCGAAGCAAAGACAATAACAATATTATCAAATACAAGCTGGATCATATTAAATTAAAAATTAAAAACTAAAAATTAAAAAATTATGGCAATAGCATCATGGTTAAATTTATCACCAACCTCCGGCAGCGCCGGAACAACACAACTTTCAGTAGGCGGGACAGTGCATACCGGACGGTCAAGCCGTACGATAACGCCGACGGCCAAGACAACCGCCGGCAGTCCCGAAGTCACCGTAGAATTGCCGGTCACCCAGGAAGCGGCAGGCAACATCTTAACAATCATAGCTCCTTCGACCGTGGCCAAGACAGGAGCAAGCCTCGTGATAAACGGGACGTCCAATGCCCCCTCACTCGCTTTCCAGCTCGGCCTCGGCTCCGCCGGAGTTTCAGGGTTTACCCTGTCGACCCTGCAAATATCTACCGATGGCGGAAGCACGTGGAAGGCGATTACGAACACGGGTACCATTTCGGGCGACCCCGGAGCGGCAGCTACCTATCTGTGGCGGGCTACCGTTGTCGTTGCCGCCAATACAACCGTTTCGGCACGGAGTTGTGATTTTTGTGTTTACAATTTCGCCTCCTATCCCACGCCCATTCCGAATCCCTCGCCCGCTCCGAGTCCAATATTCGGCAGTGTTCTCATCAATCAGGCCGCCGGCGATGCAACCCTCACCTTGAGCGCCGCATCGCTTAGCCTGACGGCGGCAGGTACCGCCAAGACTGTTACAGTAACGTCTAACACCTCGTTCAGCATCTCATAGCGTGGCGAGCAAGGTGATATATTGGAACGGTTCGTCGGGCGACAAGCTAACGGTTTCTTATCCGGACAGTGGAAACGGTACTGTTACCGTTTCCTCCGATCCGAATAACACCGGGGGAAGCCGCTCAAAAACGTTGACGGTAAAAACAACCGCCGGTTCACCGGTGGTAACGAAAACAATTGTCGTCAGTCAGGACTATTCGTCGCCAACACCAACGCCAACGTCGACACCAACACCAACACCAACACCGACGCCAACACCGACGTCGACGCCGACACCAACACCCGGTCCGTCGCCGACACCCGGAGCGTAAGATATGTTTTTATTCATCATAATGTTTAATAGTGTTTATTATTTATTTATTAATTAATCAATTAAATTTTAAAAAATGGAAGATTTAGAAAAAAGAGTAGCTAAAATTGAGGCGTTTATTGCCGGGGTCGCACAACTGGCAGGCGGTATTCAATCGCCTGCACCCGCTCCTACGCCTGCACCCACGCAAAAGCCGACGGCGTCGAAGCCTGCGACCGGGCCTACTCCCACGCCGGGAACGACGCCTACGCCTACCCCCACACCGGGGCCGGACACAACTCCCACGCCTACCCCCTATCGTTGATAGACAATGAGGACGGTAAACGAAATCCGGGAGGCTCTCCGAACGGCGTTTCTTGCGAACGCCGTTCTCCGGGAGGCTTACGGCCTGGATGTGGAAAGGAAGTTTGAGGAACAGTTTTCTGCGGTCAGCCTGGAGGCTCAACTTACCGATCTGGTAGCCAGGGTTGTTTATGACCACGAATACCTGATAGAGGAACGGATGTCGGCTTTGGATGCTAAAACAGGCTCGCGCATCCCGTTTACTCCGCCCTGGTACATACGGAAGGCGCTGGAGTTTCAACTGGGCGATGCGGTGGCGTTCAATCCGGCAACGAACCTCTTTGAGTATCCGGCAGTGAGCGGGGATAAGCGGATTATCCGCCATGTAGCCGTCAGGGATGTAGCGGGGAACGGTTCGACTACGCTGTATATTTTTGTGGCCAAAGAAGGCCGGACGCCCCTGTCGGACGGAGAGAAAAAGGCGTTTTTGGGCTACCTGAATGAAATTTCCGCGGCCGGCACCTTCCTTCAGGTTGTCAGCGATTACCCGGAATCTTTGAATTTTTACCTGGAAATTCATTATGACCCCCAGGTGTTGAATGGCGAGGGAACGCTTCTTTCGGGAGGTGGTAAGCCGGTAGAAAATGCCATCCGGGAGTACCTGGAGAATATTCCATACGCGGGTACATTTCGCCTGTCCCGATGCGTGGATTATATCCAGCGGGCGCCGGGCGTGCGGGATGTTGCTTTGGCGAGCGCCGACAATGGAGGTAATCCGTTGACAGTTTATAAGGGTGTGACGGGTTTTTTCGATACGGGAAACCTGGATATTACTTACACAGCCAGCTTGAGTTATGATTGATTTGTCGAAACATATCCGGTCGCTGTTGCCTCCGCTGCTCCGCAGTCCCCGGATGACGACGTTGATGGGGGTATTACTCGCTCCACTGAAGGAGACGGCAAAGAACTTTGAGCAGGCAGCCGCTGAGACCGGATACCGCTTGTATGCCGACGGTTCCATTATCAGCCTGACGCACCATATCAAGCGGGCGCTGGGCGTGGACGTGAAAATCGTGAACACGCCGGGAAAAGAGGTGGATGGTGATTTTCGCGTAATGTTGAATACGGACGGGACTGATCCGGAGCGGGTACGGGATTTTGTGGAACGCTACAAGATTGCAGGCAAAAGGTTTGTCGTGTAGACTTCGTCGTATACAGCGGAATTTTTCGACCATCAATGTGAACGGAGTATTATTACAGCAGAATTTTTCGACCACCAGTGCGAGCAGGGTGTTATTGCGGCAGAATTTTTCGGCCATCAGTGTGAGCGGTTAGAAATGCTGTATATTATAGCTGATTATGTGGATGATGCGAGCGAAACGGTAGGGGTTACGGTCTCTGTGGTCGGCGGGAGGAATGTTGCAGGCACTGTCAGGGTTGACGGAGAGGTGTATTTTTTCAACCAGCAAGGCGAATTCCGCCGGAGTCCGTTTGTTGTGACCATCAATAAAGGGCACAATACAGGAACCGGCAGAAGTGAATCCCGTCAGGGAACGCCCTACAGCACGGGCATAGAGAATATCTCGCCATCGCGGGACGGAACGTATCGATACTTACCGGACGATAGTGAATCGCCAACGCCAACGCCAACGCCGGACGACAGTGAATCGCCAACGCCGGAACCGTGAGAATCAGGAATTAAAAATTAAAAATCAGGAATTAAAAAAATGGCAACTTACACACAGACGGGTAATGCGCGATCGCTCTCCGTCAGAATCAAGAATGAAATTACGGGAATAACTACTACGTATCATGGGTATAATACGTTTTCGTTCAACCTTGACGGGCAAACTCATATTTGGCCGGCAATTGCGCCATCCCTGGTAGCCTCAATGTCGAAAAGTGCGTTTGATGACCGGCTAAACGATTTTAAGCGCTATCTGGAAATCATTATTCCCGGCCTGAATTTTTCGACGGGAACAATTAAAGAAGCCTACCTCGAACGGGTAGATTCTTGTGAAATCGGGAAAGTGGTGAGTTAATAATTAATTAATAATTAACGATTAAGAATTATGAAGGTATCAGTGGTAATGCCGGCTTACAATGCCGGGATGTTTATCCGGGAGGCGATACAGAGCGTCCTGTATCAATATCACAAAGATTTTGAGTTAATAATTGTGGATGACGGTTCGACGGATTCCACGCGTGAGATTGTCCGCTCGTTCAAGGATGAGCGGATTGTGCTGCTGGAGAACCGGCACGATTTTATCAACTCGCTGAATACGGGTCTGATGATGGCGAAAGGCCGCTACATCGCCCGTATGGATGCAGACGACCTGATGCAGCCGGAACGCCTTCAGGTGCAGTGCGACTTTCTGGATGTACATCCCGGTGTGGACTTGGTGGCGTCCGGGATGCAGGTCTTCGGAACGCAGAACTATGTCTATGTCCCGGCGGAAGGCCGCGTGACAATGGATGACTTGCTGAAAGCGAACCGGATCGCTCACCCGACGGTGATGATACGTCGCGAGAGCCTGGATAAAATGAGCGAGTGGTACCGGCCGGAATATGTCTATGCCGAAGATTACGACCTGTGGCTGAGGATGTGCGAGGCGGGACTGGTGTTGTGGAATATGCCGCAGGTATTGCTTCTGTATCGCACGGGGACTAACCAGGTGACTGCCGTCCGGAGCCGGGAGATGGCAGAGGCGGTCGGGCGGATTAAAAGGCATTATGCGCCCGCTTTAACGGTGATTATACCGTTTTTAAATGAGGGGCGGGAGGTAGAACTGACGGTAAAGAATTTGCGGGAGATGTGCACGGAACCTGTCGAGATTATCCTGATCAACGACAGTTCTACCGATGGCTTTGACTATGTCGGCGTTGCCCGGCAATACGGTTGTCGTTATGTAGGGCACGCGGAGCGCAAGGGCGTTGCCGCTTCGCGCGATGAGGGGGTATCACTCTGTGAAACGCCTTATTTTATACTTCTTGACGCTCACATGGAGTTTTACGAGCCTGGATGGGACTGTAGGTTAGTGCAGGTATTGCAGGAGAATCCGCGTAGCCTGGTGTGCCTGCGTACACGGGTACTCCGCGAATGCCGGGAGAACCGGAGCGAAGAGGTTGCGCCGGTTTACGGGGCTGTCCTCTCTATGGATGAAGCGGATATTTTAAGTTGCAAGTGGAATTATGTCGACCCCGATCCCGACGCCGCTATTGTTCGGATAGAAGCTCCCTATGGCGGAGCATACGCCTGTTCCGGGGAATATTGGAAGCATCTGGGCGGACTTCACGGACTGATTAAATATGGCTTAGATGAAGAGATGCTTAGTTTGAAGATACAGCGGGACGGCGGTCAATGCCTGTTAATAAAGGATATGGTCGCCGGACATATTTACCGTTCTCGCTTCCCATACGAGGTGACGAATGAGTTTACGCTCTATAACCGCATCTTTATCGCAAAAACATTATTGGACGGGGACAGGCAGGATGTTGTCCTGGAGAGGTTAAAAGGGCGATATCCGGATATATTTGACACGGTGTATGAAACAGTGTGTGGAAACATCCTATTGTGAGTTGATTATTCGTATTTTTGCTTTTCCTGCCTTGTCTATCGAAAGCGTTATTTTATCCGGCATCATATAGCAGGTATATTCACGGCCTTTTTTCGCATCGTTGAAGTGTATTTTTGTTGGCCAGTACGAAACGAATAATTCGATCGTCCGGCGCGAAGTTCCGGTTATTTCTACCTGTTCGGGAAAGAGATAACCGGATTCGTCTTTTACTTTGTAGCGTATCGTTAAGTTTTCGGGGTTGCCCTTGCCTGTTCGCTGAACGCATTTACTTATCACGTAACCGCCTTCCTGATCGTTGCTTTGTTCACTCATTTTCATGTGCTTTTCGATAAATTCAAGCAGTTGCGAGTGACAGAGATTAACCTCCAGCCCGCCGGTGAAGATGGTCATATTGTCGTGCCATGTGTTGGCTTTTGTCACGGCTTTTATGCGGTTCATCTTATTGATTTGCCCGGCATAAAAATCGCCGACTTTGGCGCTTTCTTCCGGTTCTTTGTTGCGGTCGACGCCCGTCGCCCAGTCCCAGTAGCGACTGAATTCTTCGCGCGAAATTGCAGCCCTCAAGTCCCTGTCCCTGACAAATCCTTCAGCAGTCTTTACTGTTTCCAGTTGCCTTGTATGATTAAAAATTGGCTTCAAAAGAGTTATACTGTCGCCGGCCTGCTTTGGCGTTTTAACGGTTCTTGTATAACCGCCTTTGGAATTGTCGTAATTTTCAATATTTAATTTGCCGGACAGTACAACGGTTAACGGACTGTATTCCTGCGACCGGAGCGCAAGGGAAATGAATGATGCGAACAGAGTTATTATTACGGTTTTCATGCTGTTGAATTATCGGACAAATATAATAATTTTTTTTCTCTCTAATTAAAATTTCAAATATTTATACAGTCAAAAAGGCGCCCGCACCTGTTCTCGCGAACCGGTACGGACTGCTTACAAAAAAAACAACATTCGATTTCATTTTATGCATGTGTTTTATACAAATCGTTTTTTTCGATTATAACTACATTATCCTTTCGTTTACCTGTACTGTGCCGGGGCGATTTTTGTATTCTCCGTAAAGCTTATTCATTTGTTTCGCAATGCAATAATTGAATGACAGAGGGGCATAGCCTCTTTTTGTCTGGTCGGCAAATGTTTCGGTAATGGAATCAATCATCCATTCCTTGAACGTATTGCCTTTTTCCTTGAATCTGGCGTTTACTATCCTTTGTATTTCTTCTTTTAATTCGCCGTAAACAAATGCATCCTCCCTTTCTTCTGCTATCGCTCTTTCAAATTTCTGCGCCAGCTCTATTTTTCTTCTTATCGTCTTTAACTGTTCTTCCCGCGGGATGATCCTTCGTTTACCCGAACGTTCACCGAT
>JAISCL010000323.1 GCA_031265585.1 Tannerella sp. | reverse complement strand
CTCAACGCTTTCAAACTCGAAAAGTTCAACCCGACCGGAACCCTCTAAGCACAGGCAACCAAACCTTAGACGTTGTAACCTCAAACCTTAGAGATTGTCGTTACAAACGTCTGGGGTTGTGACCCCGAACATGGCGGTGGCGCGCGCGTGCACACGTAGAGACGCGATGCATCGCGTCTCTACAACAACAATAGCAAAACGCCACGCAACCCAAATGGCAATCAAACAGATTCGGTTCGCAATCAAAAAATCTGGCGTCGGTGATGCGCGGTTTCAAATCGGCGGTAACAAAATTCGCCCGGATGAACAATATTCCGTTCGCATGGCAAACACGTTTCCACGACCGCGTGATTCGCAATTACGACGAACAGAACCGGATTATACATTATATTAATGGAAACATCGAAAACTGACCGGATGATGAATTGTATATATAAAATGTGGCTGCTGTCACTGTCACGTCATCATCGGCGGCGGCATACGGCGTGCGATATACGGCGTACCACGTACCGCGTAGAGACGCGATGCATCGCGTCTCTACAACCCGATACACGACAATAAAACAAAATTTAAAACAGATATAATATGAACAGAAAAGATTTTTCAAAACGTACGTATGCAACGGATTATGATTCCCGTACCACCACCCGACGCGGCAACGGGTTCGCACGGATGCCGTCGCCGACGCACGCACCACGACGTCGTAGAGACGCGATGCATCGCGTCTCTACACCGAAATAAGGTAAACAAAACAGACAGAAATTTATTTACAAAATGATTTGGCGGATGAACCCGCAGGACAGAACGAAGGCGAAATGGTGCTGCGCCAGTGAATGACGGTAAAGTCACGGACGATCAGATCAGACGATATTACGTATTATCGTATAGGCAATAATCACCACAGCCAGCACAAGAACCGCCCATTTGTCGTAAAAGATGCTGTGCAAACGTACTGTTCTTTTACTTGACAGATTTGCCATCGTTTCAATATATATTCCGAATAAAATGTAAGGTACAAGTATAAACATTAGGGGATTATAGCTGAATGCCGTTATGAAATTTCCCTGAAACAGATGATAAAAAGCCCTTTGCGAACCACAGCCGGGACATTTATACCCTGTAACGGTATATACCGGGCATTTAGGGAAAAAAGCATAACTGGACGGATCAAAATGCGCATACAAATAAATCCCTGTCAAAATAACAACGATGAGTACGGCGCCGGTTAAAATCCTGTTTTTCCGCTTCACTTGTTTATATACAATATTAAAAGCGCCCTGTAAACATTGTTTACAGGACGCCTGATTCTTATTTCATCCGTATTATGACATACTGTCCCAAAAGTTTTCAAACCCGCCTGATTCGTTTATCATCGCAGCCCAGAATACAAAGTAAAAGATCATAATGATGATATAGAACGCTACTGCTATAACTGCCGCCCATATAGTCAGTTTCTTTGCCGAATCGGCATTGCTGATCGCTTCATTTATATTTCTTCTTTCAAATTCCGAATTTACATTATTTGCTTTTATGATCGCTATGATCCCCAATATGACAGAAATAGGAGAACAGCAGCACAGAAAAGAGATAACCGTCACCACAATGGATTCCGTCATGTAATTTTTGGGCGGAACCATTCCTCCGCTTGACGGACCACCGGAAGGGGTGGTATTATAACCTCCGGGTTGTCCTCCTCCATAAGGCTGATCCGGCGGTTGAGCCTGTTGTTGATATGACTGCTGCTGTGATGGTTGTTGAGTAGTTACTCCATCGTCAGGAAAGTTTTGTTGAGGCGTTTCGGGCGTTTGTGAAATAGGAAATTCCATTTGCGCTCCACAACTACCGCAAAATGTAACTCCATCCATGTTTTGTGCTCCACATTTCGGACAATTCATAATCGTATATCTTATTAGTTTTTATTAATCAGCGGACAAATATAAAATTTTAATAATAAAGCACAAAATAATAAGGATAAAAAAAATTCCGGCGCTTTTATTTTTAACAAATCATTTCTTTCTCGCCATATCGTAACCGGCCTGTAAAGCTTTGAGATTCAGTTCTACAACCTCATTGCTTTTTCGGGCAAAGATAGATCGGATACCGTCTGCTATTTTATCATAACTGAGTTCAAGAAAAGGTGTTGCCGCCCCCAGCATAACGATATTGGCTACACGCGGCGAGCCAAGTTCTTTGGCAATAGCTTCCACATCCAGCACCACTTTATGTGGTAATTTATCCAACTCCTCATTTACTCTTTCCATGTCCGGATAATTGGATATATTTATAAATGGTTGCGAATTGGTAACAAGCCAGCCATCCTTTTTCAGGTATGGCAGATAACGCAGGCTTTCCATGGGTTCTAATGAGACAATCAGATCCGCCTGCCCTAAAGGTATAAGGTCGGATGAGACCAGTTTGTCAGACAGGCGCAGGTTCGATTGCACGTCGCCTCCGCGCTGGCTCATACCGTGCACTTCGGCCTGTTTCATATATAAGCCTTCTTTCAGGGCTGCTTCGCCTATGACAGCGGCAATGGACAAAATCCCCTGTCCGCCCACACCTGATAATATGATATCTGTTTTCATTTGTTACATTTAAAATTTGTGATACATTTAGCTTTTCTTCTTTTTGTTCTTGCGTGTCAACGTTTGGATACATTCGCGACGCGGGATGATAACGGAAACGCCCCGGTATTCAATCTCTTCCCGAATCATTATTTTCATTTCCTCATAGTACTTTCTTAACGGCGTTACGACCCGGATATGTTCCGGCGCTACGCCAATCCCGGCACATATTGATTCGATACGGCCCGTAGCGGCAGAATCCTGCCCGCCGGTCATTGCCGTCGTTTCGTTATCGGAGATGATGACCGTCACGTTTGCATTTTCGTTTACACAGTCCAACAGTCCCGTCATGCCGGAATGGGTGAATGTCGAATCGCCGATAACGGCCAGAGCGGGAAAAACGCCCGCATCCGAAGCGCCTTTTGCCATTGTGATCGATGCTCCCATGTCTATACACGAATCTATCGCACGGAACGGCGGCAGTGCGCCGAGCGTATAACATCCGATATCCGAGAATACTTTTGCACCCTCGTATTCACGCACAACTTCATTCAGTGCATCATATAAATCGCGGTGTCCGCAGCCTTTACAGAGCGCCGGCGGACGCTGTTCGACGATTTCCGGAATGCTGTAATACGGTTCTATTTTCTTCCCGAGGGCACGGCCTACGGCATCCGGGCTGAGTTCTCCGTCGCGCTGAAGTGTACCGTCGAGGCGACCATGAACCTTCAGGCCATTTCCGAGAATCCCTTTCAGTTGCGTTTCCACAAACGGATATCCTTCTTCCAGGATAAGGAGTTCTTCACACTCGGATGCGATTTTCTCTATCTGTTTTTTAGGCAATGGATACTGGCATATCTTTAATACGGGATGCACGAAGCCATCCGCACTGTTTTCTGACAGGTAGTTGAATGCTATGCCTGTCGTTATGATGCCAAGTTTCCTGTCCGGTCCGTCGAAATAGTTGTTATACGCCGATTCTTCGGAGGCTTTTGAAAGAAGTTCCTGCGCTTCGATAAGTTTTTTAAATCTTATACGCGCCAGAGCGGGCAGTAAGATATATCGCTGACGGCCGTCTTCCGGGAGATGAATCTCATTTTGTTTCTTAGTTTCGCGGGTGATGACTCCCGAACGCGAATGAGCCATGCGGGTCGTGATACGCATCAGAACCGGATAGCCGGTTCTTTCCGAAAGGTCGAAACCTTCGTAAGTCATATCGTAAGCTTCCTGCTGATTGGACGGTTCCAGCATCGGTATCATTGCAAAATCCCCGTATATACGGTTATCCTGTTCGTTCTGGGATGAATGCATGGACGGGTCATCCGCCGAAAGGATAATCATGCCGCCGTTTATACCGCTCATGGCTGCGTTCATGAAGCAGTCCGCCGCAACATTGAGGCCCACATGTTTCATACAGCACAGGGAGCGTTTGCCGGCATAACTCATGCCAAGAGCCGCTTCCATCGCTGTCTTTTCATTTGCACACCAGCGGCTGTGAATGTCACTTCCCGCGGTTTTTTGCTGTATATACTCGGTTATTTCGGTCGAAGGTGTTCCCGGATAGGAATAAACGCCGGATAATCCCGCGTCAAGCGCTGCCTGAGCGATTGCTTCATCTCCTAAAAATAATTTTTTGTTCATGCCTTTTCAAAATTTAACGCGCAAAGATAACGGTTTTTTATCAGAAATCACCCGAATTTCGTAGAACTATAGCCGGAGTTTCTAAATTTTGCAAAAAGAAGCACCGGTCAGGCAGCGTGGTCGGATTGTAATTAATGGATAATTTTCCTGTAAACCTGTGGATTGCGACCCAAAACAATATTGTGAATATGTACGCTGACGTTGTTTTTTTGTAGAGACGCGATGCATCGCGTCTCTACGTTACGCCGGGGGTGAAAACGATTTTTACGCCGGATATTTTGCCGGTGTTGAAATTTAAAATAAAAGTTGTATCTTTGGCATCGTACAAATATCAATTATTTATGGAAATCAAAAATAACACCGTTTGGATTTTAACAGGTAATGACAGCTTTGCTGTATTTTCTTCAAAAGAATATGCGGAAGAACACAGACTGTCGTTGATTGAACTGTGGCATCAGTCTATCATCAAAGATTCAATACCGCCATCGCTCAATAACAGAAAGGAAATAGAGAAACATGCTGATGAATACGTGGAAGTTATTCAGGTCAAAGACGATCATTATGATTTGACAAAAGGCTGGGCAAGCGGAGGCCCGGAAGGAAATAAAGAATGGTGGCGCTACGAATTGATGTCAAACGAAGAGTGGAAACGCTACTATCGAAAAATCGTTTCTCAATTTGTTATTGAAGACCGGTTAATTATAAAATGATTGGGTCGATTCATGATCCGTCACCCGATAACGCCGGGATGGACAGTAATCGGATGCCGGATTGATTACTGCCCGGCAACAACCCTGTATCTCCGCCTTTCCTGCACGGTGGCATACACGCCGACAGCAGGATGCCGGATTGATTGTAGAGACGCGATGCATCGCGTCTCTACGTGGCCGCAGTACCAGCATCCCGAATTGTTTACAGTCCGACAACAACCCTGTATCCCCACCTTTCCAGCACAATGACATACACGCCGGCAGCAGCCGAAAATGACAAAGAGGCAGCCCCGTAACCCGGAGCCACCTCTCTGTACTGTTGTTTTGCCGTTTTACGGCGTTCGTTAATATATCGCTTTCACCGTCCGTTCGCCGCTGACTACGATGTAGAGGCCGCGTGCACGCAGGGGGACGTGCTGTTCGGTAGAGACGCAATGCATTGCGTCTCTACGGTAAATCAGCTGCCCCTGCAGGCTGTAGATGCT
>JAISCL010000255.1 GCA_031265585.1 Tannerella sp. | reverse complement strand
TCCGTCCGGACGGCTCGCTGGAACCCGAATGCGAGCAGATGCTGAAGGAAACAGGCGAGTGGATGAAAATCAACGGCGACGGAATCTATGGCAGCAAAGCCTGGGAAAAACCGGGCGAAGGTAAAGACGGCAAACTGCGTCTGTTGCCTCACGGAGCCGTCGGGAAAAAGATGGCGGATTTCACGTTCGGTACGGAAGATTTCCGTTTTACGGAGGGAAAAGACGGCAACGTGTATGCGTACTGCCTGTCGGTTCCCGAACGGGAAACCGGACTGTCCATCGTTTCGCTGGGACGTCGCGCCGGACTGCTCAAGAAGGCGGTTTCTTCCGTGGAACTGCTCGGATATGGCGGCAAAATCGCCTGGAAACAGGAGGCCGATGCCCTGCACATCACGTGCCCGGGAGTGTCCGGTACACTGAAGACCGCCATCTGTTTCAGGATAAAAACGACAGCGAATGATGAATGAAAACATTGCGTGAAGCCGGAAACGATTCGGTTTTCAAAAATCACCAAGAGAAAGACGCAGGCGTATATAACAACCCATCTTTATTACAATGATGTTTCGCGCACGCGCGCAGGAGACCACAAAACAAATCATTTAGCCTTTTATTATTCCCCTGATCGGGATGTCATTTTTCCAGAAAAAAACGACAAAAAAGGACTTTTCCAATCATACCATTCTGTTCAGACAAAAGTTGCCGGCATTATCCTGTGCCGGCCGGCTTGTTTAACACCGTTAAGGGAGGATTATATCCGGACATATGCCATACAAATTCAATTTAATCTTATGCCAATCGTATTCAACAAAGTAGAGCGGGCAAATCCTCAGGACAGGACAACCCCGAAAAAATGATATCCGATATTGAAAACCGTCGCTTTCTGCGCCTACCCGTAAGGTAGAACTGGTCGATCCTATTACCTGGATGCAACTGGCCAATGAATCCGTGCTGACACGCAATCCGATGGGTTCCACTCCTTATACGGAGGCAAAAATCGATAATACCATCAACGGTACCGATCCGTATCGCTACCCTGCCGTGGACTGGATGGATATGTTAATACGCGATGAAGCAACTTCTTCCCGCTACAACGTACAGTTGAGCGGCGGCGGGAAAGCTCACCGTTATTACATATCAGGTGTTTTTAACCATGATAACGGGATTATCAACGTAGATAAGCGCAATAATTTCAACAACAACATCAGTAACAATTCGTATTCGCTGCGCTCGAATATCGAATTGCAAGTAACTCCAACGACGAAGGTAAATGTGCGCCTGAGCGGAGTTTTCGATGATTACAGCGGCCCCCTGACCAGTGGATCAGACCTGTTCAAGAATATCATCAAGTCGAATAGCGTCCTGTTCCCGGCTTATTACCCGGCTACGGGTTCCTATTCCGAAGTCCGGCACATCATGTTCGGAAATTGGGAAAATCAGTATTATAATCCGTATGCCGAATCGGTCAGGGGCTATAAAGAGAAAAACCGTTCACAGTTGCTTGCACAGGTTGAAGGGCAACAGGATCTTAATTTTATCACCGAAGGTCTTTCCTCAAGAGTCATGATAAATCCGGATGTGCGACAGCTACCCGGACCCTGATCAGCGGTGAGTCCAATTTCTTTGATGACTGGCTGTCCGACCGGATAAAATTCGGCATTTCAAAGAAAGATTTCGACTGGCCTCCGGACGGTTTTGCTATTGATCCGTCATTATTGCCGACGGAAAGGATATCCTGTTACGAGTCATGTGCGACACTGAAACCGGAAACCGAAACGTTGACGGTGGAAGCCGGAACGCTGAACATCCGGACAACGATTCCGGTACATGGCGTATTATTATATGAAATAGAACTGTGAAATTATTCCAGACGGCAGGTGCTCAATGTGACGCAACTCTATACATTTCTTCCCGTACAGTGTGGCGTTAAATTCCACGTGTGGGATTTAACATTTGTACCGTCAGCGGAAAATATAATATTCTTCTATACCGGCGTGATGCCCTGTTCCGCCAGTAAGCGGAGGGATTGTTCCCGGAGCTTGAATTTTTGGATTTTGCCGCTTCCGGTCATTGGAAACTCGCTGATGAAAAAGATGTATTTCGGTATTTTATGCCGTGCGATTTTACCGCGGCAGAAATCTTTCACGATGTCTTCCGTCAGGTTTGCACCGTCTTCCCGTATGATGAATGCGCCGACTTCTTCGCCGTATTTCCCGGAGGGTACGGCTGCAACCTGCACATCGCGGACGCCATCCAGGTGATACAGGAACTCTTCAATCTCCCGCGGGTAGATATTTTCACCTCCACGGATGATCATGTCCTTGATGCGTCCCGTTATGCGGTAATAGCCCTTTTCGTCCCTGACGCCAAGGTCTCCCGAATGAAGCCAGCCGTTGTGATCGATCACTTCGGCCGTCGCCTGGGGGTTTTTGTAGTAACCTTTCATCACAAGATATCCGCGGCAGCAGACTTCTCCCTGCGCACCTGCAGGACATTCTTCCCCGGTTTCGGGATCCAGGATCTTCACTTCCGTGAACGGGTATTCGCGTCCTACCGTCGTACAGCGGTCTTCGAATGCGTCCTCCAGTACGGAGTGTGTCATTCCCGGGGAGCTTTCCGTCAAGCCGTATACGCTTGTGATGTGCGTTATGTGCATCTTTTCCGTTACGGCGCGCATCACTTCGATCGGGCAGAGGGAGCCTGCCATGATCCCTGTCCGGAGCGATGTCAGATCAAACATGTCGAACATCGGATGATGCATCTCGGCAATGAACATGGTGGGCACTCCATACAGCGCCGTGCACCGTTCCCTGTGGACGGATGCAAGCACCGTTAACGGGTCGAATTTTTCGACCATTACCTGTGTGCATCCGTGCGTCAGTACATTCATGGTTGCCAGTGTCACGCCGAAGCAGTGAAACAGGGGCACGCAACAGCACAATTTGTCTTCGGCGGTAAATCCCATCCCTTCCCCGGTAAAATATCCGTTGTTGGCTATGTTATAATGTGTCAGCATCACCCCTTTCGGGAATCCCGTCGTGCCCGACGTGTATTGCATATTGACCACATCGTGGCAGTTCACCTGCCGCTTGACATCTTCCAGTTCCCGGTCTTCGACGTTACTTCCCAGCAGTAATATTTCAGCCGTGTTATACATGCCGCGGTATTTTTCCTGGCCGATGTATACGACGTTGCGCAGTTCCGGGAAACGCTCGCTGTGCAGGTAGCCCCGCTGGGTCTCTTTTAATTCGGGTGACATGGCGTAAACCATATCAATGTAGCTCCCGTCAAAGACTCCTTCGGTGATGCACAGGGTGTGGATATCGGAGTCCTTTACCAGGAACTCCAGTTCGCTCTGTTTGTAGCCGGTATTGACCGTTACGAGTACGGCGCCGATCTTCGCCCCGGCAAAAAGGAACGTCAGCCAGTCGGGCACATTCGTAGCCCAGATGCCGATGTGTGTGCCGCGTTTTACCCCGATAGACAGCAGGCCTTTGGCCATGTCGTCCACGCGCCGGTTAAATTCCTGCCATGTGAACCGCAGGTTGCGGTCGGAGTATACGAGGTATTCTTTGTCCGGTGTGCCGGCGGCCCAGTATTCGAGCCAGTCGCCCAGCGTTCTATTGTTCAGATCCATTTCCATCCGGGCCGTCAATAAGGTGTATAAATGACCCCCAGTATCCTGGCCGGCTTGTCGTTCCCGGCATGCACATGATGGGCGACAATCGAATCGTAATAAATGCTGTCTCCTTCGTTTAAGATATAGGTATTCTTCCCGTAGTTTATTTCGATCGCGCCTTCTATTACATAGATAAATTCTTCGCCTTCATGCGTGGAGAATATAAAATCGGCGTTTTTTGCCGGTTTTACATCAATAATAAACGGCTCCATGTGCCGTCCCGACTTGTCGGTCGAGAGGGCGTGGTAGGACATGTACTTGTGCCGGGTCGCCGCATTGTTGGTAAAACCGATTCCCTCCCGGCGCCGGAGGCTTTCGCAACGGCAGATGACAGGCCCCAGTTCCTGCTGGTCGTCAAGAAATGTGCCCAGGCGCACGCCAAGCACGCGTGCAATTTTAATTAATGGCGCCAGCGACGGGAAATCTTCATTTCCTTCAATCCGTATGATCTGATCCTCCTCCAGCCCCGACCGCCCGGCCATCTCACCGACCGAGATGTTTTTCATTTCACGGATACTTTTTATTTTTTCTCCGATAATCTTGTTTGATCCCATTTTTACTTATAGATTTATTAATTTTCGGCAAAAGTAATTATTTTATTTAATATAACAAGGATTTCGGTTGAAAATTGAAAGTTATACTTCGTGCCGAACAAATAAAATAAAGGACGGGCTTCGACCGAAAATAAAACACGTTTCGTTTGTAATCCCTCCGGCTTGTATTATCTTTGCACCGTTATAAATTGAAAGGACGATGGATTCGAAGGTGGATTTTGCAGCGGAAATAGGCCGTATGCGGACAGCAAAAAACGCGGTCATCATGGCTCACTATTATCAGACGGGAGACATTCAGGATATTGCCGACTGTGTGGGGGATAGCCTTGCGCTGGCGCAGTGGGCGGCAAAGACGGCGGCGGAGATCATTGTGCTTTGCGGCGTGCATTTTATGGGAGAGACGGCAAAGCTCCTTTCCCCGGACAAAAAAGTGCTGGTGCCCGACGCGGAGGCCGGCTGTTCGCTGGCAGACAGCTGTCCGGCTGACGGGTTCGAGGCGTTCGTCAAAGCGCATCCCGGATACCGGGTGATTTCATACGTAAATACGACGGCTGCCGTCAAGGCGCTGACGGACGTGGTGGTTACTTCAACGAATGTCCGCCGGATTGTCGATTCTTTCCCGCAGGACGCCCGGCTCATCTTCGGGCCGGACCGTAACCTGGGCAATTATATCAACAGTATCACCGGACGCCGGATGCTGCTCTGGGAAGGGGCCTGCCATGTACATGAACAGTTTTCGCTGGAAAGGATCCTGGCGCTTAAAAAGGATTACCCCGAAGCGGAAGTGATCGCCCATCCGGAGTGCAAACAGCCGGTACTGACGGTGGCCGGCTTTATCGGTTCAACGGCGGCTCTGCTCAGGTATGCGGGCGAATCCCCCCGGACACAGTTTATCGTGGCGACGGAAAGCGGCATCCTGCATAAAATGCGCCGGCAAAACCCGCAGAAACTGTTTATCCCCGCTCCGCCGAACGACAGCACATGCGCCTGCAACGAATGTAACTTCATGCGCCTGAATACGATGGAAAAGCTATACCGCTGCCTGCGTGACGAAAAGCCCGAAATCCTGGTCGATCCCGGAATACGCGAGCGCGCCGTTAAACCGATACGCCGCATGCTTGAACTTTCATGAGAGCGCCTGCGTATCTTAAAGGAAAATAAGAGAATGATAGAACGTGATTACATAATGCGTATTTTGCAGGAGTTTTTCGATGCGATTGCAAAACTGGTGCGTTTCCAGGTGGAAGATCCGGATCCTTTACGCGTACAGGAACGTTTCGATGAGGTATACAGGCAATTTTTCCGTCAGCCGGCCAGCTGGTTCTATGAGACGGAGAAGGAACTCATCCTGGACGCGCTGGAAAAGGAAGGACGAAGCGAACGGGATACGCTCGGAAAGGTTCAGATGCTTTCCGAACTGCTGTACCGGGACGGACTGATAAAAAAGAGTATTCCCGAAAAATGCATGCTGCTCGAAAAGTCGCTCTTCCTGTTTGACTACCAGGAGCGGGAAAGCCGGACATTTTCCTGGGAACGGAACGGGAAAATGATGGAGATAAAGAAAATACTGACCGAGTTTGAAATCCGTTAGAGTTGTTTAGTATTACATTTTTAAAATAGAGGGATATGAATAAAAGATTTATTTTATGCGGCATGTTGGGCATGGCCTTTGCCGTTATGACGGGGAGTGCGGAAGAGGCCCGTCTGTTACGTTTTCCGTCGACGAACGGTTCCGAAATAGTGTTTACCTGCGCCGGTGACCTGTATAAGGCGCCGCTAAGCGGCGGGGAAGCCAGGCGGCTTACTTCCCACGCCGGGTATGAGATGTTCCCGCGCTTTTCGCCGGATGGCAGAACGATTGCCTTTACCGGACATTATGACGGGAATACGGAGGTGTATACGATCCCGGCCGGGGGCGGCGAGCCTTTGCGCCTGACCTATACGGCGACAAACAGCCGGGATGACCTGGGCGACCGCATGGGGCCTAATAATATCGTGATGTGCTGGACGGCGGATGGAGATGGAATCGTTTACCGGAACCGTATCAGCGGCGGCTTTACCGGGAAACTGTGCACCGTTCCAAAGGAAGGAGGCCTCTCGGAGACCATTCCGCTGCCGGAAGGCGGCTTTTGCAGCTATTCGCCGGACGGGAAAAAGCTGGCCTATAACCGGGTGATGCGTGAGTTCCGCACCTGGAAATATTACCGGGGAGGGATGGCTGACGATATATGGATTTACGACGCGGAGAAGAAATCGGTCGAAAATATCACGGAGAACGATGCCCAGGACATCTTTCCCATGTGGATCGGCGAGGAGATTTACTTCCTCTCCGACCGCGACCGCACAATGAATGTTTTTGTATACAACACGAAAACAAAGGAAACTTCCAAAGTGACCGGCTTTACGGATTATGACGTGAAATTCCCGAGCGCCAATGCCGGGCGGATTGTCTTTGAGAAGGGCGGATATATCTATCTGCTGGATCCGTCTACAAAAAAGGCGGAGAAAATAACCGTTACGCTTGCTTCGGATCATGTATATGCGCGGAGTGAACTGAAAGACGGCGGGAAGTACGTTTCGGCAGCCAGCCTTTCGCCGGACGGGAAGCGCCTGGTGATCACCGCCCGCGGCGAACTGTTCAACCTGCCTGCCGGGCAGGGGGTGACGAAAAACATGACGCGCACGCCCGGCGTCCACGAGCGCTCGGCTACCTGGTCGCCGGACGGGAAACAGATTGCATACATATCGGATGCCACGGGCGAAACGGAACTTTACATGCAGCCCGCGGAAGGCGGCGAGGCAACCGCCCTGACGAAAAATAACGATACGTATATCCGCGATTTCGAATGGAGCCCGGACAGCCGCTACATCATTTATACCGACCGTAAAAACCGGGTAGTCCTTCTGAACACGGGGAATAAGAGCAAGACGGTCGTGCTGCAGGATCCGGTCGGTACGCCGCGCGGGGTAACGTTCTCGCCCGACAGCAAATGGCTTACCTATACGCGGGATGCGGCGAACGATTTTTCAATCGTATACGTATACAATCTGGCGGAAAAAAAGGAATATCCCGTGACGGATCGCTGGTATGATTCCGGCTCGCCGGTGTTCAGCTGCGACGGGAAATACCTCGTCTTCGGCTCGTCGCGCGACTTTAACCCGGTCTATGGTTCAAAGGAGTGGAATCATGTCTACCGGCATGAGAATGGCGTGTACCTCGCCCTGTTGCAGAAGGACGCCCCGTCGCCCTTCATTGAGAAAGATGACGGCTCGGAAACAAAAAAGGCGGAAGTAAAAGTGGAAGAAGGAAAGAAGAAGGAGGACAAAAAGGAAGGAGCGCCTTCCGTGAAGGATATGGTGATTGATACGGACGGTCTTCCGGACCGTATTATCGGTCTCCCGGTCGCTACGGGTTACTACGGCAGCTTTTATGCCGACGGAGACAGGGTATATTATAACCGTGGCGGTTCAATGTTCGTTTACAACCTGGATCAGAAGAAGGAAGAATCCGTGGCCGACGGTGCACGCATGTGGGTGGAGCCGGGCGGTAAAAAGGCCGGATTTTTCAAGGGAGGACAGGTCTATGTGACGGATATTCCTTCCGGGAAGGCCAGCCTGGATAAAGCGGTTGACTTTTCGGATATGAAGATTGCGACGGATTATCCGGCAGAATGGGCGCAGATCTTTGACGAGGCCTGGCGCGCTTTCCGCGATGGATTTTATGTGGAGAATATGCATGGCGTTGACTGGAAAGCGATGAAGGAGAAATATGCAGTGCTGCTCCCCCACGTCAAAAACCGCCTGGACCTGAATTATGTAATCGGCGAAATGATCGGAGAGCTAAACTGCGGTCACGCTTATATTTCCACCGGCGAAATGAACCGTCCGCAACGCATCAAGACCGGTCTGCTGGGAGCGGAAATAAGCCGTGATAAAAGCGGCTTTTTCCGGCTGGAGAAGATTTACAAAGGGGAATCCTGGAGCAAATCGCTACGCTCGCCGCTGACGGAAGCGGGCGTTGACGCGAAAGCGGGCGAATTTATCGTGGCCATCGACGGCATACCGGCCAACAGCGTGAAAGACCTGTATGCCTTGCTTGCCGGCAAGGCGAATGTCCCGACGGAACTCTCGCTGAACAGCTCCCCGTCACCCGCCGGCGCGCGCAGGGTAGTGATCCGTCCGCTCGAAGAAGAATATTCACTGATCCACCACCAGTGGATTCGGCATAATATCGAACGGGTAGAGAAAGCCTCAAACGGTAAAATCGGGTACATTTATATCCCGGATATGGGCGTTGAAGGCCTGAATGAATTTGCCCGTTATTTTTATCCGCAGCTCGACCGGGAGGGTCTCATTATCGATGACCGCGCCAACGGAGGCGGCAACGTCTCGCCGATGATCCTGGAACGCCTGGCCCGTGAGCCTTACCGCATGACCATGTACCGCGGAAGTACGCGCAACGGGACGGTTCCCGACGCCGTGCAGGTTGGCCCGAAAGTCTGCCTCATCAATAAATATTCCGCTTCGGACGGCGACCTGTTCCCCTGGGGATTCCGCGCGCTCGGCCTGGGCAAGCTGATCGGTACCCGTACATGGGGCGGAATAGTCGGCATCAGCGGCTCGCTTCCCTTTATTGACGGTACGGACCTGCGCGTACCGTTCTTCACAAGTTACAGCATGGAAGGTGAATGGATCATAGAAAATCACGGAGTTGATCCGGATATTCAACTGGATAACGACCCGGTCAAAGAGTGGAACGGCGAAGACGAACAGCTGGATCGCGCAATCGAAGAAGTAATGAACGACTTAAAGCTCCGCAAACCGTTACCCAAGACACCGGCCCCGCGCGTATGGAATAAATAACCTTGCCCGTTTTTCCGGAAGGAGCAGGGGGGGGCAAGCCCGAAATGCCGTCAACTTAAGGTTTTCAGCCTTAAATTGACGGCATTTATACTGTACACGGCATGGTTTTGTGCATTCGGAATGACACCGGAAAGTATCCGGGGGAAGAATCCCTGCCCCGTAGCGAATTGAACGGCTTTGCGGAGCGTCCGGCGACCGACTGACAGCGTACAGTGGCTTCCCGGAGCGTCCGGGAACAGACTGACAGCAGACAGTGGCTTCCCGGAACGCCCCGGACACCGCCTGCATGCACAAAACCATCCCGCGCAAAGTATAGCTTCAGCCATGCCGGAAAAGTCCCCGGATTTCATAACTGCATCCTGACTTCGGCCGGTTTTAGCCAGGGAGAGGTGAAACGGACTGTCAGATCGCCTGCTTCGCCGGTGGTCAGGATATAGGCGAGGATACGGCCGTGAAAGGCGCGATGCCTGTTGTCCGTGTAGTCGCTCATGTCGGAGTTGTTGCTTGCTTCCAGGCCGAGCAGGCGGGCCGGGCCGGTGATGTGACAGGTTATTTCGTTATCCGACAGCATGACGGGGACGCCGGCTTCGTCGACTACCTGCACCGTAATCTGGGCAAGGCCTTCGTTTTCATCCGTCCGGACAATTTGCAGGGCGTATGGTTGCCGGGATGACCGGATGTGATTCCGGGATATTTCACGGTTGTCCGGATCCATTCCTACTACTTCCAGTTTTCCGGCCCTGAAGGGGATATCCCAGTAAATAATGCCGGTATTGTCATTACCGTCTTTTGTCTGTCCGGCTTCCGTGCCGTCCAGTAACAGTTTTGCCTTTGCCGCGTTTGTGTAGCATACGACGCGAATCAGCTGCCCGTCTTCATAATTCCATACCGGCCATGCATCCATCGAGGGCGCCCGTTCTGCATCTCGCTCCGGGGCAGGATATGTGCCGATATATGCCACCGGCCTGTCCGACCACAGGGCCTGGCGATAGTAACCGCGCGGCTTGATAAACCCGCCAAAGTCAAGCAGGCCGGAGTAAAATCCGCGGGACGGCCACCTGCCGGATTCCCCGAGGTAATCAATTCCGGTCCAGAGGAACTGTCCGAAGATAAACGTTTTATCGCGGACGGCTTTCCAGGCTGCCAGATCATGGCGGTTTTCGCTGCCGTAGATGATTCTGTCCGGATATTTCTCGTGGTCGCTGTCGTATTTGTTTTCCGTATAATTATATCCGGCGATGTCCAGGGCGCCGGGATATCCGGTTTCATTCGACATGGCGACCCCGGCCAGTCCGGCTGTTACCGGACGGGACCTGTCATGCTCCTTGACTGCCTTTACCAGGCGTTTGGCGATCTCTCCGAGCTGCATGGCGTCCGGGGCGTCGGGATTGTATCCGCCATAAGAGGCCTGGGTAAACCCGGCTTTTTCACCGCCCAGGATGGGGTGGGAATAGGGGTCGTTGGGATAATCGACTTCATTTCCGATACTCCAGGCAAAAACAGCGGGATGGTTCCGGTCTCGGCGGACAAAATCGGCCAGGTCTTCTTCGCCCCAGTCCTTGAAGATGTCATAGGAGCCTTGAAAGCCGGGCGTGCCGACATTCCATCCTTCAATCCACTTGCGCTTGGGGAAGACCCATTCATCATACATTTCGTTAAGCACCAGCAAGCCCAGTTCGTCGCACAATTCGTATAAATCGGGGGCCTGCGGGTTATGGCTGGTGCGGATGGCGTTCACTCCTATCTCTTTCAGCGTCAGCAAGCGCCTTTTCCATACTTCGCGGGGGACGGCGGATCCCAGTACGCCGGCATCGTGATGGATACAGACGCCTTTCATTTTCATCCATTCGCCGTTCAGGGCAAAGCCCCGGTTCGCATCGAACGTGAAGGTCCGGAAGCCGGTCGCCGTGACTGTCCGGTCGATCACTTTCCCGTCTTTCAGGACGGTTGTCCGCAGTTGATACAGGTTCGGACTGTCCAGACTCCACAGCGCAGGTTTTGCAACCTCAATGGCGGTTGTCAGCTGACCGTTCCGGCCGGCCTGGACAGACAGTTTTTTCCTGTTTCCGGCCACTGTCTTTCCACCGGGAGCGATTAATTCGTTCTGAACGGTCAGGGCGGCATCGGCAGAGCTTCCGTTTTCGAGGGTTATCTCCACGTTCAGTTTATAGCCCTTCCCGGTCTGTTCCGGACAGGCATATACTCCCCACCGGGCGATATGTACGGGGCCGGCATATACCATCCATACATTCCGGTAGATGCCCGACCCCGTATACCAGCGCGAATCCGCCGACAGGCTATGATCGACGCGCACGGCGATCACGTTGTCCCTGCCGTATTCCACACAGGGCGTCGCATCGTACATAAACGAGATATATCCGCCGGGACGCTTCCCCAGGGATTTCCCGTTGATAAACACCTCGCTGCGATTGTAAACGCCCTCGAAATAGAGGTATACCTTTTCTCCCTGCTTTTCCTGCGGGATATTTACGGTCTTGCGATACCAGCCGATGCCTCCGGGAAGGTAGCCGGTACAGCCGGCATGTGCGGGACTCAGCTGTCCCCTGATACTCCAGTCGTGAGGCAAATCAACTGTTTGCCATTTTTCATCCGCAATATTTACGGACTGACCGTCATGGACGTCTTCCCGGATAAATTTCCAGTTCCGGTTTATGACGCTTGCCTCTCCAAACGAAACCTGTGCACTGACAGGGTTGCTAACGATTCCCCAAAGGGAAACCAGCGAAACGATTAAATTAAACTTTAACATAGTATGTGATAAAATTAGTTTTCATTCAACAAAATAAGCATTGAAACTGTATCTGCCCGAGACAACTTCCAGTTGCCGGTAGCCGTCTTTCCAGCCTTTATCGGTTACTCCCTTTACCCTGCCGTTTTGAACGGGCGTCCCGCTTTCCGTCAACCCGGCTGCCGGGTCGCAGGGGATATGGACCGTAGCCGTGCTACCGACGGGAATTACAGTCCGGAGGGTGAATCCCGTACCGTCGCGTCTCCACGAAACAGCCGCTTCCCCGTAAGGCGTCCGTGTGGAGTAGGAAGCATAAGACAGGCTGTCGGGCAAGACGGGACGGATCATAATGTGTTTATAGCCGGGGTGCTCGACATCCGTATCCAGCCCTGCCAGCTTCCGGTAAAACCAGGTCAGGGAACCGCCGAACATCGGATGGTTGCGGGAGTTCTTTCCGTCCCACTGCTCCCAGGTGGTCGTCGCACCCTGTGCAATCCAGTGGCCGAAACCCGGGAAGTCGCGCTTATTCATAGCCGTATAGGCGAGGTTGCTCAATCCGTTTTCCGCCAGCGTTTCAAAAAAGAACTGTGTCCCGAAGATGCCCGTGTTCAAATGTCCGTCACGCGCTGCGATTTCCCGCTGCAGGGACTCCAGCACCGGCTCCCGGCAGTTCTCCGGAACACCCATTTTTAATGCAAAAATGTTACTCCCGTAATCCCCGTAGGAGGTTTTTCCCGGGTCGTAGAACTTTTTATGAAAAGCCTGCTTCACCTCTCCGGCCATTTGATTGTATTTTTCCGCATCCGCCGTTTTCCCCAGCGCTTTTGCGGCGCGCGCGGTAAAATCCATGCAGCGCCACATATAGAATGTATGAACCAGCTCATCCGGAGGATTCTCATAAGGCGGACACCAGTCGCCGAGATTCATCCAGTAAACCGGCTCACGTCCTTCAGGCGCTTTGGCGCACATCGTTCCTTCGGCCGTAAGCCATGTCAGCATATAGCGCACCTGCTCCTTCATGGCTTCGTAATGGCACGATAACAGATCCGGGTCGCCATAATGTACATAAAATTCCCACGGCATGATATTCATCGCCGCGCCCCAGGCAACGCCTCCGCCGCAGCCGGGCTGCCACGGCGCGCCATTCGGGACATAGCCGGTCTCCGTATGCTGGGCATCCGCTATATCACGAATCCATTTCGTATAAAAGGCCGCCGCGTCAAAATGATGCATCACCGTGACACACGCCACCTGTCCGTCGCCCGTGTAGGCAGAGCGCTCCCTGTGCGGACAGTCACTCATGATGCCGCCATGTACATTATCCGTCAAACTGCGCCACCAGATGCGGTTTATCCGGTTAAACAGGTTATTCGAACAGTCAAACCGGCCGGTTGTTTCGAGATCGCTGTAGACCGCTTCCGCCGTCAGGCGATCGGAAGTCAGCAGGCCGGGATAATTCAGCACCTGCACTTTCCTGAAAACATACCACGTGAAACGGGGAGCATGCGATTCCGCGCCGGAACCATTCATAATATATTTGTGAACGCCGTTATTCGGCGATTCCGAAAGGTACCGGATCTCGACCGTATCGCCCGCCGCACCGTTCAGATCCGTCAAGCGAACCCATCCGGAAATTTCCTGTCCGAAATCCACTTCGTACGAACCGTCGTCATCCAGGGCGACTACCGTAACGGGAGGAAGTTTTTCCCGGATCCTGTCCGGAGGGGAGGTCTGTGCACTCATGACGCCCTCCGGGGATTTCCGCAGCGCTGCGGGTTCCCAGTTCCTGTCATTTGCACCGGCCCAGCCTTTCACTTCCTTACGGGCATCATAGACTTCACCCGCATAAACACCGTTTAGCACGATCGGACTGCGCTGCGCTTCCCATGTTTCATCCGTAGCAATGACCTCCCGTGTCCCGTCATCATACGTAATATGCACCTGCCCGATAAACCGGGGAGAGCCGTAGGCCTTTGTCCAGTTTACGACCGGATTATAAAATCCGTTCCCGATAATCGCCCCGATTACATTCCCGCCCTGATTCAGGAGGGAGGCAATCTCATAGCCAGTATAAAGCACGCGGTATGCACGGAATTGATCATCAATCGGGATCGCTGTCCGGTCCAGTCCTTCCCGTTTGCCGTAGTTTGTCTGGTTCGGGGATAATACATCCTCGCCGACTTTCCTGCCATTCACATAAAATTCAAAATAGCCCAGTCCGGTCACAAATGCTTTGGCTGAAACCGCTTTTTTATTCAGATGAAACGTTTTGCGGAGCAGCGGGGCCGGCACATGCGGGCGTCCTTCGATGTTTTCCCTCGCTTCTTCCCCCTGCCACGGGGCGCCTATCCATTTCGCCTTCCATTCGGAAGCATTCAGGAGTCCCATCCCCCAGTAAGCCATTTCACTCCATGCGGAAGGATTACCGTCCGCATCCCACACCCGTACCTGCCACCAGCAGTCCTGCGCCGACTCCAGCGCCCTCCCGCTGTATTTCAGCAGATTCGATTCTTCGGACAGCTGTTTCCCGCTATCCCATAAATCAGCATCCCCGGCGATCAGTTTTTCCGGCGAGGAAGCCACGCGCACCTGCCAGGCCGTTTGTTTTTGTCCTCTTGCAGCGGGATTCACGGCCTCGTTGATCCATGACAGCCGCGGCTGCGTCACATCCACCACCGGAGGATTGATCCGGTATTCACAGGTCGGACGCACCGGCCGGATACCGGATTCGGGCTGCGCACCCAGTAAAAAGGAAAGCAAAGAAAAAATTCCCGGTAAACAATACCGGCAATATCGCCGGGCAGCAAAAAAAGTCTGTTTCATCCTGATTTCTGTTAAAGGTTCGTCTGCCTGCAAAGTTAATAAAAGATTCCATTACCGGAAATCATTCAACTGTTAAAGATAAACGGCTCCACCGCAGCTGTTCCTGCAGGCTCCGGTGACGTCCTGCAGGCAGTTTATTTCACCCCGCATGCGGATTATGCCCAGGAAGGCGAAAATAATGGCTTCTTTGAAATCGATGGTCTGTTCGTCCGGGATGATGATTATTTTGTTCCCGAGCTTGCCGAGCCGTTCCATGAGGTAGACGTTACGCGCTCCGCCGCCGGTGACGAGCATCGTTTCCCCGTCTCTGCCCCGGGAGGCCGCGGCCAGCTGTAAGGCGATATGCTCGGTGAGTGTCCGGAGTTTGTCCTCGACAGAAGACGCCGATTCATCCAGGCACGGACGGAAAACGGCATCAAACCATTCCTTGCCCAGCGATTTGGCTCCCGTCTGCCGGTAAAACCCAAGCCGGTTCAGTCTTTCCAGAAGCGTTCCGTCGACGGTTCCCTTCCGTGCGATCCCGCCATCAGGGTCAAAAGGCAGTCCTGCCCGGTTCGCCAGGTAATTCAGTGCCATGTTGCAGGGAGATACGTCAAAAGCAACCCGCCGGCCCTCCTTCCGGAAGGAAATATTGGAAAAGCCGCCCAGGTTCAGGCAAGCGTCGTAACGTCCGAAGAGCAGTTCGTCGCCGATCGGTACCAGCGGCGCCCCCTGTCCTCCCAGCGCGACATCTACCGTGCGGAAATCGCAAACCGTCGTAATGCCCGTCAGGGCGGCCAGTATGGCGCCGCTTCCGATCTGGGAAGTGAGGCCGGCCGCCGGCTGATGGAATATCGTGTGTCCGTGCGAGGCGATAAAGTCCGGGGCAACCACCCGTCCGGATAAAAACCGGTTGATTGTCCGGGCCATGGAGCGTGCCAGGTCCACATCCAGCCGTACAAAATCGTAAGCGGAAAGTCCGGTCGCGCCGGCCAGCCGTTCCCGCAAATCACCGTCATAAGGGAAAGTGGCCGCCGACAGGACGGTATAGTTCCAGCCGTCATCCGTTTCCATAAAATGACACAGGGCCAGATCCAGCCCGTCAAGCGAAGTCCCCGACATCGTCCCGAGTACATAATAAGATAGTTTCATAAGTCCTTTTTTAATCTGTCATAAAATGTTGCAAAGATAACGGTTTTATAATTGAAAGTTGAAAATTGAAAATGGAAACAAACTGTCATGTCCTAAAAAAACTATACACATTTTTTAATTATTAACGATGATTTCGCTCAGGTGGTGGATGATTTCTTCCTGCAGTTCTTCTTCGGGGAGGATGATGTTGAAGTTTTTCCAGAAGTCTTTGTCGTAGCTGTGTCCGGTTTCGGCGAAGATGCGGGTGGGGGAGAGGCGTTCGTTGTGCGGGAAGGGTTGTACGTCGCCGGTCTCGACTTTGCAGGTTACCATTTCGAAGCGGAAGGTTAGCGGGGAGCTGAACAGGCGTTTCCGGCGGCGTACTCTAAATTCGATGTCGCCGCGTACGTGGTTGATGTAATAGATGCCTTCCGCCGACGGCTTGTAGGAGACTGTATAGCGGGCATGCTGCAGGTCGATCTTCAGTCCTGCCGATTTTTTGTCGACAAACATATTTGTTGCCTTGCCGGCTAATAGCGGGTTTATTTCAAAGCGGATTTCCACCAGGGCCTTGCTTTCCTTTTCGATGTACAGTTCGCCTCCGTACAGAGGTTCTTTTACCTGTTTCCGTTGCCGGAAGCGGATGATGTTCACCGCACGGCCGTCGATCGCATCGATTCCCCGGTGGCTGTATGCATAGGATGATTCGCTGTCCGGGTCAATGAACTCCGGTAATTCCTTCATAATATCCAGTACCAGGCAGGAATTGATGCCCGACCTCATTCGCGGAAAAATGGTATCTGTTTGCTCCCGGTTTACGAAGCGGCGTTTCCGGATCAGTTTGGCCTGGTCGTTCGCGGCATTCATCCCGTAGCCTGTTTTATAGACTTGGAGTACGGATTCGGTCAGGTCGATGTTTCTCCGTCGATGCTCGATGCCTTCCCGGTAAAAGGAGGTCAGGTAGACGGGGACAGGGGAGTAGTTGGCTGCGCGGCGGCTTAGCATTTCACTTAATAACTGCACGGGATGGATGTAGTTTACTTCCACCTCGGCAAGCGGGACAGCCTGCGGCTTCAGCCTGAAATCGACGGGGCCATCTTCCAGCAGGGTCAGTTCCAGTTCCAGGCTCTCGTATCCGATATGTGAAAAGCGCACTTTATGTTGCCGGAGGGAATCCGGCAGGGTCAGCCGGAAAGCGCCGTCGCGGTTGCTGACCGTCCCGACGGTCGTATTCAGAACGCCGACAGAGGCAAAGGGGAGCGGTTTCCCGGTTTCGTGATCGGCCAGGACGCCTGTTACTGTGAAAAAGAGTTCCTTCTTCCGGGGGGGTGGCCCGGGAATATCCGGCGGTTTATCCTCCGGCAGCCGCAGCAGGATATGTTCTCCCAGCAGATCAATCCGGAGGCACCGATTCCCGGTGATCAGGCAGATCGCCTGGCGGAGCGTGTACTCCCCCTTCGGCACCCTTATCTTTTTATTGCTGTCGATGATCCGGCTGTCATAAACAAACAGGTAGCCGGACTGGGCGGACAGGTCTTTCAGCAGTTCATAGACCGTCGCCTTACCGGCTGTAACCGTTACGGTGATCCGGTCGGGGAGATCCTTTTCATCTGCCTGCAGGTGCACTGCCAGCAGCAGGAGGAACAGAGACAGCTTAGTTGTCCGGCGCATAGATATAAACCGTTCGGTCCTGCTCTTGATATTGCAGATTCAATGCCAGGCAAATGGCTTCAATGTCATGCCGGCCGGAAAGTGTAAACGTGATCCGGCGGCTTTCCACTTCCGGGGCGATCTTCACGCGGAGGGAGCCGGGGGAGGTCGTGTTGATGATCCGGGCGACGTTGTCCAGGCGCTCGTCTTTGAAGTGGATGCGCCTGAAATATCCGTCGAAACTGCCTGCGCCTGTCCGGCTTACCTGCAGCTTGCCGGAACGGAAGGCGACCGTTTCCCCGGCTTTTACGGAGACGGTCTGGTGCCGGCCCTTTAAGGAGACACGCACCTCGCCGTCGCGTACCGACAGGAGGAGGTCGCGGCTTCTTACCTGGAACGACGTCCCGGTCACTTCGATGACCGCCGGTTCCGTATCAATGAAAAAGGGCTGTCCCGCGTTTTTGCGGATGTCAAAAAACGCATCTCCCCGCAGGATGACCTCCCGCCTGCCTTTGTCGAACGTGCCGGGATATCGCAGCCATGTCTGTTCCGACAGGTAGACGACCGAGCCGTCATTCAGTACGGTGGCCAGCGTCGGCGCATTGGCCTCGTTCCGGATCTCCTGCAATTCTTTTCCGGAGAGATCCTTCTGCCGTATCATGTACAGTGCGCTGAATATGCCGCTGGTCATGAGCATGGCAATGATTGCAACCCAGGTGAAAGGCGCCGTCTTCCAGGGCGGATTCTCCGGCGCGCTTTTTTCCGGGAGCAGGCCCTCCTGCTCAAATCTTTCGCAGAGCTGCTCCCAGGCAATGTCTGTTATCTTATTTTCTTTTTCTTTAAAAACCATGATGGACTGTATATTTTTCTATTTCCTGCCGGATTGTTTTACAGGCTTTAGTCATTTCCGCCTCTACTGTTTTGACGGAAATGGAAAAGCTTTCGGCTATTTCCTTATATTTCTTCCCGTTCATGCGGTGCATTTTAAATATCTGCATCCGCCTTTCCGGGAGTTTTTTCAGTGTGCGGTTGACGATCTGTTCCAGTTCCTTATATTCCAGTTCTTCCTGGGGGGACGGGGCGGTGTCGTCATTCAGCAGATTTTCCAGATGCTTTGCCTGTACCGAGAGCGTTTCCAGGTAGCGGAGCGAGAGGTTTCTGACGGCTCCGTAGAGGTAGCTTTTCACCGAACGCAGGATCCGGATCTTTTCGCGGTCTTTCCAGATGTGATAAAAGACATCCTGTACCACTTCTTCCGAGATCTCCCTGCGGCCGGTTATGCCCGACGAGTAGTTGCAAAGGGAATGATAGTACCGGCGGAAGACTTTTTCGAATGTCCTGATGTCTCCCTTCCGAATCTTTCCGAATACAGTATAATCGTTAAGCATAAGCCCTGTTTGATATTGGAACTCAAATGTACGGAATTATTGTGATTTCAGGTGCTGCTTCCTTAATTTATTTACCGCATTCTCGAGGGATTCGGTCGGTTCAATGATATTATAGTTGCCCCAGAAGTTCTTGTCCCGGTACAGGGCGACCTCCTGGCTCAGCGATTTGCGGATCGAAAAGGCTTCCTTTGCCGGTATGCGGGTGATATTCTGCTCGTCCCTGTCGGTAATGACCGTTTCGCCGGACACGATGTAGCTGGTGGCAAACAGCCGGCGCTTCCAGTCGCATTTGAATTTTATATCATTCCGGATATAGTTCAGGTACGTCTTATCCCCCTGGTATTTATACGTGACAACATACGACACTTCCTCCGGCGTGAAGCGGAGGCCCCGGGGTTTTTCGATGAGGATTACATTGATCACTTTCTGCCTGTCGCGCAGATCCATTTTAAATTCGGCGCGTGTGAACGAGAGCGTCTCCCGGTCGATATAAAATGTTCCCGTATACAGCGGATAAGGCAGTATCATCTGCGGCTCGAAATGGACGACATAGTGCAGGCGGTCGTCAATGGAGGTCATTTCTCCCATCCTGTACGTATAATACTGGATGGCTTCCGCATCCAGCAGCAAGTCCGGGTTCTTGACCAGATCCATATAAACAGCCATGTTCGGCCCTCCCTGCATCTTTACGCTTAACGTGTCGGCTACTTTGGGACTGATCAGCTTGCGCCCTTTCAGTATCCTCACGCGGTCCAGCTCGGGGGACTGGTTATACGGGCCTTTGTAGATGTCGATGACGGCTTCCGAAATGTTGATATACCGGCGTCGCTTTTGAATCGTTTCCCGGTAGAATCCGGTCAGCATATTCGGCTTCATGACATAGTTGTTTTCGACCTTATCCAGCGCCGCTTTTATCAGGTCGCGCGGGTTCCTCCAGCTGAATACCTGTATTTCGCTCAGGTTGTAGGAATCGGGCGTGATGAGGACTGTTTGTACTTCCCGGTTATTTCCCGTAATCGAAATCATCGCATTGTAGTAGCCGATGCAGGAGAGGCGGATTTCCTTTGCGCGGAGTTCCTTATTTATTTTAAGCGTAAACTCCCCGTCTTCGTTAGTTACCGTCCCGATATTTGTACCCGAAGCCGATATGTTTACGTACTCGACCGGCTTCTTTGTTTTTACATCCTTTACGATTCCGCTGATCACGTAAAAATCACCGGGATTCTCCTGTGCATTGACATTACCCGATAAAGACAGCGCCCATATCAGATAGATTGATAAGAATTTTGTTTTCATTTGTATATGACTTTTTATGATGAATATATAACTATGATCGGCGAACGGACAAAAACCCTATGGGAAAACGGAAATATTTTGTATTTTTACGGAAAAAAAGAGTATGAAACGATTTGGATTATTTTTATGGACGGTTGCCCTGCTTCCGGTTGCCGCGCCGGCGCAGGAGGACAAACCCGTTTCCCGGCTGGAAATTTATGACCTGCAGACGGGTACGCGCGAAGTATTAAAAGAGTATCCCGGCCTGATTGAAGCCCCCAACTGGACGGTCGACGGGAAATACCTGGTATATAACAGCAAGGGACGGCTCTACCGGATCGAAGTGGACGATCCCCGGTCGGACGTTCCGTTGCCAACCGGTTTTGCCGACAGGTGCAACAATGATCACGTCCTGTCCGCCGACGGGAGCCGGATTGCCATCAGTCACGGAACGCACGAGGACGGGAAATCCCGGATTTATACGCTTCCGCTCGCCGGCGGTTCGCCGGCGCTGATTACCCCCCTGGCCCCAAGCTATCTGCACGGCTGGTCGCCCGACGGCAAAACGCTCGCCTACTGTGCCGAGCGGGGCGGAAATTACGATGTATACGTCATTCCGGCGGAAGGCGGCGTCGAACAGCGCTTAACGGATGCCCCCCTCCTGGACGACGGTCCCGAATATTCGCCCTGCGGACAGTATATCTGGTTCAATTCCGCCCGTTCCGGCCTGATGCAGGTCTGGCGAATGAACGCCGACGGATCGGAACAGCAACAAATGACGTTCGACGAAGATCGGAACGCCTGGTTCCCGCACCTGTCGCCGGACGGCAAAAATGTCATCTATATCTGTTATAAAAAAGGCGACGTAGCTCCCGGCGACCATCCTCCGCGCAAGTCCGTCGAACTGCGCATGATGCCATCCGGTGGTGGCGACCCGAAAACCCTTGTCCGGCTATTCGGCGGCCAGGGGACTATCAACGTAAATTCCTGGTCACCAGACAGCAAACGGTTCGCATTTGTTTCCTACATAAAATAGTTTGACCCTTTATTTTTGTTTCCGGGATTTCCGGAACGGCCAAAACAGTTGGTTTCGCATTTTCGGGATTTCCGGAACGGCCAAAACAGTTGGTTTCGCGTTTCCGGGATTTCCGGAACGGCCAAAACAGTTGGTTTTACGTTTCTGAAAATTTCAGAAGGGCCAAAACAGTTGATTTCACGTTTCTGAAAATTTCAGAAGGGCCAAAACAGTTGATTTCACGTTTCCGAAAATTTCAGAAAGGCCAAAACAGTTGGTTTTACGTTTCTGAAAATTTCAGAAGGGCCAAAACAGTTGGTTTTACGTTTCTGAAAATTTCAGAAGGGCCAAAACAGTTGATTTTACGTTTCTGAAAATTTCAGAACGGCCAAAACAGTTGATTTCACGTTTCCGAAAATTTCAGAAGGGCCAAAACAGTTGATTTCACGTTCCCGAAAATTTCAGAAGGGCCAAAACAGTTGATTTCACGTTCCCGAAAATTTCAGAAGGGCCAAAACAGTTGGTTTTACGTTTCTGAAAATTTCAGAAGGGCCAAAACAG
>JAISCL010000236.1 GCA_031265585.1 Tannerella sp. | reverse complement strand
TGACTGCGCCTCCGGGGATCATGGAATCCGAAGCGATAATCTCAACTTTTTCAGGTTTTCCCGAACTTTCGCTGACAGGCAGCAGTTCCTTTTCGGCACACGAAAAGCACAGAACCACCACAGCAATCAAATAAAAATATATTCTTTTCATATCTCTAATTATTTGTCATTTTCAATTTTCAATTCTCAATTACCATCCCGGATTCTGTTTCAATTGCGGATTGTTAATAATGTCGCTTTCGGGAATGGGCATAAAATAGTCACGCAGCGAAAATCTCTGCGTATAAACAGTGAAGGGCTGATAATAAGCGTTCACATCCGATTCGGTTGTCGTCCATCCCTGTACCAGCCGGTTCAGTTCGGAGGGAGCGGTCTTCCATCTGCGGCAGTCCCAGTGATACTGGGCTTCGAGCGCCAGTTCGATTTTCCGTTCTCGCTGTATGATCGAGCGCATCCCGCTTTTTGTAGCCGGCTTGCCGGGATTCTCGGTATATTTACTCCAACTGTCCACCACACCTTCAAGTCCGGCACGCCTGCGAACCGCATCAATATATTGATAGGTTTCTGCCGGAGGCGGCGAAGATTCACTTGCAGCCGTTTCGTTGAGCGCTTCGGCTGCAAACAGAAGTAAATCGGCGTACCGCATTTCGGGCCACAGTGATGTTGCAGTCCAAAAAGAATTCTGATCCTGATAAAAACTGGTAATACTGACTAATTTTTTAGGCCAGTAACCGGTTGCATTGTATGTGTCCGTTCCAATAGTGGCAGACGCAGTTTCACCGGATCGCGCTTTGGGGTACAAGCAGTCCAGTTCGTTATCCGGATTGTTATTATACGCATTGCCGTACCATTTTCCGCGGTCGAATCCCAGGGAGGAATAGAAGCGCGGTTCGCGGTCGAAATTCATGGAAGCGGACTGTTCGCCAAGCTGTACCTGCCGTTTGTGATCCTCGTCGCTCATGCGCGGAGTATAACGGTTAGCATATTTTTCATCCGTTCCGTTTAACCAGTCCCGGTCTTCTTCGATAGGCACTCCGTTACTTGAATAAAACAGTTCGACTGTCTGCAAGGGTACGCTCCAGCGTCCGATTGTAGGCGGATTAGTCGTATAGGATTCAAATCTCGGAACACATTCTTTTTGATATTCACGAATGCTACTTGTAGTACGCATGCTACTCCATACTATTTCCTTGGTGAAAACTTCAGTGACGGAACCGCGCAACGTTTGTATCCTCAGATATTCCGGCGACAACGGTTTAGAAGGGATAATATCGTCGGTGTCGTATAACCAGTGGCGTCTGTTTTCCTCACAATAGGCGACTGCCTGCCTGCAGGCTTCGGCTGCCTGCGTCCAGTGGTCGGGATTGTAGGTCTGATTGAAGAAATGTTCACCGTTATGGTCACGGAAATCGCTGTAATCGGTATTCCCGTTGAAAAGCGGACTGGCCCGGTAAACCAGCACTTTTGCCTTTAGAAAGTACGCGGCAGACTGGGTAAACCGGCCCAGTTCGGTCTGCTGCACGTCGATAATCGACGGTAAAGCGGTGCTTTCTATTGCTTCGTCTATTAAATCGAGGACATACTGAAAACAGTCGTCGATTTTTTCACGGTAAACCTTGACTCCTAAAGTCGATTCATCCACCGGAGGACTTGTTCGCATGGGACAAATCGGTCCGTAGAAGCAAATCAGTTGGAAATGCATAAGCGCTTTCAACATTTTCGCTTCCGCTATCATGCGGTCTTTCTGGATGCGCGGCAAATCTTTAACGCCTTCGATATTATCCAGGAACGTATTGCAGTCGCGTATTCCGGCATACGCCGAACGTGATCCGTCGCCTTTATTATTCCAGTAATTCATGAGGGGAGAGGCGGCATTGTCTTCGCCAAGCGCTAATCTCATACCTGCGTCGGTTCTTTTTTCCCTGTTTATGATTGCCTCCATCGAACCGAATATGCCGGGATTTGTATTCCAGTCCCAACCGGTACGCGGCAGCGCCCAGTAACAGCTTGCCAGCGACTGTTCAGCTGCATACCGGTCAACAAACATGTCGTCAACCGTACGCACATTTTCGGGGACAATATCCAGATAATCGCATGACGTCAGCAATACGGCAATCCCCAAAACAAATAATCTATTCAATTTTATAAGTTTCATATTTTTATCTATTAAATATTTACTCTAAACCCTAAACTCTAATTTCTCAAAATCCTACATTTACACCTGCATTGAAAACTCTCTGCAGGGGATAGCCGAGACCGTTGCCGCCCATTTCGGGATCCCAGAACGTAAACGGGCTCCAGCGAAACAGGTTTGTCCCGCTCACATAGATACGAAGATTCGACATCAGCAGCTTTTTTGCCAGCCGTTGCGGCAAAGTATAACCGATTTCAGTCGATTTCAGCCTCAAAAACGAAGCGTCCTGCATATACCAGGTGCTTGTTTGCCGGTTATTTTCTATCGAATAATTCGACAGGCGGGGCCAGAATGCATACGGATCGCGGTTGCTTTCGCTCCAGTAACTTTCGGCAATGGGCATGATCACCGCATTTTGTCCGATTAAGTCATCATTTCCGCTTCCCGTGTACGAACTGTCAAGAAAAGGCTGTATCCTGCCGTTTCCGTCTAATGTCAGCCAGAACGAGCGTCGCGCCGAACCCTGAAAGAAGAACGAGGCGTCAAAACCTTTATATCCGGCGGTAAGACCGAAACCATAAGTGATTTCGGGAACGGTCGGATAGCCGATGGCAACCTGGTCGAGCGCCGAAATTCTCCCGTCGCCGTTGATGTCGCGATATTTGATGTCGCCCGCCATCACCTGTCCGAACTGTACCGGCGAGTTTGCCACCTCGCGTTCGTCAACAAACAGGCGTTCGGCAATATATCCCTTCGTCTGGTAAATATTAAGCCCTACCTGCGACTTCCACGGCGTTTCGGAATAGTCCGGCTCTTCCCATTCTATCACTTCGTTGGTGGCGTATGTAAATGTGCCCCGTCCCGTGAGAAAAAAGTCCTTGTTGAACGATTTTTCGTAGTTCGCTTCGACTTCAAAGCCCTGTCCGCTACCGATCCCGAGATTTGCCTTTACCGAAGGAATAATACCCATTGTTCCGGGAATGATACGGTCTATCAGAATATTTTCACGCCGTTCGCGGAAAATGTCGGCTATCACAGACAGTCCATTTCTCATTTCGATTTCAAGTCCCAGATTTGTCTTGTAAGCCGTTTCCCAGCCGATATTGCTGTTCGCATACTGGGCCACGTTAAATCCGCCCGGATTATATATCACATTCATGCCCCACGTCGGGTCTTTATTCGTGACTTTGTCCACGCGCGAAAGGTAATAGAAACGGTCGCTATTGCTGCCTATCTGGTCGTTACCAACCATGCCGTATGTTCCCTTAAATTTGACGGTCGTGAAAAGATTCTTAAGTGGCTCGAAGAATTTCTCGTTCGAGAGCATCCAGGCCAAGCCTGCCGAGGGGAAAAATCCCCAGCGATGTTCTTTCGAAAAGCGTTCCGAGCCGTTGTACCCGAAATTAAATTCGAAGAAATAGCGCGAATCGTAGTTGTAGGTCGCCCTGCCCGAAAGTCCGAGGTTGCGGTGAGGCAGCGAGAGGAACAGATTGTCTGCCACGCCCTGTTTTTCCTGACGCATGATATAAACCAGCAGTCCGCCGACAGTGTGCTTTTCGGCAAACTGTCGATTGTATTCCGTCATCGCTTCCAGATAGAACGAAGTGTTGATTTTACGTTCGCCCGGAGTGTAACCCAGTTTGTCGTCGCCGTTGTTCAAACTCTGCAAAGTATAGGTGTTCTTTACAAGATCGTATGTGTTTATATTAAAAAAATACGGACTGTAAGCTCTCGTAACGCTGAAATCGGAGTACCGGTTCATATTTACCATGGCGCGAACGCTCAGCCCTTCGGTCAGCATACTTAAGTCCTGATTTACTCCGAACTGCGTGCTCGTCGTGTTTGTGCTGTAATCCCTGTATCCTTTCAGCGACTCGGCGTACGGATTGATATAGTCTGCCGTATTGTAGTTCCCGAACAGAATATAATTTGCGTATGCATATTCCTCGTCGGGTTCATAATAGGGCTTAAAAAGTACCGGATTTGCCTGAATCACCTTGTTATACATCGCCGAGCCGCCATCAAGAGGGCCGGTATATTCGTCAAAGCTGCTGCTTAACTTAAAAACAAGTTCCGTTGTTTTAGTCAGATTGACGTTTACGTTGGTCCGGATGGCATATTTGGTCAGGTTGATATTGTTGTTAAAATCGTTCCGTTTGTCAACCTTTATGTTTCCGTTGTCCTGAGCGACATTCACAGCCACATAATAACGCGCAATACTGCCGCCGCCGCTGAGGCTGAGATTGGCCCGCTGATTGCTGATCATTTTGTTGAACATGGTTCCGTACCAGTCGGTTGCAGGATAAATGTCGGGATGAGTCCCCCGCGCCGTCATCTCCATCTTTTCCACCGAATATTCCGGAATCCCGTCGGGATTGCGGGTAATGATTGACTCGTTGTGCATCCTCATATACGTAATCGGATCTGCTACTTCGATCATTTTGGTCGGCGAGGAGAACGAATTTTCGACACGGGCGTTTATCCTCACTTTTCCTTCGGCGCCTTCCTTTGTAGTCACCAGAATCACGCCGTTAGCGCCACGTGCGCCGTAAAGCGCAGTCGAGGTGGCGTCCTTCATGATTGAAAAGCTGGCGATATCGTCAGTATTGAGCCTTGCCAGATCATCGGAAGTCAGCTCCACTCCATCAATCAGAATGAGCGGATCTTTCTTTGCCGCCGCTCCAAAGGAGGTGATACCGCGAATAAAGAACTGGGCGTTGTCCTGTCCGGGTTCGCCGCTGGTCTGATACGAAATCATACCGGCGACTTTTCCGGCAAAAGCCGTTGTCAGGTTGCTGCTCGGCACTTTCAATTCTTTTACGTTCACCGTCTGGATCGCCGATATAACGCTGGCTTTCTTCTGTTTACTGAATGCCACAACAGTCACTTCGTCCAGCTCGTTCACGTTGGGGGTAAGCGCCACACTGATACTGGTTTGTTTGCCCACCGGCACCGTAAGCTTCTGATATCCCAGATAGGATATTTCCAACTGATTTTCGGGCATTGCCTGAATGGTAAACGTCCCGTCCATATCGGTGATCACACCGCGCGTAGTTCCCTTGACGGTAATCGTAGCCCCGGGAACCGGCTCCCCGTTTTCGTCCAGCACGATACCGGTAACAGTGTTTCCTTTTGTTTGCTGCGTACCGTTAACCGTTCCATTCACCGTTTCGGACAGCGCCGTCTCCGGCAGTCCGAATACCAATAACATGCAGCCGACGACAATCATTTTCCATTGTCTCAGCCGCGACATACTTGTTTTGTTTTTCTTTTTCATCATGCGATAAAAATTTAATAGTTTGAA
>JAISCL010000172.1 GCA_031265585.1 Tannerella sp. | reverse complement strand
TAGTACATTTGCCGCTGAAATCCACAGTCGTAATGGTTTAATACTGTTTCACGGGGATTTTAGTGGTGAGCTCCGTCGAGAGGGATACTCCGGATGCTTTTACAATTAGATTAGTAGGGTAAGTTTTGAGGTATCTAATTTTCTTTCAATGAATCAATCTAATAATCAAAGACGTTGATAATTTTTTGTAGTCCTTGCCTTTGGCTCTGTTTATATCAAGCGGTATTTTCTACCAAAACCATTAGTAGTATATTTAGGAATAACATTGTTCCCTGATAATGGGTATTTAACAAGTTTGTTATTTTACTTATTTTTTTGATTAGTTGCATAAATAGATTGCATCCTTTCTTCTAGCCATTCTTCAAATGATTGAGTATTATCAATATTTTCATAGGACATTATTAAACCATTATAAGTGTTTTTTGTGCTAGGGTGTTCTTCTCCTAACGTATATAAGCGGGTTATAAATGCTATAAAAAAATTCATTAATGCCTCATTATAATTACCTTGCTCGTTATAAATTGCTGCAATGTTATGATAGGTAGTAGCAGTATTAGGATGACCGATTCCTAAAATTTTTTCTCGAATAAACAAAGCCTTTTTATACCAATCTAATGCATTCACATACTCACCCATATTATCATAGGTTAAGCCTATATTATTGTATAATGAAGCAATATCAGGATGCTCTTTTCCCAACACTTTTTCCAAGAGATTTATAGAGTTCATAAATAAAATTAACGCTTCCTTATATTTTCCCATTACATTATATAATGCGGCTATATTTCCATAAGTGGCAGCAATTTTCAAATTGTCTATTTCTGATATTTTTTGCAGAATTTCTAAAGATTTTAAATACATATTAAGTGCGATATCATACTTGCGTAAATCATAAAAGACTCCTCCTAAATTATTATAAGTAGATGCTATTTGGGATTGATTTTCTCCGTGTTTGCTAATTGTTAATGCTTTCAAATACCAGTTTAATGCTTTCTCGTATTCGCCTTGTTTATTATAAATGCCGGCAATATTATCAAAAATAGTTGCATCTTCAGGTCTTATCTCTTTTCCGTTTATTTTTTTACGTATTGATAAAGATTCTCCATACCACTTTAATGCATCTTTATATAGCCCTTGTTTCTCAAATACAATCCCAATATTACTATAGGTAGTTGCAGTATCTATATGTTCTTTACCTTGTACTTTTAAACGAACACATAATGCTTTATAAAACCATTCTAGTGCTTGTAAATAATCAGATAATTGCATAAAACCAATTCCTAAAAATGAATATAGATTAGCAACTTTTATTGTTTCTGTTTTTGACGTAATTTCTTTCATTACTTTAGTGATGTGTGGCACAAGTTCAATAAACAATATTCTATATGAAACATTTGAAAAATTAAAAAATCTATGTCTATTCAATATTTGTATGCAAATATCAATCCAATATTCTTTTTCTTCTTTCAGCGTATTTCTTATTACCTCTTGCAATAAACGATGCATACTTATTCTTTCTTTACTATCAATTATAACTAATGAATATGCTTGAAGTTCTTTTCTTATTTCAATGAAATCAGTCAGTATATTTTTCTTTAATTCTTCAGGCAAGATATCTATTACATCAAGAAACCACTGACTGTGAATATTGTCAGGCGCAAAAAATACACATAGATGTAATAATTCTCTGGCAGCCTTACTTTTAATCCGTTGCATCGAAATATTCCAAGTTGCACCAACCGATTCGGTATGAGATAAATGTTTTTTTTCCAAAATCAAGATTGTATCTTTTTCCAGTAATTCAAAATACTTCTTATATGATTCATTTTCTTCCCGGATGTAAGCGGCTGTTTGTTCCAATGCAAGCGGAAGTCCGCCAAGCCGGTCGGCTATTTTGTCTGCATATTCATCCGGCGTTTTATTTGTATGCGATTTTAAAAATTCTCGCGATTCCTCTATTTCAAATATATCTATCTGAATGAGTGGAATGTTTGGAAATTCGTCCTTATTTCGAGAAGAAATTAAAATATGGCGTTTCCCTTTAAGTGTCTTATCAAAATCAAAAAACGCTTTTATATCATCGTAGTGTTCAACATTATCAAGTGAAAATAACCAATCTTCATTGTCTTTCATCCATTTTTTGAATACGTAATCAATATAATCATAATTTTTTTCTGTTTCAGCAATCAGTTTGTTTCTTAACGTAAATTGAAAAATTTCCTCCCGTACGTTATCGGCAGAAATTGCATTAAACCAAATAATGTGTTTGTATGCCTTTAATTGTTTTTTTCGATTAGCATATTCACTCAAAATTCTTGTTTTTCCTACTCCACCAAAACCTATAATGGCAAGTGCAGTCCATTCCTTATCATTTAATTGGTTTGTTATCTTTTCTAAAATGCTTTCTTTTCGTTCAACAAATGGGGAAGTGTATAGAGGAATACCTAACAGTTGATTTTCATATCTTGTAAGTAACTCATCAAGAATTATTTTTACAGATTCGTATTCCCCCGATTTAAACAGTATTGGATGTATATTTCTTTCTTCGAGTTCCTTTCTCCTTGTGGAAAGCTGGTCTTTTGTACAATCTATAATTGCAAAATGATAGGTTCCGCTATCTTGTAATTTTTCCCATAAATCCATAGAGTAATCTTTTGTGTCTCCTTTTGCATTAGTAACACCAAGACTGCTGCCAAGAAACAGGAAATGAAAACCTTGGAAAAACGCAGATAAAGATTTTACAAGTTCGGAATCAGGGTTATAAACTTTATCATATACGGATTTAGTAAAAACAATTTTTTGAGCATCAGAAACACAACCGTGAATTTTATAAACAAGTCGTTTCCTGTTATCTATGGCTTGTTCGAGTTCTTTCGAATTGTACGGAAAAACAACAGATAGTTTATTATCATGTGTATTTTCAATAATTTGGTCAAAATTGGTAGTAATAATCGGTCCGTAAAACAATTTTGGAATAATGGAAATAGCCTGGATTTCAGCTTTTTTCAAAATATTTTTCCACTCGGTGTCATTCAGGTTGCCTCCCAAAGTAATGCGAACATTCTCATAAAAAATATCTTTTCCTTGTTTTTGTTCAATTAAATCGGCTGCAACAATATTATTCATATCATCCGGTTTTGTCGTATGAAAACAATTTCCATACTCATCATTAATGAATTTATTCCATGTTTTAAATCCGGCAAATACAGACATTCCGGCTCCAATATACGGCACAATCATTTTATTTATGCACAAACCGGATAGTTCCTCAAAAACTTTTTTGTTTTCGGGCGAATATGCCATTATATTTTCAAAAGACAAGTCTATCATTTTTTGAAAAAGTTAAATATTTGCTTTAAATCAATTCCTATACCACCAAATGTCGGTTGAAGAATAAGCGCATCATTAATAAATTTCCCCATTCTTCTTCCTTCCATTTCTTTTTGAATACTAAAATCACTGATTTTCTTTTTATTTTTTATGTCAGTGAATATTTTTTCCAATAATATCACGACATCCTGCGGTTGCTTACAAACTTCTCCTATTTTGATAAAAATAAATTTATCCTTTGGTAAGTGTTCACCCCTTATATATTCGTTATGTCTATCTAAAAAATATTTTGGGGATAAAGTAGTAATCATTAGTGCTGGCAATATTTCCGATGGAGAAATACCATTAATATCTTCCCATGACATTAAATCTGCATTAAAATGACTATCTTGAATACCATGTATCACAACGGAATTGTTTTTTTCTGCAAATGAAGTAATGGTTTTAATATTTTCTCTCAATACTTCATTAACAGGAGTTTTCCAGTTGTAATAATCCAAAACATATAAGTAGTATTCAAACTTAGCTCCTTCTATAGAAGCTACATGTGATTTTAAAGTAGCTATAGTTGAAATTTGTAGTCCCATAATTTATTCACTTTTTGTATTTTTCTATTTTTTATTTTCCGCTTCCTGCAAAATGACATCATAAATCGCTTTCAATCTCCATGTTTTTGATTATCTTCCATTTGCTGTCTGTTTCTCCTCTTTTCCCTTTTTGAGGTGAAAGAGGAACAGGGAAACAGGTTCTTTCGTTCAATACTTTCCACAATGAAGCCGACAGTTTTTCTGCCGATACTTCCCGTTCCAGAATGTACCCCAAACGCTGTATGGCAGCCGTATTGGAATATTTCCTGGCTATTTTCAGAAGTGGCGCCGGCTTCATGGCTTCCGCCAGTTCCTGTAACACCGTGGTAATCCGGTTTATTCCAAACCTGTGGATATAATCGAAAAACTCCAACGCCGTCAATTCCGGAGATGAAACATTGATATAACCGGCAGGCGTTTTTTTCTGTACGATACCGTCCTGCAAAAAATCCTGCCTGGAGAAGAAAACAATTTTCAGTTTGTCGATGCTTCGCGGGGCAGGACTTTGGGTAATCACGGTATATCCCATCGGTTGCTGATGCGCCGCACCATGCAACGCCGCCGCCGATAACAAGCCCACATAATACGGTTTATCAAGCGATTTCATCAAATCATCAATGAACAGATAAGGCGGAAGCATCCCCTGCTTTGAATATTCAGGTGGGATAATCACGTAAAAACCCTGGCGGATTTGGGCAACTTCTTTTTTCAGTTTCAACCGATAGAGGTTCTGCTTCAGGGCAGGATATGACAGTGCAAATTCGCTTTTCAGTTCTTCGAGCGTAAAAGCATAGCGTCCCTGTGCCCTGACTTCAGTCAGGTACTTATCCAGATAGTTATGCGGAAGTTGTCTAATTCTGTCCATTGGCCTAAAATTTCATTTAGATACGAAACGTGTAATCTTTTGCAAAGGTATGCTTTATTTTTGACATAACGCGCTTATTGGTTGAAAATGATAGAGAAAAAACTTGCCGGAGCGAAAAAACACGCAAGAGATTTTTCCCATCTCCTGTGAGATGAAACCCGTCTCGCGGGAAACGGCGTCCATCTCTTGAAAGACAGGGCGACAAACACGCAGGAGACGGAACCCGTCTTGCAGGAGACCGCTTCAATCTCTCAAGAGATGAAATGAAACTCCTGTGAGATGAAAATGAAAAACGGATTTTTGGAAAAAATCTCCCATGAGATGAAAACCGTCTCTTGGGAAATAAAAAAAATCTCCTGCATGTTTTCTTCGGAAATTGAGATGAAAACAGGCAACTATGGTGCATTAAATGATTTATTATAAGCAAAATGAATAATTTTCCGGAAATTTTTATCATTATATTCAACACGATTTTGCCACAGCATCAGGCACCGAAAGCATAACGATAATAGCGGAAATTCTTCAATTCAATAATCCCAATGCGGAAGCGTACTTGACGGCTTCCATTGAATTGTCGGCACCCAGTTTCTCCAGAATACGCTGTCTGTGGGTGTTGACGGTATGGACGCTGATGCAAAGCCGGTCAGATATTTCTTTGCTTAACAATCCGTTCCCGACCATTTGCAGGATTTCTGTTTCCCGGCGGGACAGCCCGGTATTATTCCTGCCTGAAAGGGTTTGGATGGGCCGCAATGTATTGGTTTTCAAACTTAATATACAGCCTTTTACCTGTTTGAACGCACTTTGGTCGGGCGACAGGTCAAGAACGCTCAATGCCAGCCACGCATTGCCGGATTTGTCCGATTCCAGAACGGAATGCTGTTCTATGACCCGGACATATTCGCCGGAAACATTGCATATCCGGTATTCGCAGATAAATTTGTAATCCCCCATATTTTTCCTGTGAATGACGTGTTGAATGGCCGTTATCGCATTTCGCGTCAACAGTTGCAGGTCGTCGGGATGTATTTTTTTGTCCATACCTTCAATGTCCGCATCGTGTCCGAACAGGTCGAAAAAATTGTCCGAAGTAAAAATATGCTTTCTGACGTGCATGTCAAAAACGGTGATTACGCTGTTGGATACCTTTGCCAGCATGGTCAACATCGGCTTGTGCCGCTGCTCCAGCGAGGTATAATCCAAATCGGCTTCATCAAAAACCTGCCGGGAGAGATTCGTCTCATATTCTTTCCGTAATTCGTCGTCCATTGCACATTGCGTTTCAAAATAATGATAATTCAGTATTGTACGTATTCTACGCTTCCAATACTTTTGCAGCCGCAAAGGTAAATAAAAATATGGAAAGAATTAAAAGAAGTACAATCTTCATCGTTTTCAATATGCTGTTTGTTAATATGTTATTCGGACAGTTTACACAGAATGTCAGGGGCGTTGTCCGGGATAAAGCGTCCAATGTTCCACTCGAATATGCGGCGGTCGTTGTCGGGGACAGTCCTTCATCCGGCGCCGTAACGGATAGTCTCGGACGCTTCATCATCAAAAATATTCCTGTCGGAAGACATGATATTCGGGCGAGTTTCGTAGGATATGAACCAGCGGTTGTCAAAGATGTTTTAGTATCCGCCGCCAAAGAGGTTTTTCTCGAAATCCTGATGACCGAAAACGCCTTTTCGCTGAATGAAATAACTGTCACGCCCCGTACGGACAAAACGCAGACGCTGAACAGTATGGCACTGGGCAGCGCCCGGATGTTCAGCGTGGAAGAAACCAGTCGCTATGCGGGAGGGTTTGATGACCCTGCCAGACTTGCCTCTGCTTTTGCCGGCGTAACAGGCAGTATCGGAAACAACGGGATTGTGATTCGGGGCAATTCGCCCAAGTTCCTCCAGTGGCGGCTGGAAAATGTGGAAATACCCAATCCAAACCACTTTGCCGAAGTTACCACCTTCGGAGGAGGCGCTTTGACGGCTTTCAGCAGTCAGTTGCTCGGAAATTCGGATTTCTTTACCGGCGCGTTTCCTGCCGAGTACGGCAACGCGCTTTCGGGAGTGTTCGACATGAATTTACGCAGCGGAAATAACCGTAAAAGGGAAAGTACGTTTCAATTCGGCGCTATCGGTATCGACTTTGCTTCCGAAGGACCGTTTCGCAGGGAAGGTAATTCGTCCTACATTTTCAATTACCGTTATTCGACTTTGGCTTTGATGGCGCCGATATTGCCTGAAAATGCCGGCGCTGTCCGCTATCAGGACTTTTCCTTCAAATTGAATTTTCCTACGCAGCGTGCAGGCGTCTTTTCCATCTGGGGACTCGGACTGATTGACCGTTCGGGACAGGAAGCGAAAACCGATAGCTTGCAATGGACATACATGACCGACCGGGACAAAATGATACAAAAACAATACATGGGCGCATTCGGCATCAATCATACTATTCCCGTCCGAAACGGCGCTTACCTGAAAACTTCACTGGCAGCAACAGTCAACAGTCTGGAGTTAACTTCCGACCGTCTGGACGGCAATCTGCAATTCCGTCCCGAAAGCGCCGTCGGAAATACCGGATGGAATTTTATCTTCTCGTCTTTCCTGAATAAAAAATTCAGCGCCCGGCATACCAGCAGGACAGGAATCCGGATAACCGGCATGAAATATGACTTGTTGCTCCAAAACACCGACAACCAAAGACTTCAAACGTTAACGGACGAATCCGGGACAAGTACGCTCTTCTCTGTCTGGTCGAGTTCACTGATTAACCTGTCGGATACATGGACGCTCAATCTCGGTCTGAATACCCAGTTGTTCAGCCTCAATAATCGCTATGCCGTAGAGCCTCGTGCCGGAATACGGTGGAAATTCAAACCCGGTCACTCCGCCGGACTGTCGTACGGGCTGCACAGCCGTCTGGAAATGCTGTATTATTATTTTACGAAATCGGCGAACGGTGAACTGTCCAATAAAAATATGGATTTCACACGCGCCCATCATCTGGTTGCTTCCTACAACTGGAATATTTCCGGTGATTACCGTCTGCTGATAGAGCCTTATGTGCAACAACTGTTCAGCGTACCGGTCGTAGCCGGCAGTTCGTTTTCCCTTATCAACCTGCAACGCGACTGGTTTGTCTCCGAACATCTGGAAAACACTGGAAAAGGCTTCAATTATGGTATGGATATTACGTTTGAAAAATACATGTCGCGAGGTTACTATTACATGCTTACGGCTTCGCTGTTCGATTCACGTTACAGAGGCGGCGACGAAGTATGGCGCAATACCCGTTACAACCGCAGTTGCGCATTCAACCTGCTGACTGGGAAAGAATGGCTATTGGGACGAAACAGGCAAAATCTGTTTTATGCCAACATCCGTTTGTCGTATCAGGGAGGCGACAGGTATTCACCGGTTGACCGGATGGCATCCCAACAGGCAGAAGCGATTGTTTACGATGAAAACCACGCTTTCTCGAAGCAGTACGCCCCGGCTTTTGTATGCCATTTTACGGTCGGCTACAAAATAAACCGGCAAAATTCAGCTCACGAATTTGCCCTGAAAGTAATCAATGCTACCATGAGCAAAGAGTATTTCGGACACAAGTATAATTTCAAAACGCAGCAGATAGATTTGGACCATGAGTTTATTATGATTCCGAATGTCAGTTATAAAATAGAGTTTTAACGGATGAATGTCAGATGTCAATTCATACAAAAACAAGTAATTCTCAAATAATAACATTTTAAATATTAAGTACAATGAGTAATTTATTAGAAATTTCAATTCTTTTGGTCAACACGGTTTTTGACCATTTAAGCATGTTTTTATCCTCGTTTTCAGACGGAGGATTTCTATCGGCAGCCGGTGGCGGCACAACGCTTGCCTTCGCCCTGGGCACAGTGACTCTGGGCAGTATTGAGGCAGGTATCCTTGCCGCCATCCGCCGCTGGCACGGCAGTATCGACGAGCAGTTCGGCAACATTGACAACCTCGTCAGCCTCGTCAACGAGCATCAGCCGACGTGGCAGATGCCACCAGACCTGCTCCAGCAACTCACTGGCAACCACAGCCAACTACAGACGTTGATAAACAAATGCCGCACCAGCGTGGCTTCAACGGCAGACCGTACCCTCCGCAACTCGCTACTCAAATCGACTGTCGGACTTTGCCTGCTTCAGGTAAGGATATGGGCATACGGGCAGTTCTCGGCAGGCATACTCACGGCAGACGACGTTCACCTGCTCGGCTTCCTGCTGCCCGGCGAAAACGGCGGTCATCACGACCGCACCGAAGCAACCGATGAGGTGGCGGAAGTCAAGGTGAAGGTAATTAACGAGGACAACATCCGCATCGTGATTGACCGGTCGGCAGGCGAAAATGCCGCGCAGGTAGCGCACGGCTGGCCTGAAGGCGCACACAATGCCCTGCTCGTCATCACCGCCGCCGACGGCAAGACGGAAGTGTACCGCCAAATGACTACCCGCCTGCACAACGACATCCGTATGCCCGACGGCTCTCACGGCAAGCAGTTCATCGTCAAGGCGTCGTTCCTCAAGCACATCAACGACGAGCCGCGTTTCGGCAACGAGCCGACCTTCTCCATGCCGCTCACCACCGAAGACCTTGCCGCCGCCCTCGACCGTCAACATCACGAGGAATTTGAAGCGCAAATGCGCGAAGTGGAACGCCAGCGTCAGGAAATCACACGGATGCAGGCAGAAGTGGATGCGAAAAAGTAGTGGCGAAAAAAAAATCGTACCTGCCACCCACGACTATATATAATGAGCCGTTTTTGATGTGTCTAACATTGAAAACGGCTCTTTCTTTATTGAGTGTCTGCTTCGGAAGTACATAATAAAGTTTTTTACATCCGATTCCGGATAAAACGCTTTCTGATCTATCCGAAAATTTAATCTGCCGTACAGCCCCATTTATGATATGGGAATAAAACGTACAGGCTGCGTAGTCTGTGCGTTTGGCTGCGCCATATCAAAGGCGACCGGCGGTTTTATTTCCTGAAAGAAAACAAACCGAAAATCTATGAGCATTTCAAGCAGATGAAAAACAATGGGGTATCATACAGAGAGGCTTTGCAGTATTGCGGGATTGATTTTCCGGACAGCAACAATAAACAGTTACAAATCAAATTTTAACGCCATGAAGAAGGGCGGATTACCGGATCGAGTAGGAGAAACGGGATTATTTCCCGTTTCGACCTCTCACACCACCGTACGTGCCGTCCGGCATACGGCGGTTCCCTAATTAACCTTTGAACACGGGATGATAATACATCTTAAAAGTCGGATAACCTGCATGCAGTAGTCGCTCATCAGATAATGCTTCATGTATAGCAGGATGTGCCGCCATACGCCAGTACATTTTACAGCAAAAGGCGGCCATCCTGACACGATTCTCATCCGGGACGAGTTTCTTCAGGTTTCGATAGCGGGTACGTACCCGTTTCCAGGACTTCCAAATACACATCCGGATGCGTCGCCGGAGCCAACTGTCCCAATCCTTTATCCGGCTGCGAAGCCCGGCTAACTTGAAGTAGCTGAGCCAGCCTCGAATATACCAGGTTAAACGCTCCTTGCGACAGGCATAACTCCAGCTGTTACTGCGGCGGGTCAGTTCACGTATCCTGGTTTTCATCTTCTTGATACTCTCGCTGTGTATGTAGAATTGACATTTGCCATTTCTACGTCCGAAAGCATGGGACAGGAATTTGATGT
>JAISCL010000163.1 GCA_031265585.1 Tannerella sp. | reverse complement strand
CTCAAACTGGCTTTGGATAATATTTTGAGTTCTGTGGGACAGAAATTTAAAATAGAGTTTGGGGAACCCGTGCACTTCAAAAACTTTAAAGCGACGATTATTTAATATGGGGTACTTATGGGCTTTATTGATATTTTTCGTTCCCCTCATCGGCAGTATTTTTATCCGGCAGTATCGCCTTTTAAAATCCTGAAGTCTTTCAACTGCGGGGAAAGTTTCTCTTTTCCCGCAGTTTTAAATCAAAATAATCATGTATTCAAAAATAAGCACATCAGACATTACCGTTATCGCTACAATAGAGATTACGTCAAATTAAATTTGCATATCACGCGCGCAAGCGCGATCTTTGCAGGATGAAATATCAGGAATGGCAAAAAAAGATGAACCGTTTTGTGGCGATGACGGGCTACACGGAGGAAAAATTCAGCGAACTGCTGCCTTACTTCAGGGAAGCGCATGACGAATATTTATCGGCATACTGTATGGACGGAAAACGTCGCAGGGGCTTGCGGTCATACACGATGTACGCCAACAGTCCGCTGCCCTGCAAGGAGGAACGCCTGGCGTTTATACTGTCGTATTTAAAACCGAATCCCATACAGGAAGCTCATGCAGACATGTTTGGCATTGAGCAGAAGCAGTGTTATTTGCTGATACACGGCTTGCGTGAAATCCTGCACCGTGCGCCGGAGGTAGCCGGCAGTGTACCTGCACAGACGGATGCGGAACTGCAGGAAGTGCTGTCGGGTCGGACGTTGGAAGAAGATAAAATTCTGTTACATGACGGGACGGAGCGCGAAATCCCCCGTCCTGAGGACGAAGAAGCACAGCAGTCGAGATACAGCGGAAAGAAGAAAAGGCATACAGTGAAGAACGCGGTGATTATCAGCTGTGCTGTATGGTATTATATGTAAGTCCGACCTTTGACGGGCGTATTCATGATAAGAGAATAGCCGGTACGGCTTACAGCATACCTCCGGGTTATACATTGGTACAGGACACCGGTTATCAGGGATATTGTCCGGAAGGCGTAACCGTTTTTCAACCGCAGAAAAGGCCGAAGGGAAAAGAGTTAACGCCGGAACAGAAACAGCACAACCGCCTGATTTCTTCTTTCAGGGTCAGAGTGGAACATGCCATCGGGAGTATTAAACGCTACCGGACAGTCAAAAACGAATGTCGCTTGAGAAAGGATTTTTTTATTGAGAACGTCTTTGACACATGCGCTGCTCTGCACAATTTCAGAAGTAAAGACAGGACGTTCGCTTATGAAAATAAACTGACTTAATCTCTACTATATATTTTCAATTCTCATCGGATCAATCAGTCCCGATTCCACATTGCACCGCCCCGGTGAAAATCGTTCGGTTGCGGAGCGATATTACGTCCCCAGCCGTTGGGCGATTGCACATCGCGCCGCTTGCATACGGCAATAAACTGCTGCATCGCCTTTTCTCGGTCGAATCCCGCCGGTACGTACCGGGAGCCGCCGCTCCCGAAAACAACATGACGGATGCCTGCCTGATTTGCTCTTTGGAACGTTTTTTCGCCCCACTTTACAATATCGTCATGGTGCGGCGCTTCCCCGACTGCTTTATACTCCCCCGGAAGGTATATGGTACAGGAAACGGGTTTGGCATTCAATTCCTTCATTTCTGCCAGATGAGACAGGAAGACCGCATCACTTTCCACAGGAGAAAGAAAAGCGCCTACCGTCGGCTCAAAGAAATCATAACCGGCTGCCTTTAACGCGGGACAATCCGGTAACTCGCGACAAACAGCATACGAAGGCGATGTTTTTGATGCAGTGCAGGAGGCAAGCCCGTAAAGAAAAAATGCGAATAATATCGAAACTGTTTTCATAATTTGACAATTTGAATGTATTAAGGCATGAGAAATAAACAAGAAATAAAAGTGTCGTCCCGAAGGGAGAAAAGCCGTCGAACGAGTATTTACCGGTACAGGCAAACAGGAGGCTGCAAAAAAACAGTAAACAAAATTTATTCATTTCGCATTACTTTTGTTCGGGGAATAACTTACTGCGAAGTGTTTGTTCCAGCCGCGGGAGATGATGGGGGTTTTCACTGAAATCTTCCCAGCACATGGTCACATTAAATTCTTTGAGAAGCGCCATAAATTCATCAAGCGCCTGTTCCGGATCGGGAAGTGTCAGGGGCAAGTTTCCCGTTTCTTTTTCATACGTTTTGAAGCGTTCGTTTTCGAGCAGTAAAACGTATTTCAGCGGGATTTCTTCCCGGCGAAGACGATTGCGCAACGTTTCATCTTTTGTGACGTCAAGGGCCTGCTTCATCAAACCGGCGGCTTCGGCGTAAACGGGAACACTTAGCCAGCCATCTGTCACATGCATGTAGCAACGCAGGTAAACGCCGGATTCTCTACATGCCGCCGTCAACAAATCCCAGTATTTCCGGAGGTAGGGGGCCGCCTTTTCGCCATAATAACCGGTAAGAAATTCGTCGATCAGTTGGTTTTCATCCAGTTCCGGGTTCCACATCAGGCGTGAGACGACCCAGTTGCGCATCCTTACGAAATCGCCTGCATCGCAATATATGTCGCCCTGTTCAAAAAGTCCTATGGTATTGTTCCGGACAAAAAAACGGATATCGTCGGCCAGCGTATGGATGTTGGGCTGAGGCAACATGTACGAAGAGAAATTGGTTACATAGTTCCATACAAATAGATGGTCGGCTATTTTGCTCCAGGCCTCCATATCCTCACGGAACGATTTGTTCTGTTCGCCTTCGCCCAGCGGCTGGGAAAACGAACATTCTATCGAACACAAACGGACTACCACATTGTTGCGGGGTTTAACTTTCAGCGGGGCTTTGCGGGTGTACTGGTAGGCAAGGGTTTCCACCCATACGTCCGGAAACTCCTTTTCGATGGCTTCGGCTACACTGTTTACGAAGCGGATCAGCGGGCCGGCTTCGCTGCCTTCTTCGCGGACGATAGCCTGGCACTGTTCGCACCGGCAGGCGCCGTGACCGTCGTTTTGACTGATGGAAATAAAGCCGGCATCCGGATTTTCATGAAGTGTACCCAGTGCATTCGTGATGAACTGCCTGCACATTTCTTCATTGGAAAGGCATAGCTGCGCATGTTGAAACGTTCGTTTGCCGTCAATGAGGCTATACCATTCCGGATGCTTGTCAAAATAAGTTGCCGGCGGCAGGATGGGGTAGAAGGAGTGGACGAAGTACTGGAATTTGTGATGATCGCCGTGTTCGGGGGAAATTTGTGCAGCACCATTGCATTTCATTCGCACAGAGAACATTTCGTCATATTCGGCATCTTTGTAATATGCTTCGCGGTAAATCAACTGCGGCGCGTAATGAAGATGCAATTGGGGAACCGTCAGTTTTTTATTTTTAGGAACGGATGATTCGGCCGAAGTCCACCAGCGTACTCCGGCGGCGTCTTCGAGGAAGGTATTGACGGCATACAGTGTCCCGCGGGTGGGATGACCGGTAAGGATGATATTTTTTTCTGCCGTTTCGATCACGATGCCATCGTAGGAAAGTTTATCGACGTCAACGTTGGGAAGCAGCGCCTTTGTCCGCCGGGAATTGCCGACAACAATCTGCGGTATGGCATTGTTGGCTTTCGATTCGCTCACAATCGCAAAACCGGCTCCCGTGATTTCGTCGAGATACTTTTTCAGTTCTTTTGCGGCGGTCGATTCTACTGCAGTCGGACTGTCGGGAAGGACAATTGAATACAGCGCCTTCCCGCCTTTCGCCAAGGTTAGCTTGCCGGACTGTGAACAATTTGCCGACATGGAGAAAATACCGACAACCAAAAGGATAAAAAGTCCTTTGCCGGTAAGTGGTTTAAAAATACTTTTCATATTACATTTTTTATTGTTAAGATTATTATTTCATCATTTCTGTCTAAGAGCCTGTCTCTACGGAAGTGCTCGTGTAGCAGAAATTAAGATTGCCCGTGCTCGGTGAAGATGCTGCGCCGAGCACGGGTTACTTATGTTACCGGACGGTTCCAAGCGATTGAACCTGTTCGCTGTTCAGTGCACCGTCCCAGATCATCACTTCCGCGATGTCGATTTCCGCGTCTTCACCATTCTCGTCGGCGAAGAGCAGGACGCCCTCCGGCAACCACGAGAAGCGGCTGTCCAAAGTCGCACTCGCAATATTACCCTCATGAATCTGCACCCCGTCGAGGTAATAGAGGTAGGCATTACCCATACTTGCCGAAATCACCAGCCGGTGCCATTCGCCCGCTGTCACCACGTGTGTGGAATAGCCCGTGCCGCCGATACCCAGATTCCCTGCCGGACGGAGGAAAAAGTCCCCGTCGTCATTATTTTCCAGCGTCGTCTGGAGGAAACAGTAATATCGGCCCAGTTCGGACACCTTGAAATCAAACAGGACAGTATAGTTGTTCACCCGGTTGCCACCACCGTTCGCCACAATTTCGTGCAACGCGCGGAAGTAGCTCCCCTGAGCGACCCGTACTGCGCCATTGCCGGTACTTGGGCCGTTTACGAACGCAAAGCCATCACCCTGCTTTATCAGCGGACTGCCTACGGTGGCTTTGCCGATGTCACTCCCGTCGTCGAAAGTCCATATTCCGGCGAGCTGCCGGCCTGCCGGCAGGGAAGAGACGTCCATCACGGTGACGGTACATTCGGCTGTCCGGTCTGCACTGATGACCGAGGTCGCTGTGATTTTAGCCGTTCCGGGTACTACAGCCGTAACCACGCCGCCGTCCACGGTTGCCACTGCGGTATTGTCCGAAGTCCAGGTTACATCCTGAGGGAGATTGCCTGGTAGGATGGAAGCTCTGAGCGTACGGGTTGCTCCTGCCGGTATTCCCAGCAAGCTGGCGTTAAGAGAAATGTCTATTGCGGCAACGACGATTATCTTGCAAGTTTTTGACCTTTTAGTGTTGCTTTTGGCAGTAGCGTGTATAGTAGCCATGCCTTCGGACAAAGCTCTTACCAGACCGTTGCCGTCCACCACAGCGACAGACTGATTGTCGCTTTCCCAAATCACGCCCTTGTCGGTTGTCTCAATCGGGAGCACATCCGCGACAAGTGTCATCGTCGTGTTAACAATCATGATGGCATTGCCGGGAGTCACCGAGATAGATTCTGCGCTGACGTACTCGTCGGAATCGGAACACGACTGTGTCCCCAATGCTACTGCAAACAGGGTTAAGGCAATAGCAAACCGTTTCATTCTATTTATATTCATATCTATATGTAATTAAAAGATTAATAATGCTTCTGTTATTTTGCAAGAAAAAAAGGCGTTTGCGTTTTCCTTTCATCCTGCAATAAAACCCGCACTCAGCATAGCGAGACTACGCTGAGCGCGGTATCCTTATTTCCACGTAAATTTAAAAATCAGTCTCCCAGTTTAAAATTAACGTTTAATTCGGCAAGTACCATCTTCACGGTATTCGGGCCGCCAATACCGTTGCCATACAGGGGCGCACTGATACATTCGACGCCAGTAAAGCGCACATAACGGGCGTTTGTCCGATTCACTTCGAAGAGGCGTTCATAAAAATCGAATCCATTATCGTAACTGTACTCCCCGAGACTTGTCCAGACATCATTGTCGGTGCTGACTTCAAATCTCACCGTCGTTGGCGCTCTGGGGTCTGCTTTGCTAATACCACCGATAAAGGTATATTTTTCGGATGGGACAATGCCTAAACTTATGACCGGGACTTCCACGCCCAAATCGATGGTTGCATATTCGGGATATCTGTTACTCGTCTGCCAGACCGTAGTGGCATCATCGTCGTAGAACTTGGCGGCTTCATCTCCGGCCGTCTGGGTAGAATAACCGGTTACCTTTCCAAGTTTTTTATCTACCGACAATTCGTTTTCCGTCCGAAGGGCGAGCGCTATGGAATCCAGCCACAAACCATCGGGACTGTAATACGTTGTCCGTTTAAACGCGGTACCCTGTTTATAGTCGTCAATCTTCGTCTCGCTGACGCCATTTTCAATCCGGAGCCTTTTTTCCGTACCGTTCGTCGATGTGTAAACCAGGTCGGTGAATTGGGCGCCGTTTCCGCTGGCGGCAAGTCCCCATTCAATAGATAGATCGGAATTAAAAGTCGTCGTTTTCTTATTGATTCCACGATGTGTAAGCGTTGCAAGATATTTTACTCCCACCGTACTTGTTATTAATTCAATCGCCCTGGAAGCATTACCCTGCGCATCGTATGATTTAATAAACAGGGAATATTGCCCTTCGGGAAGATCTATCACTTTTGTAACCAGTTCCCCCGGTACAACACCTATCATGACCGAATCTTCATATCCGTTCCAGAAAACCCCTACTTTCGCAGTTTTGGGATCTGCCACGCTGAAACTGACTTCCAGGCGATCTACCCCAATACGGGCTTTTGCGCCCGACACGGCGCCAAGATATGTAATCCCGCCTTCCACCGTATATTGTTTGAACATCACATCCTGTTCCTTGCAGGAAGGAATCAACATGATGCCGGCAAGCGCAACAGCGACAATTGCCGGTACTCCAAATTGTACCTTTGAAAAAAACTTTTTCATCATCATATTATTTGTTATTTTATTTCTCAATTATTTTATAATTTCACCCCAAATAGACAGTTCGTCTATCGAATACATAAACCCGCCGCTCCATGTGCTCAAGATCCTGAATCTTACCATTCTGACGGGAAAATAGGGATTCGGTTGCTCTTCCGAAGACTTGACGTCAAAGCTTTCACCACCCGGCCATGCATAATTCTGATCATCGGAAGTAACCACAAGAGGATCGTCGCCCGAAGGTTTCCACGATTCAAACTTGCCGATCAGCGTCCAGTCTCCCCCCGTAAGGTCGTCGCCCGGATTGCGGGACGCAGTGCCATATACTTCAAATGTTCTCGCATGATCTTTATATAAAAACCACCACCAGGGGACCAGATTAAATCTCGAAAGTTGAGCTTCCACACCCAGATCAATCGTAAACGTAGAAGGCAAAGAATTGTTATTGGGAATAAAGACTTGATCCCATCCGTTCCACGGACAGATCGTTCCGCCGAATATATTGCGGAAAACATAACCCGGATAATTATTTTCGTATGTGTTTTGAAAATCCGACGGCAGTTTGAATTCTTTCCACAGTGTTTTATCCAGTGCCTCCTCAAACATGGGCGTCAGCGTGAACGTCTTCGTATCGGTCTTATTGCCCCACCGGTCCATCATATAGGCGAAAAATTGCAGGGATTTTGACGGTAGCCCTCTGATGGAGAATTTTGCATCGGGATTGTCTATCATAAATGACTGCATAAATTCAGGCCCATTTCCGGTAGAGTCCATCATCAGAATTACTTTTAGCGGTTGTCCCGATAAATTAGAGAATTTCCCCTCAATTCCCCCGAAAGTAGCAATGATATCCAGGCTGGGATAAGCATCTATGACGGGCGGAGTAAGCGGTGAAACAGTGACCGTAACCGGCTCCGATTCCTTCTCGTTTTTACCGACGCTGAAAAGTTTTACCTCATAATTTCCGGCAGCAGCAAAACCTTCAATGGCCAGCGTATCTGTAAAACGCGAAGATTTGGCCTGACGCCCGACGCCCGGGGCCGATTCATATTCGGCCTTGACATATAACAAATTATCATCAACCGGTATGTTGTACCTCAAGACCGATTTGCCCGCAAAATTTTCCACCGTAACTGTACCAGCGTCAATAACGGCAGGCGCCGGAGCATCCTTGTCGTAATATACCAGTTTCTCATCTTCCTTACATGCGACAAATGCCAATAAGAGGAAGAATGTCAAATATTTTATAATCTTATTACTCATGACTTTTAATTTTTAATTCTTAATTGTTAGTATTCCCATCCAAGGCTTTGCACCAGATTCCTGTTCCTCGACAATTCACTTTCGGCAATAGGCCAGAAATAATCTTTCAATCCGAAACTGATGGTGTACATATTGTACGGTTTGAAAATATCCTCCGCCGTGATATTAAATCCGCTCCAGCTTTCGATCGGTTTATTCAGTATTTCACGGGCGGTTTTCCATCGCCTCAAATCCCAGAAACGGCTCCCCTCGAAACACATTTCAATCATTCGCTCACGTTGAAGAATATCCCTTAAACCGTTTTGCGACGTATATTTGGACGGATCGTTCGAATGTTCCCTCCAGGCTGCTTCTATGGATTGTAGCCCGGCGCGTTCACGTATCCTGTCGGCATATTTCATGGCCTCCTGACGTGCACTCTGGCTGTCTTCGGCTTCATTCAGCGCTTCGGCATAATAAAGCAACAGATCGGAAAGCCTGAAGTTGGGCCACAAATATTCGTACGAAGAATATTGAAGAGTTGCCGGTTGCGCCGACTGATAATGAATCCATTTTTTGGGCATATATCCGGTCGGTTCATTCCGAACGTCGGTCGCGAATCTTCTCAGGGTAAGATAGAAAAGGTTTTCCGGATAAGCATCGTCGTATGAACCTGCCCCGTACCAGATACCCTGATCACATCCCAGCCATGCATAAAATCGAGGCTCGCGATCAAAATTCACCCGGGACGTTTCGGACCCTGTGCGTATATAACGTCGGTCTTTTTCTTCCGCCCTGCGCAGGGTGTAGCGGGTATCGTATCCCCAGTCTTTATCCTCTTCAATCGGAACGCCATTATCGGAATAAAACATTTCCGCGATCTGCAGCGGTACCGAGAAAACCATCCACATCTGAGGCATTGCTTGATACATGGGATTCAACGGCGGCGACGTACGCGATTGGAGCACATTAACCCAGCCTCTGGTATCCGCCCAGATGATTTCGCTGTTCCAGTCTTCGCAGAAAGCCTGACGCAGGGACAGTTGCCGAATGATTGTGTCGGAAAGATTATATCTGGGATCGCCGGGATATTCGTAAAGTTTCATCCCCAGCGAATCCACGCAGATCCTGACCGCCTCATGGCAGGCGTCCACCGCCCGTTTCCATTTCCCGACCCGCTCCGATTCATCCTGCGGAAACAATTGTGTCCCGTCCGGGTTTCTCATCGGCGCAAACTCCGTATTGCAGTTAAACAGTGGACTCGCCGCCGTTACCAGCACCTTCGCCTTCAACGAGGCTACGATGGGTAGCGTAAAACGGCCCAGATCGGTCTGTTCGCTTCGGACGGTAGCCGGAAGTGTTTCCATCGCTTCATCCAGCAATTGAACAATGTAGTCCACTACTTCATCTACCGTATTGCGGGCAACCTGTACGCCATCGACGTCGGTACCCACCGGCAGATTTTCTTTGAAAACCGGCACAGGCCCATATTGGCGAAACAGCAGGAAATGATACCAGGCTTTCAGCGCTTTTACTTCGCCTATCCATTGCCGGCGCTCAAATTCGGGCAGATCAGGTACTTTGATCCTTTCTATTCCTTCCAGGAAATTGTTACATTCACGAATCGCGATATAATAGCTTCCCCACGTCGAATAAATCGAATTGGAAGGCGTCAACTGTCCCCTTACAATGCGACAGCCTTCTCTGCCTATATCCTGGGTATATTGCGGATTATCCAGTATCCAGGCTTCATCACAACCCTGTACATCCGGCGTATTGCCTCCGGTATTTGAGGGCAGAAACGAATAACAGGTATATAGATACCGCAACGTGTGCGCACGCATGCTGAATGCATTATCAAGAACGGCCGTACCTTCGGGTACCACATCCAGGTAATCGCAGGAAATGCCGCATAGTCCCCAGATGGGGAGAAAAAGCCATAAGATTATCGCTTTTTTTACTGAATTTGTTTTTGTTATTTTTTTCATAAACATGATCTGTTTAAAAGTTAATTAAACGTGAAATTTAATCCGACATTCATCACCCGCTGGATCGGATACCCCAGTCCGTTGCCTGCCATTTCCACGTCCCAGAGCTTGAAACGGCTGAAAAGTAGCAAATTCGTGCCGCTTAAATAAACCCGCAGGTTTCCTATGTGAAACTTATTCTTCCATTTTCCCTGAACCGTATATCCCAGCTCCGCCTGCTTGAGACGCAGGAAAGCGCCGTCGCGCATGAACCAGGTGTTCCGTACGCCGACGTTGTTGGAATTGCGGTCATAACTCAAACGCGGCCATGTCGCATAAATATTGCCATTAGCTTCCGACCAGTAATCATCGGCATATACTTTCAGCAGTTGGGTATTATCGACAAACGGGGAGGTATAGGACGCATCTATCCAGAACGACTCGTTGGCAAGTCCCTGGAAGAAAAATGAAAAGTCAATCCCCTTATATCCTATCGACGGCCCGAATCCATAAACGATTTCGGGCGTCGTCGGCAATCCGATCGGTACCGCATCGGCCACTGTAATACGTCCGTCGCCGTTCACATCGGTATATTTGATATCGCCGCCCTTGTAATTATACGACGTAATTTCCTGCCGGGGCGAACTGAGCGTTTCGGCATCATCCACAAACAGACGCTCGGCGATGTACCCCCATTGCTGGCTTAGACTTTTACCGACCCGCGAGCGCCACGGCTCTTCGTAAACCGGCTCGTCATAAATCTCATACTGACTGGTGGCATACGTGAAATTCGCACGCAACGAAGTCCAGAAATCTTTCGACCAGGATTTCTGATATTCCAGGCTGATATCCGTTCCCTTTCCCACGGCGGCACCGACATTGGCCTGAACGGTGTACGTAAGACCCATCGTCTGAGGAATATAACTCCTGCCCATCAGGATATTGCTGCGGTTTTCCTGAAAATACTCCGCAATGAGCGTCAGGTTATTCCATAAGCCCACTTCCACTGCATAATTTGCTTTCCTGGCTATTTCCCATCCGATGTTGGGATTGGCATCACGACTCATACTTATCCCGTTCAGTGTACTGCCTCTGCGGTTTCCGAAAGTCATCGACCGGCCGCCATCGTTCATATTCATTTCCGAGAGGTAATAAAAGCGATCATTATCCGACCCGATCTGGTCGTTCCCGACAAGACCGTAGGAATAGCGCAGTTTAAACAGGTTCACCGTATTCGCCACAGGCTCCCAGAATTTTTCGTTAGCCAGGTTCCACGCCGCGCCGACCGAAGGGAAGAAGCCCCAGCGGTGACTGGCGGCAAAACGTTCGGAGCCGTTGTAGCCGAAATTAAATTCCAGGAAATAACGGTCGGAGAATCCGTAGGTAAAGCGTCCGGAAAGCCCCAGGTTCCTGTGCGGAAGCGAAAGTTGCAGCGACCCGGTATTGGCGTAAAGTCCTTCACGCAGAATTGTTACCAGCAAACCGCTGACGCTGTGATCGCCGAATGTACGGTTGTAACTGGCCATCGCTTCCATATAGAAAGTCGAATTGGTCTCCTTATCGCCCTCACTGTAGTCAAGCCAGTCGGTACCGGTATTCGTATTGTTAATCATATATTCTCCGGTAATGGGGTTCACGCCCCTCACTTCATACCAGTAGGGCGTATAAGCGCGGCTTACCGAAAACTGCGACAGACGCGAAAGATTCATCATGATTCTTGCGGAAAGACCTTCGGTGATAAAACCAAGTTCCTGTTGCCCTTCCACCTGGGCAAGCAACTGTGAACGGTTTTTCTCCTTGTAGCCCCTGACCGATTCGGCGTATGGATTGGAATACTGATTTTCCCAGTTTCCGAACATGATGTGACGGACTTCGGAATAGGAACCCGTAGCCGGATAATAAGCCGGGAACAGGACGGTATTCGACTTGATGATATTCTTGAACAGGTCTGATCCACTGGTCAGGGGACCGCTGTAATCATCAAAAACCCCGCTCAGGCGCACATTTACTTTCGTCGTTGGAGTTACCTGCAATTCGATATTCGAACGCAGCGAATACGAATTGTTGCTGATGTTGTTGTTGAAATTGTTGCGCTTATCCACGTTCATGATTCCGTTATCATGGTTGAAAACACCGGATATAAAATAACGATGCGCTTTCCCGCCGCCGCTCAACTGTACGTTATAGCGGGAGGAAGTGGCTTCATCGCGTATTAACATATCCATCCAGTCTACGGCAGGGTAGCGATACGGATCGGTGCCGTTGATGGTATTGTCGATTTTTGCCTCCGTATAAGGAGTGGAACCCATCGGATTGCGTGTCAGCACAGCTTCATTGGCCAGTTGCATCCAGGTAATGGGATCGGTCAGTTCCACCTTGCGGGTAGGCGAGGAAAGCGACTGCTCCACGCGAAATGAGATTTTGGGAGGCCCTTCCTGTCCCTGCTTGGTCGTAATCAGAATCACCCCGTTGGCTCCGCGCGCTCCGTAAAGAGCGGTAGCGGTCGCATCCTTCATGACCGAAAAACTGGCAATATCATCGGGCGACAAACGTGACAAATCGGTTTTTGTGAGTTCGATATTGTCAATTAGAATCAGGGGATTGCGATTGGTACCGAACGTGGTGATTCCGCGAACATAAAAGTCCGCATCATCGGCTCCCGGCTCTCCCGAACGCTGATAGGCTATCACACCTGCCATCTGTCCCGCAAAGGCGGTCGTTAAATTGCTGGAAGGCACTTTCAGACTGGCAGGATCAATGGTCGTAACGGAAGCAACGACGCTCGCCTTTTTCTGTTTCCCGAAAGCGACAACGGTTACTTCGTCCAGTTCTTCAATTTTAGACTGCAAGACAATGGTCAGTTCTTTTTCTCCCTTAAATTCCACTTCTTTGGTTTCCATTCCGATATAACTCACTCTGAGTTTTATACCGGTCTTCACATTGTCCATCGTGAAATAACCGTCTTCATCGGTCATAACTCCCCGCGTACTTCCCACGATTTGCACGGCTACGCCGGGCAAAACTTCTCCTTCCTGATCTACTACTCTTCCCGTTACGGTCGTTGACGACTGGGCAAACAGCATGGGAGAAGAAATAAAATAGATACAAACACATAACAGGGGTAAGATCCCCCGTAATGCATGATTTTTTTTGTGATTTCTTTGGTCTTTCATTTTTTTTATTATTGTGTTTTACTTGTTAATTTATGCATTTCCACCCGGGAACGTTCCCATCTTTGGCTGCGGACGTTCCCGGTTTCCGGCGCGGACGTTCCCAGTGTACCGGTGCGGACGTCTGCGTTCCGGAATGCGGACGTCCGCAGGAGAGGTACACGGACGTCCGCGCCGGAAACCTGCGGACGTCTGCATTTTTACTTGCTGCTCACAAGGTCTTCAGAGAATACGTAGACGGCTTCTTTCAAAGCGTCACGCAATGCTTTTCCGGGTGTAAACCGGATGTTCAAATTCCTGATACTGGCGACGGTAATACCTTCTTTGGTATCGCTGCCTTCACCGTTGCACGTAAGGTGAAAGGATCCCCATTCACCCAGCTGCACGCTGTTGCTTGCCAGAAGATTGCTGAGAAGCACTTTTTGCAGCTGATTAAGCGCCATTTCCGCTTCGCTCGGGTTGAGGGTCGTTTCGTCGGCTATTCCTTTGGCCACCTTTTTCTCTCCCACCTTGCTGACGGTTTTCAATATCGGATACCATTTTTTCGGGGCTGTCCTGTCCAGAGGATTTGCCCGCTCTACTTTGTTGAATACTATAGGCATAAGATTAAATTGAATTTGTATGATATATTTTTGAAAAAATCTCTATAAAACGACAGGTATTGATAATACCGTTGTGATGGGAACCGCTCTAAAAAGGGAGGATCAGTCCGGATGTAATCCTCCCTCAACGGTGTTAAACAAGCCGGCCGGCACAGAAGGAATACAATACCGGCAACTTTTGTCTGAATAGAATGGTATAATTGGATAAGTCCCTTTTTGTCGTTTTCTTCGGGAAAAATGGCATCCCGATTGGGGAAATAATAAAAGGCTAAATGATGTGTGTTGTGGCCTCGCGCGCGCGAGACATTAGAATAAAGATGGGGTGTTATATACGCCTGCGCGTCTCTCTCTCTCTCTCTCTCTCTCTCTCTCTCTCTCTAACGAAATAACCCGAACTAACCAACAAAATGATGTTAATTAATCCAAAACAGGTCAAATA
>JAISCL010000116.1 GCA_031265585.1 Tannerella sp. | reverse complement strand
AATGAAGACAACGACCCGTAACACGAGGATCGGTAACTTCGGAAAAGTAGTTAGATGTTTTCATGACGGCAAAGATAATTCTTTTTTACTATAGATTATTTTGGTGCGGTTGCCCTGATCTTATAGAGGAATTGTATATTGATACGCAGGGAATTTTATGGATCGTCTGCGAGGATCGTATCCTGGCCGGTTCATTTGATGAAGCCGGAAATTATTCGCTGCTGCGCCAAATCCCTCTCTCCAGTCATCCGGGTTCGGCTTCCATCACGAAGATCATCAGGGAAACCTTTGGTTCTGCCTGTCATACGAACTGTTTGTCATACGAAAGAGAGACTTATCCGGCCCGTTTGAAAGTATCCACCAGGGAAACTTTGCAAAAGTATATCCCCTGTCCGGAGGCGAGCTTTTAGCTTCGATTTATGGCAAGGGCATCTACCGGATAAACGGGGATTTTACTCTTACACAGCTGGAAATGCCGACGCCCGAAGCGACTATACTGTCACAACACTGCATTGAGATATTTGAAGACAGCCTGAATAGAATCTGGTTTGGCAGTTACAGTGAAGGAGTCATGTATATCAGAAGGAATGAATACCGGATGTTTGACATGACAGACGACTTGTCCTCGAATGATATTTTAGCGATCCGGGCTGATAATGACGGCAATATCTGGATGAGTAATACGCACGGCCTTTCCTGCATGAGTCCCGACTGTCAGATTACGAATTATTTTGAGTACGATGGAACCCAGGGGGATCAATATCATGAAAAGGCTTCTCTGCTTCATTCGGACGGACTGTTATTTTTCACAGGAAACCATGGCCTTACTTTTTTCGATCCGGGTTTAATCACCCCCAACAGCACGCCGGCTTTCATTGTGATCGAAGATCTGAAGATTAAAAATGAGAGCGTTAGCCCGGGGAAAAACGAAAATGTCTTAGACTGCAATATCTCGTATGCTGAAAAAATTGTACTGGATCATACACATACCTTATTCTCCATAGACTATTCCGGTATAGATTTTCCAAACTCCCGAAGGCTCACCTACGCCTATAAACTGACAGGGTTTGATCAGGAATGGAATCAGGTAGGCGATCTCCGAAGGGCTACCTATTCGAACCTGAAGCCCGGCAAGTATACATTTACCGTGACGGCTTTTAACCGTGACGGACTGGAAAGTCTTCACCCGGCTACGCTCGAAATCGAAGTGAAAGCAGCCCCGTGGCTTACCTGGTGGGCTTTTTTGTTTTACTTTATCCTGTTTTGCGCTACCATTTACGCCTTCATGCATTTACGGATAAAAGTAAAACTGCAACAGCAACGCCTTGAACTGGATCATTACGAACACGAAAGGGAACGTGAGGTTACGGAAATGAAGATGACTTTCTATACCAATATTTCCCATGAGTTACGTACGCCTTTGACATTAATATCCGCTCCTGTTCAACAGTTATTAGCCGGTACGGATCCGGAAAGTAAAGAAGGAAAATTACTTCAAACCGTCTCCCGCAACAGAAACAGGCTACACCGGCTGATTGATCAGCTGCTTGACTTCAGAAAGATAGAAGACGGAATACTGGCCCTCAAAGTCCGGCAAAGCGACCTCATTCATGAAATCTCCGCGATCCTGGATGATTATATTTCTTCCGCTTCCGAAAAGAGCATTGTCATCGAATACACGTTCTGCGAATCACCTTCGGATATATGGTACGATTCGGATAAAATTGAAAAGATTATGCATAACTTACTGTCTAACGCATTAAAGCATACACCTCCGAATAGCAGGATAAGGATTACGGTGCAGGCCGTTTCGTTTTCCCAAATCCAACAGCGCTATGACGGCATCGCCATACCGGAAAAAAAATACATGGAAATCTCCGTCGCCAATCAGGGAGAGGGAGTTCCTCCTCATAAACTGAACGAGATATTCGAACGTTACTGGCAGGTTGAATCACCGACAGGCCGGAGGCCGGACTATGCCGGCACGGGTATCGGACTGCATTACGCCAGGAAGTTGACGGAAGTGCACCACGGCAGCATTACGGCCGAATTACTTGCGAAAGGCGGGATGATCTTTTCCTTTTTACTGCCCGCAGGCGATGTTTACTCCTCAACGGAAAAAGAAACAGCGAGAGAAGAAGATACGGAAGCTTTTCCGGACAGGGAAGATATTTCGGGAACAGAGGACGCTGATTTGATTGACGGAGACAAAGCCGCGCTGCATGAACATACGGTATTAATTGCCGAAGACAATATAGAACTGATGGTTTACTTCCGGCAGATGTTAGGTGACAGGTACAATATCATTGAAGCGCTGGACGGAATCCGGGCATGGGAACTCATGCAGAAGCAATACCCGGATCTGGTGCTCTCCGATGTCATCATGCCTGACTTATCCGGTTATGAACTGTGTACCCGGATTAAGCAGGATCCGGCCCTGAGTCATACCCCGGTGATTCTTTTGACGGCTAAAACTTCGATGGAAGAACAGATAGAAGGCCTTTCGCATGGCGCGGACGCCTATATCTGCAAGCCTTTTAATGTAGATTATCTTCTGCTGACAATCGAAAACCGCCTTAGTAACCGGGAAAAACTGCGTACATTTTACACGACCCCCCAACTGCCGGACGACAGAGATGAAATTCCCGTCAAAATGAATACGCTGGATCATCAGTTTATGGAAAATCTGATGAAACTGTTAGAAAACAAACTGTATGATTCGGAGCTGAGTATTGATGAACTGGCCCGCGAAATGACTTTCAGCAGAACCGGCTTCTACCGGAAATTAAAAGGACTGACAAACGTTGCGCCGGCAGACTTTATCCGGAATTACCGCCTGAAACGCGCAGCAGAAATGATCCTGGACGGCTCCCTGAACCTGTCGGAAATTGCCAACAAAACAGGCTTTCCAAACTATGCCCATTTTTCCGTTTTATTTAAAAAGCGCTTTAACGTTTCTCCCAGGGATTACAGGAAAAGGAAGGAGAGTTGAGAGTGGAGAGCGGTCAATTTTCAACTCTCAACTATTTATACTATCTTTGATGCCGCACTTACAACAGGATCAGATATGAGTGAACTACCGCAATACAGGCAAATATATGAAAAGTTAAGGGCCCAGATCGCTGCCGGGGAATACGTTCCCGGCGACCTGCTTCCTTCCGAACACGAGTTATGTATGGAATACAGTGTGGCGCGTCTTACCGTACGGAAAGCGCTGGAGCAGTTGGTCGCGGACGATTTCATCATCCGCCATCAGGGAAAGGGAAGCATCGTGAAAGGAACTCCGAAAGGAATCGGGATCCTGTCTCTGATGAGTACGACTTCTGCGCTCGACAGCACGAATCTCACAACACACATCACATTGAAACCGGAACTGCGTGAATGGCAGGAAGCATTTACATTTCCGATCGAACTGCAGGAAGAAGCGGCCGGATGCATCTATTTCGAACGGTTGCGGCTGCTTGACGGAGAACCGGTTTTCTATGACATCACCATGCTTCCGAATATGAACCTGCCGCGTTTTTTGAATTACGACATGGAAAACAAATCACTGTTTGATACCTTGCGCACCCGGTATCAGATCGTTGTAACCGGAGGTGTTCAACAGCTTTTCGCCATACGGGCGGACAAGCGCCTGCAGAAATCTTTTCATCTCCCTTCCGGATACCCGGTCCTGCAACTGAACCGAAAGATTGACACGAATCGCCCCGGATTCCATATTTACAGCCAGGTATTTTGTGTCACACAGCGTTACGGACTGATCGGAAGCTTCTGAAATCCGCCTGTACAAGTACACAACTTGTGTATCTGTAAATACAATATAATATACTAATTCTAAGCAATTAAAAAAAACAGTACAAATAACTTGTATATATACATTTTTTTATTGTAACTTTGCCGCGGATTTACATTAACAAGACAAGAAATATGGCAACAGTTGTAATTATGCCCAAGCAGGGACAGTCGGTCGAAAGCTGTATCCTGACAGAAATGAAAAAGAAAAAAGGTGACACGGTCGCAATCGGCGACATCCTGTTTTCCTACGAAACAGACAAAGCCTCGTTTGAAGAAGAAGCGCAGGTAGCAGGAACCGTACTCGACGTATTTTTCTCGGACGGGGACGAGATTCCGGTACTCACGAATGTGATGGTAATAGGCAATCCGGGAGAATCAACGGACGGGCTTCAGCCCGAAGAAGGCGCAGGAAGCAGCGCTCCGGCAGAAACAGCAACGCCGCAACCGACGGCAAATGCACCGGCATCCGTCGCGTCGCAACCGACAGCAGAAATGGCTCCCGCCGAAGTGCCTCGGACAGTCAGCGTTGCCGTTCAAAAGACGGCCATAACCTCCCCGGTATCACCACGCGCCAAAACGCTGGCCGGCAAAAATGCAATACAGGCGGAAACGCTGGCCGGCACAGGCCCCCACGGGCGCGTCATCGAACGTGATGTACAGGCTGTGATTAATGCCTCGCCGAAAACAACCCCCCTGGCAAAAGCCATCATCAAAGAGACGGGCGCATCCATTCCGGCATCCGGAAGCGGAGTGGCCGGAGCGGCAAAAGGCGCCGATATCGGAGTGAAAAATCCGGTTTACGCCTCCGACAGTGAACTGAAGCCGTTAACCAATATGCGTAAGATCATCGCCAAATCCATGCACGCATCCCTTCAAAATTCCGCACAGCTCACGCATCATCTCGGCGCCGATGCGCGGCACATCCTGGCGCTGCGTAAAACGGTCAAAAAAGCAATGCGGGACGGCTATCCGGCAGATATTACGCTGAATGATTTCGTTTGCATCGCCGTCATCAAAGCGCTGAAAAAATTCCCGCAGGTAAACGCACACTTCCTCGGAGACAGCGTACGCCTATTCTCAAAAGTACACCTCGGACTGGCGGTAGATACGGAACGCGGACTAATGGTGCCTGCCGTAAGAAATGCAGACGACCTGTCCATACAGGGACTGTCCGGCCAGCTCAAAGAAGTCGCCGGCGCCTGCAAAAAGGGAAGCATCGCACCGGATCTCCTTTTGCCGGAAGCGGCCTCATTTACGGTTTCAAACCTTGGAAACTACGGCGTTGAAATGTTTACGCCCGTCATCAACCTGCCGCAGGTGGCCATTCTGGGAGTGAACACCATCGTTCCGCGCCCGAAAGACCTGGGAGACGGCGTTTACGGATTTGTGCCCTATATGGGATTAAGCCTTACGTATGACCACCGTGCGCTTGACGGAGGCGAAGCGACCCGTTTTGTAAAACAGGTTGCCATTGAAATCGAAAATCTTGAATTTAGCTTATAAAAACGTCAAATTATGATAGATTTAGCAATTATCGGCGGCGGGCCGGGAGGATATGTCGCTGCGGAACGCGCGGGAGCAAAGGGATTAAGTGTAATCCTCTTTGAAAAAAGAGAACTGGGAGGCGTCTGCCTGAACGAAGGCTGCATCCCGACCAAAACGCTGCTGTACAGCGCCAAAATTTTTGATTATGCAAAACATGGCGATAAATACGGAATTAATGTAGCAGATGCCACATTCGATTTCGGGAAAATAATAGCGCGCAAAGACAAAGTGGTAAAAAAACTGGTAGCAGGCGTAGGCTCCAAAATGAAAGCCCATAAAATAACGGTTGTCAGGGGGGAAGCCCTGATCCGGGGACGTTCGTCCGAAGGAATTGAAATTTCCTGCAACGGAGAACCTTATCAGGCGCGAAACCTGCTGATCTGCACCGGCTCGGAGACCTTTATCCCGCCGATTCCAGGCGTACGGGAAGCCGGAGATACGATTGTCACGAACCGGGAGATTTTATCCCTCCGGGAACAGCCGAAATCGCTCGTCATCATCGGCGGGGGCGTCATCGGAATGGAATTTGCCAGTTTCTACAACGGCCTCGGAACCGAAGTAACGGTAGTGGAAATGCTGCCTGAAATACTGGGCGGGCTTGACGGTGAAATCAGCCGAATGCTTCGTGAAATATACACTAAAAAAGGCATCCGGTTTAACCTGTCCTGCAAAGTGACCGAAATAAAAGGAACGGAAGTCGTCCATGTAAATCCGGAAGGCGTCCGGTCTTCCGCCAAAGGAGAAAAGATCCTGATGAGTGTCGGACGCCGCGCCGTTACACAGGGATTCGGACTGGAAAACCTGGGCGTGGAAACGGATCGGAATGCAATCAGGGTAGACAGCAAAATGAGGACCAACATTCCGAATGTCTTTGCTGCAGGAGACGTAACGGGCTTCTCCATGCTTGCCCATACGGCAAGCCGTGAAGGCGAAGTAGTCGTCAACAACCTCACTGGCCGTCCCGACATCATGCGTTACAATGCGATTCCCGGCATCGTTTATACAAATCCGGAAGTAGCGGGAGTGGGCCTTACGGAAGAACAGGCAAAAAAGGAAGGCATCGCTTATAAAATAGCCAAACTGCCGATGGCCTACGCCGGGCGTTTCGTCGCGGAAAACGAAGGAGGAAGCGGAATCTGCAAAGTGCTGGCGGGCGAAAAATACGGAGAAATACTCGGAGTACACCTCCTGGGCAATCCCTGCAGCGAAATAATCTATGGCGCATGTATGGCCATCGAACAGGAAATGACGCTGAAAGAGATGGAAGAAGTGGTATTCCCCCACCCGACCGTTTCCGAAATATTCAAAGAAACGGTTTTTGCCTTATGAAGTTACACGGCACACAACCCGGTTTTGTGCATGACGTCCCGGCATCCTTTCTCATCTATCCGGACGGAGAGGGGAATCATTCCCCAAGTCGGGGAAACATTCCCCCAGATCGGGGAGACGTTCCCCCAGGTTGGGGAGATGTTCCCCCCAAAACAGGAACCGATAATTAAAAGAAATATACAATTAACAACTAATCATTATACAAAATGCCAAAAGTAGAATTTATTGACCCTAAAAAGGTACGGAAAGCAGGCGAAATCAAATTTACAAACGTCCCTGTAAACCAATACAAAAAAACAGTCGGTGAAGAACTGAAAAGTAAAAACTTCACAAAAGAAGACTTGAAGCGCATATATTTCGATATGGCGGTCATACGTGAGTTTGAAACCATGCTCCAACTGGTAAAAACAACCGGTTCGTATCAGGGCATCGAATACAACAACCCCGGCCCGGCCCATTTATCAGCCGGACAGGAAGCCGCCGCCGTAGGGATGGCTTATACGCTGGACACAAATGACTTCATTTTCGGTTCGCACCGCAGTCACGGCGAAATCCTCGCCAAAGGACTGCGATCCATCCAGACCGTACCGGAAAAAGAACTCAAAAAAATAATGGAAGACTTCTGGGATGGAGCCACCCTGAATGTAGCAAAAAAAGCATACAGCGGAAAAAACACCCGGGAGCTGGCCATCCGATTCCTCTTATACGGAGCGCTGGCTGAAATATTCGCACGGACGACCGGCTTTAACAAAGGCCTGGGCGGCAGCATGCATACCTTTTTCACACCGTTCGGCATCTATCCGAACAACGCCATCGTAGGAGGCAGCGCCACTATCGCCGTCGGAGCGGCCCTGTATAAAAAGGTAAACCGCAAAAAAGGAATCGTCGTAGCCAATATCGGCGACGGCTCTATGGCGCGCGGCCCGGTCTGGGAAGCCCTCTCCTTTGCATCCATGGATCAGTTTAAGCAGCTGTGGGAAAAAGACATGAAAGGCGGACTGCCGGTCATCATCAACATCATGAACAATCAGTACGGCATGGGCGGACAAACGGCCGGCGAAACCATGGGATACGACATCGCCGCACGCATCGGCGCCGGCGTAGACCCGGAACAGATGCACGCCGAACGTGTCGACGGCTATAACCCGCTGGCCGTCATCGACGCATACCGCCGCAAAAAAGCCCTCCTGGCTAAAAAGGAAGGGCCTGTCCTGCTCGACATCCTCACCTACCGCTACAGCGGCCACTCACCGTCGGATTCTTCCTCCTACCGTACAAAAGAAGAAATCGAAGCATGGGAAAAAGTCGACTGCATCAAAAGCTACGGGAACGACATCGTAAAAGCCAAAGCGGCGACACAAAAAGAACTGGAAGCAACGGACCGGGAAATCCGGGAAATGATGCTCGAGGTCTTCAAACTGGCGATCAACCCCGAACTCTCCCCGCTGATGGACTTGAGAAAACAGCCCAACCTGCTGGAAGAAATGATGTTCTCCAACCGCTCTGTCGATGCGCTGTCGGAAGCAAAACCGGACGTCAACCACCCGCTGAAAGAAAACCCACGCGTCAAACAGATCGCCGGAAAAGAGCGTTTTGCCTTTGATGAAAACGGCAAACCCTTCTCCAAAATGAAACAGTATCAGCTGCGTGACGGCCTTTTCGAAGCAATTGCGGACAGATTCTATAAAGATGCGTCACTCATCGCCTACGGAGAAGAAAACCGCGACTGGGGAGGCGCCTTCGCCGTTTACCGCGGACTGACCGAAGCCCTGCCCTACCACCGCCTCTTCAACGCACCCATCGCGGAAGCGGCCATCGTCGGAACAGCCATCGGCTATGCCATGTGCGGCGGGCGCGTCATCCCCGAAATCATGTACTGCGACTTCCTCGGATGCTGCGGCGACGAAGTCTTCAACCAGCTGCCCAAATGGCAGGCCATGAGCGGAAACCTCCTCAAAATGCCCGTTGTCGTACGGGTATCCGTAGGCTCCAAATACGGCGCCCAGCACTCGCAGGACTGGACTTCGCTGGCAGCGCATATCCCGGGACTGAAAGTATGCTTCCCCGCCACACCGTACGACGCAAAGGGACTTATGAACAGCGCGCTGCAGGGAACAGACCCGGTCATCTTCTTTGAAAGCCAGCGCATCTACGACATCGGCGAACAGTTCCACAAAGGCGGAGTGCCTGAAGGATATTACGAAATACCGTTCGGCGAACCGGACATCAAGCGCGAAGGAAGCGACATCACCTTCCTTACCGTCGGCGCAACCCTCTATACGGCGCTGAAAGCGGCCGACAGGCTCGAAAAAGAATACGGCATGCGGGCGGAAGTAATTGACGCACGTTCGCTCGTACCCTTTAACTACGAAAAAGTACTGGCATCGGTCAAAAAAACCGGACGCATCGTCATCGCAAGTGATGCCACCGCACGCGGCTCGTTCCTGAACGACCTCGCACGCAATATCACGGAACTTGCTTTCGACGACCTGGATGCGCCTCCCGCAGTAGTAGGTTCGCGCAACTGGATCACGCCCGCTTTCGAGCTTGAATATGCCTTCTTCCCGCAGGAAGAAAGTTTCCTGGATGCCGTACATGAAAAAATCGTCCCGCTGAAAGGCTACGTTCCCACCTCCAATTTCACGGACGCGGAACAGATACGCAGACAGAAACTCGGAGTATAACGGCCATGGGAACATACAGCAAACTGCCAAACGTCAACGCCCACCTGCATACGCCATTTTCCTTCAGCGCTTTTGAAAACCTGACCGATGCGCTGGAAAGGGCCTCGGATGAAAACGTCAGCGTAGTGGGAATCAATGATTTTTATTCCCTGGACGGATATGAAGAGTGGGATAAGGAGTCGCGCAGGCGACATCTTTACCCGCTGTTCAACATCGAATTTATAAGCCTCCAGCAGGAAGACCGGGATAACGGCATACGCGTAAACGACCCGAACAATCCGGGACGCACCTACATCAGCGGAAAAGGCCTGAGCTGTCCGCCGGCGCTAAAAGACCCTTTCGCATCGCAGTTAGCCGGAGTACGGGCGGAATCAAACGCGCAGGTAAAAGAAATGTGCGACAGGCTGAACCTTCTCTTAAAAGCTTTTGACGCCGGTTTTCATATTGACTTTAAAACCGTCGAAAGCGAAATGAGCAAGGGACTCGTCCGCGAACGCCACCTGGCCAAAGCATTGCGCATGTATACCTGCATCCATTTTAAAAATGAAGCGAAAGACATTAAACATTTCCTGGAAAAGATTTTCAACGGGAAACGCTTGAAAGCGGACATATTCGATTACGCCGGAGTAGAAAACGAAATCCGCGGCAACCTGCTGAAATCCGGGGGAGCGGCCTTCGTCCCAGAAGACCCGAAAGCATTCCTTCCGCTCGAGGACGTATGCCGCATTATACTGGGAGCAGGCGGTATCCCCACGTATCCATTCCTGGGAGATGATGCAGGTGGAGGATTCACCGACTTTGAACAGGACGTCGAAAAAGCAGCCGAAACCCTGAAACAGCGGGGCATATTCGCCGCAGAATTTATCACCACAAGAAACAGTACGGAAGTACTGGAAAAATATGCAGGCTACCTTCATGATAACGGATTCGTCGTAACATTCGGAACAGAGCATAATACGCCTGCCATGGAGCCGGTTTTGCTGCATACCCGCGAAAAGGCCCTCCTGACCGAACGGCTAAAACAGATAAATTATGACGGAGCGTGTGTCATTGCGGCGCATCAGGCGCTTGTCCGTAAAGGAAAAGCGGGATATGTCAACGCCACCGGCAAGGCCGACAGCGCCAACCGGAACAGTTACATCAAAAAAGGAAATGAGTTGATACAGGATATCATCCGGTAATTTTTAAAATAAAACGATAATGAATGTCAAGATCAAGCAACTAATTGAAATATCCCGCAAATACGGAAGCGACAGCCGCTACGTGATTGCCGGGGGAGGAAACACATCTTACAAAGATGATGAAAAGTTATGGGTAAAAGCCAGCGGTCATGCGCTCGCAACCATTACGGAAGACGGTTTTGCCGTTCTCGACCGGAAAAAACTGCAGGTCATATCCGAAAAGAAATACAGCTCCGATGCGGCCGAACGCGAAGAAGAAGTAAAAAATGACCTGGCAGCCGCATGTATCACCAAAGACCGCCGTCCCTCCGTCGAAACATCCATGCATAACGCCATCAGCCATGCCTTTATCGTACATCTTCATCCTACGGCGGTAAACGGACTGATGTGCAGCAATGACGCTGAAACGGAAACAAAAAAACTGTTCGGGGACGAAGCGGTATACATTCCCTACACCGACCCGGGATATGTCCTGTTCAAAGAGGTGGAAACACGCATCGAGGCGCACCGGCAGAAAACGGGAAAATCCCCCTCCATCGTCTTACTGCAGAACCATGGAATATTCGTGGGCGCCGATACGACTCGGGAGATAGAAGCCATCTACAAAAAAGTAATCGGCAAAATAGAAAAAAAAGCCGCCGCCAAACTGACGGCGACAAACGAAAAGGCCGGTGACTGCGCGCAGGAAATCCTCCCCGCCATACGCATGATGGTAAGCCGGTATGACGGACTGAAAACCTTAAAAGTGCGGAACAACAGCCGCATCAAAAAATTCGCATCATCCGGAAAGGAATTTCTGAAAATCGCCGTCCCGTTTACACCCGACGTAATTGTCTACTGCAAATCCAGCTATATCCGGCTGGCAAATAAAAACAGGGAAGACCTGCTGAAAAAAGCGCAGAAAGAAATCGACCGGTATGTAAAGAAAAACGGATATACGCCCAAAGTGCTGGTAATAGAAAACATCGGACTCGTAGCCATCGGCGACAATGCCGCCGGGTGCAACATCATCCTGGATGTTTACGAAGACCTGATGAAAGTAGCTGAAATCGCGCAGTCCTTCGGCGGCGAACATCCCATGACGAAAAAACAGATCGATTTTATCGACAACTGGGAAGTTGAAAACTACCGCCGCAAGGTAAGCGCCGGAACCGCTTCGGGACGTGTGGAAAACAAAACCGTCATTGTCACGGGAGCCGCCCAGGGATTCGGCGAAGGCATCGCGGAATGTCTGCTGAAAGAAGGCGCCAACATCGTCGTGGCCGACCTGAATGAAACGGCGGGAAACGCTACGGCGGAACGCCTTTTAAGCCTCTGCAAATCGAACCGGGCCATCTTTGTAAAAACCGACGTGACCGACACGGCAAGCCTGCGCAACCTGATACACGAGACGGTCTGCCACTTCGGAGGAGTAGATGTTTTCATCAGCAATGCCGGCGTACTGCGCGCCGGAGGACTGGAAGAGATGAGTCCGGAGAATTTTGAGTTTGTGACAAAAATAAATTACAACGCGTATTTCTACTGTACACAGGCGGCGTCACGCGTGATGAAGCTTCAGAATGAATACGCTCCGGATTATTACGGCGACATCATCCAGATCAATTCCAAATCCGGCCTGCGCGGCTCCAAGGCAAACTTCGCGTATGCCGGCGGCAAGTTTGGCGGCATCGGACTGACCCAGTCGTTTGCGCTTGAACTTGCGCCCTTCCGGATCAAAGTCAATTCCGTCTGTCCCGGCAATTTCTATGAAGGGCCGCTCTGGTCAAATCCCGAAAACGGATTATTCAAACAGTACCTGCATGCAGGAAAAGTGCCTGGCGCTAAAACCGTTGAGGAGGTCCGCAAATTCTACATGGATCAGGTACCCATGCGTAAAGGCACCGGCCCGGAAGACGTTACAAAAGCCGTCCTCTACCTCATCGAACAGACATGTGAAACAGGACAGGCCCTTCCGGTAACGGGGGGACAGGTCATGCTCAGCTAACAATTATAAATGATTAACAATATGAAAACAAAAGCAGTCCGGTTATACGGAAAAAACGACCTCCGTCTGGAAGAGTTTGAATTGCCCGCCATTAAAGAGGACGAGATCCTGGCAAAAATAGTATGCGACAGTATCTGTATGTCATCCTTCAAGGCGACGCACGAGGCCGATACACACAAGCGGGTGCCGCGTGATGTGGCGCAGAACCCGGTGATCATCGGTCATGAATTTGCCGGCGAACTGGTAGAAGTCGGCAGCAAATGGGAAAACCGCTTCAGGGCCGGAGATAAATTTTCGATACAGCCTGCCCTGAATGACCGGAACGGCCCGGTAGGACCGCTAAGCGCACCCGGCTATTCCTACCGCTATATCGGCGGTGATGCCACCTACGCAGTCATCCCCAACGAAGTAATGGAAAACGACTGCCTGCTGCACTATGCGGGAAAAGGCTTTTATCCGGCCTCCCTGTCCGAACCCCTGTCATGCGTAATCGGAGCCATGCACGCGAATTACCATACCGCGCAAGGCTCCTACATCCATCAGATGGAAATCAGGGACGGCGGAAACATGGCCGTCCTCGCAGGGGTAGGCCCCATGGGATTAGCCGCCGTCAACTATGCCATACACCGCCCCGACAGAAAACCGAAGCTCATGATCGTAACGGACATCGACCCGGCCCGGTTAGACCGCGCAGCCCTGTTATACAGCCCGGAAGAAGCGGCCCGAAACGGCATCGAACTGAAATACATCAATACCGGAAGCATGAAAGATCCCGTAGCGGAACTGCATGCAATGACCGGCGGATACGGATACGACGATGTGTTCGTCTTTGCCCCCGTTGCCCCGATCATCGAACAGGCAGATGCCATTCTTGCGGTAGACGGATGTTTAAACTTCTTCGCCGGCCCTGCCAAAACCGATTTCAAAGCGCCTTTCAACTTCTACAACGTACACTACGCAAGAACACATATCGTAGGAACAAGCGGCGGAAACAACGACGACATGGTGGAAGCGCTCGACATGATGAGCAAAGGCCTCGATCCGGCCGGACTGGTCACCCACATCGGAGGCATCAACGCCGTCATCGACACAACAATGAACCTCCCCGCTATACCGGGCGGCAAAAAACTGATCTACACGCACATCAACATGCCGCTGACCCCCATCACCGAATTTGAAGAAAAAGGACAGACAAACCCGCTATACGCCGAACTGCACAAACGATGCGCCGCAAACAGCGGTCTATGGAATATAGAAGCAGAAGCCTGCCTCCTGGCCAACGCCAAAAATTTAAACTGACAGGACATCAAATCCAAACGCCCCAGTCCGGACGAACATATCAAAAAAAGTGCTATTCCCAGAGGAGTAGCACTTTTTATCTTTCCATCTTACAGGGCTACAGAGGCAAAAGGGGGACTTTTTCGCAAAAGGCCCCCTTTTTACAGGTTTTAATAGGTATTAGTCTCTAAGGCAAAAAGATTGTTTAGGTTATCGGTTGCAAAGGTGAGTAATATTTGATGCCTCTGCAACTTTTTTTTTATATTCTACAACATGTTTTTGGCGCTTTTTTGAAATTCCATTTATTTTTTCTGAAAAAAATCATGATTTTAACATAATTTCCTTGGTTTCAGTTATGATTATATACGACTTCCCGGCCTGTTGTGTTTTCCAAAACCTGTCCTTCCGAGTATGTTTCATTGCCATTCACGAAGGTCTTCCAGACGGAGTGTTGAAAAGTATAGCCTTCAAACGGAGACCAGTTACATTTATATAATATGTTATCTTTCGTCACCGTTATGGGTTTTTCCGGATCAATCAGTACGAGATCCGCATAATATCCCGTACGAATATACCCGCGCCGGTCTATTTTATACAGTTCCGCAGGGTGATGGGCCATTTTCGCCACCACTTTCTCCGGCGTGAAAATGCCGTCTGCCGCCATCTCCAGCATGGCAAGTAATGAATGTTGTACCAGCGGCCCGCCCGATGCCGCCGTCAGGCAAGTCCCTTCTTTTTCGGATAGCAGGTGGGGCGCATGATCCGTTGCTACCACTGCAATCGTGTCATCATTCACGGCGTTGCGCAGTGCATCGCGGTCTGCTGCGGTTTTTATGGACGGGTTCCACTTGATAAGATTGCCGAATTTTTCATAATCCTCATCACAAAACCAAAGATGATGTATACATGCCTCACCTGTTATGCTGCGTTCACCCAGTGCCCCCCGATCAAGCAAGGATAACTCTTTCGTCGTGGAGAGATGGAAGATATGTAACCTTGTTCCGAGTTTTTTCGCCAGTTCGACAGCTTCGGATGACGATGCGTAACAGGCTTCTTCGCTTCTTATTTTCGAATGAAAGGAGATATCCAGGTTCTCCTCCCCGTACGCAGCCGTATAATACAGTTTATTTCTTTGGATTATGTCTTCTTTCTCGGCATGGACAGCTATCAGCAGATCCGTTTCCCCGAAGAAACGGCGCAATGATTCTTCCCTGTCTACAAGCATATTTCCGGTTGACGAACCGAGGAAAAGCTTTATTCCCGGTATGCGTTTACGGTCAAGCCCGGAGACAAGGCCCGCATTACTGTTTGTCCCGCCAAAGAAAAACGAATAGTTTGCCGGCGACACTCCCGCCGCGCGCTGAAACTTCCATTCCAGTTCTTCGAGCGTCGTGGTTTGGGGATTCGTATTCGGCATGTCCATATAAGTCGTCACGCCACCTGCGACAGCTGCGCGGCTTTCACTCTTTATATCACCTTTATGCGTCAAGCCCGGCTCGCGGAAATGCACCTGGTCGTCAATGCATCCGGGCAACAGCCATTTCCCGGAAGCATCAATCACTTTCAAATCCTTACCGGGGATTCCGTTTATAATCTCCGGAGCGGCACCCTCATATATTCCGGCAATACAGGATCCGTCGATAGATACGGATCCTTTAAACGAACGGCCTTCGTTTATGATCAGTGCATTTTTGATTAACGTAGTCATCCGACGGATTTCTCTGCGCTCAATTTTTCTTCGGATAGTTGCGGAAAAAACTTCCCCATTTAAGGCGCAGGACGCCAAACAGGGCTTCTCCGAAAATAGAGGTATTCATTTTGGATGTTCCCAGGACACGGTTCACAAAGACAATCGGCACCTCTACCAGTTTAAAACCGCATTTATAGGCGGTAAATTTCATCTCTATCTGGAATGCGTAGCCCTTGAAATGGATCTTATTGAGTTCTATCGTTTCCAGTACACAACGGCGATAGCATTTGAAGCCTGCCGTCGTATCCTTTATTTTCATACCTGTTATAAAACGCACGTATACGGATGCAAAATAGGACATCAGCACCCGTCCCAGCGGCCAGTTAATGACATTGACTCCATTACTGTAACGGGAGCCTATCGCTACGTCGGCTCCCTTTTCAACACAGGCGGCGTAAAGGCGCGGCAAATCATCCGGATTGTGACTGAAATCGGCATCCATCTCAAAGATAAAATGATACCCGTGTTCCAGCGCCCACCTGAAGCCACAGATATAAGCCGTACCCAGCCCCTGCTTGCCGGAGCGTTCAATAAGAAATAACCGGTCTGAAAATGCCTGCTGCTGCAGTTGCCTGACTATTCCGGCCGTACCGTCAGGCGAACCGTCATCAATGATAAGGATATGAAAGACTTTCTCCAGGCTGAACACGGTCCGGATAATATTCTCAATATTCTCCTTTTCATTATAAGTAGGAATAATTACTATGCTGTCCGACATACGCTTATTCTATTAATATATTTGAATGCGTAAAGATACAAAGATTTCCCAAATCCCATCATATATATCAAAAAAATGCTTTGACAATTTCGGATCATTCCAGTTCCACCACGGTAATCCCCGCCCCGCCGAACTGGACGTGTTCGTCCCGGCAGCGCTTAATGCCGGGGAGCGTCGAAAGGTAGTCGCGGATCAATTGACGCAGGATTCCGGTACCTGTACCGTGAAGGATCCGTACGAGCGATACGTTTGCCAGTATGGCATCATCTATAAAATAGGTTACGGTTTGCACGGCTTCGTCCCCGCGCATTCCACGAACGTCTATTTCCTGTTTGAAGTTAAGCTTTTTCTCATGAATGGAATCGGCGGTTTGTTCGCTGACAAACGTGCTTTTCTTCGCTTCCCTTTTGAGTTTTATTTTTTCCAGCCTGTCTGATTTTACCGTACTTTTCAGCATACCGAAAGCAACTGTCGCCTGCCTGTTCCGTATACCGATCACCGTGCCGGTTGCTGTCTGCCCCTTTATCCGGACTGTGTCTCCCTCTTCAATTTCGGCCGTAAAAGTTTCCCGGGGTGTGACGGTCTTTTTATGCTGTTTTTTCCGTTCACGGAGTTTTTCCGTTTTGCGCGGCGCCAACGGTTCATCTTCTTCTTTTGTTTCATGCAGAGTTGCTTTGAATGCGGCTAACTCCTGACGGACGGATCTGGTACGTTCTTTCCCGGCCTGCGCTTCTTTTATTTCTCGTATCGTGTTTTCTATTTTCGCATTGGCCTCCGACAGGATCTGTTGCGCTTCCGTCCGGGCCGATTTTACGATTTCCCTGCGCTGGCGGTTGACCTCCTCCAGGTCGTTTTCATAGCGGGCGATCATCTCCTCCAGTTTCTTTTCCTGCTGCCGTATATTTTGGCGTTTACTTTCCCAGTAACGTTTATCCCGTACAATATCCTGAAGATATTTATCCATGTCAATATAATCGCGGCCTACTTTTTCAGCGGCTTCGGCGATAACGTCTTCCGGAAGACCGATCTTTCGTGCGATTTCTATGGCAAAAGAACTGCCGGGGCGACCGATGGACAGTTTGAACAGCGGTTGCATCAACTGCCTGTCGTAAAGTATCGCGCTATTCACAACCCCCTCATGATCTTCCGCATATTGTTTAAGATTCCGGTAGTGTGTCGTGACAACGCCGAAGCTTCCGTTACGATTGAAGCGGTCGAGCAATGCTTCCGCCAGCGCTCCTCCGATCGTCGGCTCTGTCCCGCTCCCGAACTCGTCAATAAGAATCAGCGAATGTCCGTTGGCATTTCTCACGAAAAATTTCATATTGGTCAGGTGCGAGCTGTAGGTGCTCAGGTCGTTTTCAATACTCTGTTCGTCGCCTATATCAATGAGGATCTGTTCAAAAATACCGGTTCGGGAATTTTCATGAACAGGGATCAGCAGCCCGCATTGCAGCATGTACTGCAATAGTCCGACCGTTTTAAGGCATACGGATTTTCCGCCCGCATTGGGTCCGGAAAGAATAAGCAGCCTTTTGCTGTCATCCAGAACAATGTCCAGGGGCACTACTTTTTTTCCCTGTTTTTCCAGGGAAAGATACAGTAGCGGATGGATGGCATTTGTCCATTCCACCCAGGGTTCGTCTTTAATCGCCGGTTTTATTGCGTTGATTTCGATTGCGAAAAGCGCCTTTGCCCGGATGAAGTCAATTTCCGCAAGAAAGATAAAAGCCCGCAGCATGTCGGGGACGACCGGCCTTATCATGTCCGTGAGAACGGTCAGGATGCGTACGATTTCGCGTTTTTCTTCGCTTTCAAGTTCGCGTATGCGATTGTTCGCCTCGACGACGGTTTCCGGCTCTATAAATACGGTTTTCCCGGTTGCCGATTCGTCGTGTACGATCCCCTTTATCCGGCGTTTAAAGGCCGGGGCGACCGGTATGACCAGTCTTCCGTCACGCATTGTCGGCGCTACGTCCTTGTCCACGAACCCTTCCGACCGGGCCGCCCTCAGTATGGCCTGAAGATTGCGTGAAATGCTTCCCACGGTGGATGCCATTTCTTTCCGGATACGTATCAGTTCCGGAGATGCATTGTCCTTCATCCGGCCGTATTTATCAAGGATATCGTCTATCCAGGATATTAAACGGGGAAATACGGGGATATCGCGTGCCAGTTCCGTAAGCGCCGGATAGTTGATCTCGCCGTTTTCTTCGGGATGATTTAAAAAATGGGTAATCTCATAGATGGTTTGAAGCGAACGTTTCAGGTCAAAAAGCTCTTTTTCTTCCAGGAAGGCGCCTTCCGGCCTGATACGGCTGAGGGAATCGCGTATGTCGATAAAATAATCAGCCGGAAAAGCGCCCTCTTCCTGCAGGATCCGTACGAACTCAGCGGTCTGCTCCAGTTTTTCCCTGATGGAGTGTATGTCCAAAGAAAAATTTAGACGGTCAACACATTCCCGGCCTAAAACGCTGAGGCATTTGTTGCCGATTAACTGCCTTATTTTATCGAAACCTGTTTTTTCCTCGAAATTATCCGGATATGTTCTGTTCATAAATTATTCCACCACAATTGTATTTTCCGTGCGTATTTCAGGCCGCAGGATAAATTCCAGTTTTTCTTTTCCGCGCCTGAGCTTGAAAGAACAGGTATTGTTTCTTGCCGGGTTAATAAAAGGGGCATATTGAAACAAATAGGAGAAAACCGTCAGGTTTTTCCTGTTGTTAAATTCCCGGACAACCTGCAGATAGCTGGCTTCGTTCCAGTACATGCAGTCCGGAAAACCGTTTGCATCGACAAACCGGGTGCTTTCATCGCGCAGTTTCAGGGTATTGACAAGAAACAGGCGGTAAGCGGACGTAAACTGTTGGGAGGTCCTGTCCATCCGTTTATCGGCTATGGCGTCGATCCGGTCATACGGAAGGATGCCCGCCTTGGCTGCCGGCGAATAGGGATCGACGGAAGCAATCTCGGAAATGTCGTTTATGTTATAATTGATACCGGTATAGTTATATTTCTTTTTCGACAGGCGGAACTGTGCATTGCGTCCGTATTTCATATAGGGAAACTGCTTGCACATGAGAGGTATGTGCACGAATGCAAAATTTTCAAGCGAATAGGATTCATTCATCAGCTCGTTCGCTTCACATTCCCAGATGATGCGCCCTTTTTGCAGTTTCCTGTCTTCTATCCGGAAACCGAGTTTCAGGATGTATTCGGCTTCTGTTTCTACCGTGTTAGGCGGCAGGAAGGGAAATTTTGTCATACGATCGCGTGTTATGTCGTAACGGCAGGCATGGCGGTCATCTTCTTCCGGCTTATCCTCTTTATTCGTTTTTTTGGGCGCTTTCGGTTTATAGTTGGAGTTTTTGTTGAACGAATAATATATTTGAACCGTCAGGTCGGGATTGACCGGATCATATTTCAGGTTTCTGCTTACCAGTTCCTTTTTGATGAGATCATGAATCTTTTTGGCCAGCTCCGGTTGATCACCGCTTCCCCCGAAAAAGTCAAACGACTTGAAGACGGAAAAATCTATCTCATCCTCTGTCCGGGTCGTAACGAACGGGCATGAAAACAGGCGTTCGTGCGTATATTCTACTGCATACATGGCAAAGGCCGTAGCCAACTGTTCTTCGGATATCGAAAGGGTGCTTCTACATTCCTTTTTTATTTTTATTTTGCGCTCGTCGTCGGTGAAGTTTTTGATAGTGAGTTCCACAATCTCTTTTCCTTCGGGATTCAGGAACAGGTAGAGATCATCCAGCACGTTATCGGTAACGGGCACACCTTCCACGGCCATTATGATGTCATACGGTTTTATTCCCGCGCGTTCTGCCGGCGAATGGGGGTAGACGCCTGTGATTACCGGCTTGTTTTTTCCCCAGTGGGGATCATTGCTTATCTCGTAACTGAAGCCGTAACGGCATGAAATATCCTGGGCTTTTACAATATTAGCCGACCATAGAATCAGTATAATGATCAATATGCGTTTCATCTGTAAACTGTTAAAGCATTTAATTGTTAGGGCAAAGTTAAATATAATTTTATAATTGGCAATATTTTTGCCAGTAGCAGGATGAAATGAGTGGAAATATAAACATAAACATACATAAAATGAATCAGGAGACAGGGAAAACGAATCCGGAAACAAATCCGGAAATAATAAAGGAAGAACAGAACCGGACAAATTTGCAGGGTGATACTGAAAAGAAGTCAGAAAGCGCCGTACAGTCGGACAATCTGTCTGATGACGGGATTGCGGAAGAAAAAGACGGTGATAAAAATACTGGGGAAGACTTTTCGGACGACAAATCTTCCTCCCGGAATGAAAATGATCCGTCGTGGGAGGAAAAATATGCTGCCTTAAACGACTCCCATCTCCGCCTGATAGCGGAGTTTGACAACTTCCGCAAACGCACCTTGCGTGAAAAAGCGGACTTGATAAGGAGTGGAGGGGCTACGATTTTGGGCAATCTTCTTCCCGTAGTGGATGATTTCGAGCGCGCCCTGGGAACTTTGCAGGCTGCCGAAGACCTGCCGTCGACGGTAGAAGGCGTCAAACTGATCTATGACAAGTTCATCAGTTATCTGTCACAGCAGGGCGTGAAAGCGATCGAAGCGATCGGGAAGCCTTTTGATACGGAACAGTTTGAGGCGATTGCCACGATTCCAGCGCCGGAAGAAGAGCTGAAAGGAAAGGTGATCGATTGTGTCCAGACAGGCTATATGCTGTACGATAAAGTACTGCGTCATGCGAAGGTGGTAGTGGGAGCATGATACGTTTCGCAAAAATTGACAGTTAAACGATTCAACAAAAATAAAAATGTCTAAAAGAGATTATTATGAGGTTTTGGGCGTCAATAAAAGCGCTTCAGCCGACGAGATAAAGTCCGCCTACCGGAAAAAGGCGATCCAGTATCATCCGGATAAAAATCCAGGAGATAAGGAAGCAGAGGAAAAATTTAAAGAAGCTGCGGAGGCTTATGATGTATTGAGCAATCCGGAGAAACGCCAGCAATATGACCAGTTTGGCCATGCAGGCGTAGGAAGTTCGGCTGCCGGAGGAGGATACAGCGGCGGCATGTCCATGGACGATATTTTCGAACAGTTCGGCGATCTGTTTGGCGGACATTTCGGAGGATTCGGCAGTTTCGGTGGATTCAGCGGATTCGGCGGCGGACGTTCCCGCAGTGGCGGCGGGCGTACGGTACAGAGAGGATCGGATCTGCGGGTAAAAGTAAGGCTTAACCTGAAAGAAGTAGCGCATGGCGTAGAGAAAAAAATCAAAGTGAAAAAATATATCCCCTGTGCGACCTGTCACGGCAGCGGTGCGGAAGACGACAGAAGCATCACCACCTGCAACACCTGTCATGGCAGCGGCTACGTCACACGCATCGCCAACACGATACTCGGGCAGATGCAGACACAGAGCGTCTGTCCCACCTGTGGCGGACAGGGAAAGACGATCGTCAACAAGTGTCCCGCATGCAACGGTGAAGGCGTTGTCCGCGACGAGGAGGTGATCAATATCAACATTCCTGCCGGGCTTATGGAGGGCATGCAGTTTGCCGTCCGTGGAAAAGGAAATGCCGCGCGTCGCGGCGGCATGAACGGCGACCTGCTGGTTGTCATAGAAGAAGAACCGGACAGGGAACTGATACGTGACGAGAACGACCTGGTATATAACCTGTTGCTCACGGTTCCACAGGCCATACTTGGCGATACGGTCGAAGTCCCGACCGTTGAGGGACGAGCCAAAGTGAAAGTGGAACCCGGGACGCAGCCCGGAAAAGTCCTGCGTCTGCGCGGCAAAGGATTACCGTCGGTAAACGGCTACGGAACCGGCGATCTGCTTGTAAACGTAAGTGTATATATTCCCGAAACGTTATCTTCGGAAGAAAGGCTTAAAATGAAACAGATGGAGTCCTCGCCGAACTTCCAGCCGAACCAGTCCATAAAAGAAAAAATATTCAGTAAATTCAGGAACTTGGTAGGCTGATAAAACCGCTTCCTTTCCGGTAGGGGATGTCTTAAAAGGGCGACATCTTTTTTTAATCAGGCCGCGAATTTGAGGGGGAAATTTCCGGTTGATGAGGTTTGAGGAATGAAAAAGCGACAAATCACAAAAATTTTCGGATTTTGAGCAGATTTTTGGCTATTTTTCGGATTTTTAGACATACGGACCTGCTTTTTGTGCATTTTACTGATATTTAAAGCAATAGCAAAGATGGCAAAGTCCATCTCAACTCTGTCCTGTCCGAAGTGTCGAAAGCGAAGATACTGTCCGTCGTACCGGATATGCGAAAAAACAGGTTCAGGATCACAACATCTCCGCTTTCGATGTGCTATGCCTTCTTCGGAATGTAACAGCTCGCGGGCCTTGTTTTTCAATCTTCTCAAAGGGTGGTTGATTTCTATTTTACGGTTCCCCTTTGCTTTGAAACACAGACATCCAAGTGGACAGCTTTCACAATTTTTTGCCTGATAAACTGTAATTTCGGATTGATAACCGGATGAATTGACGGTTTCCATAACGGATTGCTTTTCCATGTGCTGTCCCATAGGGCAGACAAAATAATCGTTTTCTTCGTTGTAATATAAATGATCGGGCAAAAAAGCGTTCTCCCGGTACTTTTTCTTTTGTTCGGCGTGAAAGCCGG
>JAISCL010000110.1 GCA_031265585.1 Tannerella sp. | reverse complement strand
GTTTTTTGATAATTTTGCATAGTCTGAAATTTTAAAATGAATAACTATGCAAAGCAACTAAACTATTTTTCTTTTTTTTGAATACTTGAGTAACTAAACTACCGGAGGTTTAGTACAATTCATTTTGCTGTTAAAAATTCCCACGCGGGCAAAACTTCTATACGCTTTCCGCCGTACATAAACGCATCGTGCTGATTAAAAGTGATGATGACGCCATTGTCGATTCTGAAAAAGTCCATGGCCTCTGTCAGTCCGCGTATTTCACGCTCGCGGTTTTCGGGCGTAAATTCGTATGTAACCTGTATGAGCTGTTCCGGTTTTTCATTTTTCATTACCACAAAATCACATTCGGCACGGTTCCGGTTAAAGTAAAATATTTCCCTGTATGTCCTCCTTAAATGCAGATACACGGTGTTTTCCAGGAAATGTCCCGCATTTTTTGAAAAGTTGAAACCGAGATTTTGAGATATTCCGGTATCTATGGAATAGATTTTCTTGGGATTGCGTATTTGTGCCTTTACCGAGTAATCAAACTGCGGCACGAAATCAATCAGGTACGTCTCCGTGAGGTATGAAAAATATTCGAGTATGGTAGAGGGCGCCCTGATTCCGAATAAGTTAATTAATTTATTGGCAGAAACCGTGTTGCCGATGTTGCTCATTAAAAACAAAGTCAGTTTTCGTAGCGAATCGACGTCTTTAATCGCGTGCCGTACCGCGATGTCTTTTATCAGAATATCATCGACCAGCGTGGTCAGCAAAATGCCTTGACCGGTTTTCGCAAATTCGGGCACGCCGCCCGCGAGCAGATATTCGTGCAGCGAACCGGCATCGGCAGACAGGTTTTTGAGCGTCAAAAACTCGCTGAACGAAAACGGGAACAGTTCTATGGAAATATGCCTGCCCGTTAAATGCGTGCCAAATTCGGAACTCAAAAGCACGGCGTTTGAACCGGTAATAAAAACCTGATACTCCTCGCGAAGCAGCTGGTTTATAAAAATCTCCCAGCCTTTGACTAACTGTATCTCATCAAAAAAAAGGGTTTTAATTGCGCGTTTTTCAATTTCGGCAAGCAGCAAAATGAGGTCGCCCTGTTCCATATTTGCAAGGCGAATGTCCTCGAAATTCAGAAACAGGACGTCGGTAAATTTCTTCTGCATAAGCTGTAAAAGCAGGGTGCTTTTCCCGCAGCGGCGCAATCCCGTGATGATTGTTGTAAAGTCGTTCAATACAGGCACATCCGGCAAGCTTTCGCGCGGCACGCCACCGTCCTTACTCAGAAATACCCGCTTTTGAGCATCTATTACCTGTGATATTTGTTCCTGTGAAAACATAACTTTTTTGTCGCAAAGGTAATACATCTTTTGTTACCGGGAAAAAATATCTTTCAATTCGGGCGGAAGCCTCCACCCGCTTCTATACCGTTCCCCATTCGTCAATCAAATCGACGGTTTCCGATTTCGTGATTTTTATCAAATCGACCGTCCCAATTCTCATCTGTAAGCCCCGTTGTCCGGCGCTGACGAAAACAGATTCATACAACAGACAGGTTTCGTGGATATAGGCAGGAAAATGCTTTTTCATCCCAATTGGCGAACACCCGCCCCGAATATAACCGGTCAGGGAACACAGGTCTTTTTGCGGAATCAAATCGCAGTTTTTGTTTCCGGAAACTTTAGCCGCTTTTTTCAAATCTACTTCGGAATCGCCCGGAACGATGCAGACAAAATACCCGCTTTTGTCACCTTTCAGGACAAGCGTCTTAAAAACCTGCTCAATCGGCTCGTTCAAGGCTTCTGCCACGTGTGGAGCGCTTAAATCGTTCTCATCAAATTTGTATGCAATAAGTTCATACGCGATTTTTGCATGGTCTAATAAGCGGGCGGCGTTTGTCCTGTTTGTTTTCATGCTTCTTCCCTGTTTTTCCCCCGTTTTCCCGTAAATTCTTCCACGACCATCTTATATACGACGACCCGCTCCATCACGTTTTCATCAAAATGATGCGTCACGTTTTTCCCGGTCTGATGCTTCATTAACCGGTTCAATCCATCCTCTTTTTCGGTTGCCGTGTTCAGCAGGATGATTCGGCCCGTACCGATAATGCTTTCAAACACACAGCTGTAGCTGCACGGCGTCTCTCCTTCGACTAAAACGCCCTCGCAGTCAATTTCAAAGCACGCCCGATTATTCCTTTTTATTATTTCCAGCTTTCTACCTTCGCGGGCGCTGTGGAAATACAGGGTTAAATCGCCGTTTTCAAAGGAATAGCCATAATTCAGAGGAACAATGTAGGGCCGGTTATCATCGGACAGCGCAAGCCGGCAAACCCTGTTTTTATCAATGATTTCCAGCTTCCCGCCGATGTCCGCTATTTCTTTATCTTTCCTTCGCATAATTTTGAACTTTTAATTCCGTCTACAGGAATTGTTTAAGACAATCCATGATTGTAATCCACAATGGCGCCATTGCTGTTAATCAATTCACCGTTATGATTTTTCCCGTCAAGAATGAAACCCGCTATCAACCGGCCGGCTTCCTCCGCTGTTTTTACAAATTCGCCCGCAATTCTATTTGCCGATGCCCTTGTTCGCATCCGTAATGAGAACTTTTTTTGCCATGCGGCTTATCTCCGTGTGATCCGTCGCGGGAACGTTGCCCGCACATCTGTTTTCCGTATTCCGTACCATATTCTTAAAATTTTTATCGTCACAAAGGTAGCATTTTTCCGGAGGTAACGGAAAATACATGCTGGTAAAATTAAAAAGAAATGGAAGATAAAATTGATGTAAGGGTAAAGCTTTCGACTGCATTGAAAGTGGTAGAAGAGGCAGGGTTGAATCCCCGGCACATCATCATTTCTTTAAAGGCTGGGAAGAAATATACACAACCGACGATGAAAGAAATATGCCGTACCGGCAGGCAAATGAATTTGGGGAACGTACGATTGAAATATACGAAGAACTGGATACTTTGCGCAGGATGGTTTTGTGCATGCAGGCAACCGGAAGGTGTCCGGGGTGCTCCGGGAAGCCGCTGTACGCTGTCAGTCTGTTCCCGCACGATGCGGGAAGCGAATTCCACCTTACATTCTGTTCCCGAACGGTTCGGGAAGCAAATTTCACCCGTCATTCCGTTCTCGAACGGTTCAGGAAGCAAATGTCACCCTACATTCTGTTCCCGGACGCTCCGGCGGACGATTATTTGAATTGCTCCACCGAAAACCTGCGAAAAATTTCTTAAACAGCATCATAATTTCCGGTAAAGGCTGTTTTTTATAAAATGCCGTACAATTTTCGGCGCTGTTCTCCGTTCGGATAATTGAAGTCCGGGTATTGACGGTATTAGCTAAACAGGTAAAAGCAGCAATGTTTTCAGCCTAAAACAAATAAGGAGTATGATAATCAGGAGAAGTCTCTTTTTGCTTCTGTGTTTTTTATTTTTTTATGCAGGCATAGCGCAGGAAGTTGAATTGAAAGGAAGAGTGGTTGAGCGTTTGTCGGGTGAACCGCTGGCGTCGGCGCTTATTAAAGTAAAAGGAACATCCATTGTGGCCGTTTCCGGTGCAGGCGGAAATTATTCAATCCGGTTTAAAAAAAAGGGCACCTATACCGTTTCGGCATCTTATATAGGTTTCAGCGAAGAAAGCAAAACGGTTGATCTCCGGGAGAATCGGACAGTTGATTTTTTACTGGATCACAACCTCCAACTGGATGAAATAGTAGTGACATCCACGGCTCCCAATGAGCACGTAAAAACGCTGACAATGGGCGTTGAAAAGCTAAGTGCGGCAGAGATTAAACAAATGCCCGCATTAATGGGAGAAGTAGATGTTATCAAAGCGATCCAGTTACTGCCAGGGGTGCAGACCGCCTCGGAAGGCGGCTCCGGATTCAGCGTGCGCGGCGGTTCGCCGGATCACAATCTCATACTTATTGATAATACGACGGTCTACAATGCTTCGCACCTGATGGGCTTTTTCTCCATCTTTAACAATGACGTGCTCAGCGGACTTGACTTATATAAAGGAGATCTGCCCTTAAAATATGGAGGACGGCTTTCTTCGTTACTCGACGTCCGGACAAAAAGCGATCATCCCGAACGTTTCGGCGGTGTCGGAGGGATCGGTTTAATATCCAGCAGGCTGATGCTGGAAGGGCCTGCCGGTGAAAAAACATCCTGGCTGGCCGGCGGACGCCGCAGCTATGCGGATCTGTTCCTCAAGCTGTCTTCAAACGAAGCCCTGCGCAAGTCCTCCGTTTATTTCTATGACCTCAATGCCAAGGTGACGCACCGTTTTTCAAATAAGGATATTGCAGACATAAGCGGTTATTACGGGAAAGACAGTTTCGGTGCGGAACCGGGTGATTTCCACTACGGGAACGGCGCCTTTTCCACCTCGTGGCGACATATTTACTCCCCTGCCCTCTCATCCGGAATCAGTTTTAATATCAGTAATTATGATTACGGGCTGAAATCCAAGCTGGAAGGCTCAAGAGCTACCTGGAAGTCGAGTATAACCGATTACATGCTGCGTGCCGACATGATGCACTCCGCGAGTGACAGGTGGCTTTTAACCTACGGCCTTTCGAGTATTCTGCACCGTTTCAAACCCGGATACGCTCAAATGGATCTCTCCATCGAGGCCGATGCCGCGGTCAAATACGAAGTGGAAGGCTCCAGCGCTTTTGAGCATGGCATTTACTTCTCCGCCGAGCAGCAGGTTTCCGATAAACTGAGCGTTAAGTACGGCGCCCGCCTGTCTGTTTTCCAGAATATCGGGAAAGCTACGGTCTATCATTATAATACCGGTTATGAAGCAACGGATTCTACCGTTTACAAGTCCGGGGAGATATACAATACGCATCCGGCGCTGGAACCGCGCCTCGGATTTGTATGGCAGCTCTGTGAAAATTCTTCACTGAAGGGGAATTATGTACACAATGTGCAGTTCATGCAACTGGCCAACAACTCGGCTTCCGGCTCTCCGCTTGACGTCTGGTTTCCTGCCGGCCCCAACATCAAGCCGCAGGCCGTTGACATGTTTTCAGCCGGTTATTTCAGGAATCTGGCGGATAATATGTATGAAACGTCCGTAGAGGTCTATTACAAGAATCAGAAAAATGTCATCGATTTTGCCGAACATGCGAACCTGATGCTGAACAAAAACCTGGAAGGTGAAGTCCGCACCGGAAAAGGAATGGCTTACGGGGCGGAATTTATGGTTCGCAAGCAGAAAGGCCGCCTGACCGGATTTGTGAATTATACCCTTTCACGTTCCGAGCGGACGGTTCCGGAAGTGAATCAGGGAAAAACGTATCTTTCCCCTTACGACAGGACACACAGCCTGAATGTGGTGGCAAACTATGAACTGTCGAAGAAAATTTCATTCTCCGCTATATGGGTCTATGCAACCGGCAATCCGACGACCTACCCTTCGGGCCGGTTTGAAATCGACGGGGAATATTTCCCGATCTATTCGGCGCGGAATGAATACCGCCGCCCCGACTATCACCGGCTGGACCTGTCCTTTACCTACATCCCCAAACCGGATTCCCGAAAACGCCTGCGGGGAGAATGGAACATTTCCCTTTACAATGCGTACGGAAAGAAAAATCCGTGGATGATCACTTACAACCAGCATGAAGAGACAGGGCTTCCCCGTGCGGAAATGACCTATCTTTTCGGCATTGTGCCTTCCATTACTTACAATTTTAAATTTTAGCGGCATGACAGGCAGATTTTTAAATTTTATGCGGATGCGTCTGTTCCTGGCGGCGGGAATGGCGACATTTTTTTCATGTACGGCGCCAATTGATATAAATACGCGTGACAGCGAGCCTGTCATTGTCATCTATGGCTGCCTCACCGGCGAAAACAGCTATCAGCAGGTGAGGATCACCGGTTCTTCCCCCTATTTCGACGACAGGGAGAATCGGAATATCTCCGGTGCGGATGTCCGGATAAAGGATTCGGAGGAAAATGAATACGCTATGGAATACGCGGAGAAGGGATACTATATCAGTTCCGTAAAGTTCGCCGCCCGTCCGGGCATAACCTACCACCTTACGGTGGAGGTGGATTTTGACGAAAACGGAGAGACGGAACGGTATGAAGCGGAAACGACCGTACCGCCTCCCCTGGCCCTCGACTCCGCAGATGTCCGTCCGCTCACGATCATGGGATACCGGCACTTTTCCCTTAACATATATGCACAGGATCCACCCGGTACCGACAACTACTATCTGTTCAAATTCCTTATCAATGACAGCATCTCGAACGATAAGATCAGTAAGTTCATTATTACCGGCAATGAATTTTTCAAAGGCGAATATTTGAAAGGCGTAACGATTTATTACTTTGAAGATCTTACCGACGAAAAGGTAGTGGAGAAAAACAAAGATAACGACGACGTCTATATGGCTTCTCCCGGAGACCGGATCCGGTTGCAGACGATGAACATCGAAGAAGGATATTATAAATTCATCAACCAGTGCACTTCGGAAATGCACGGTGAAAATCCAATGTTCGGAGGCCCGCCCTCCAATATAATAACCAACATTTCAAACGGGGCTGCCGGATTTTTTACCGGTTACTGTATTCATGAAATAGCAACCGAAATCCCCTGACCCCGCAAACTGCAATTTATTAACTGAAAAACAAAGAATATGAGATTAGGACTTTTTACCGCCATTTTAACCGTATCAATTGCCATGAACGGTTTTTCGCAGCCCGCCAACAAGGGAAGTATCGGAGAAAGAAGCCGGGTGAAAATCGGATTGAATTTTTATTCGTTCAACAGCCCGCTCCAAAGCGGTGAGCTGACCGTTTTTGATGTGATCGACTATGCCGCATCCATAGATATGGAATGTGTCGATATTACGGGCTACTACTTCCCCTCCTACCCACAGGCGCCTGACGACGAATACATCTACGAAGTGAAACGCTGCGCCTTCCGCAATGCGATTGACATATCCGGAACCGGCGTGCGGAACGACTTTACCAAACCCGATGCCGCCGAACGTGAAAAAGAGATCCGCCTCGTAAAAGACTGGATCGTTACCGGAGCAAAACTGGGCGCAAACACGATCCGGATTTTCTCCGGCCCGGATACACCCGCAGGATACACCTGGGATGAAACCGCAAAATGGGTCGCAGAAGCGACCGACGAATGTGCAGAGTTCGGAAAACAGTACGGAGTGATAGTAGCCATACAGAATCACAACGATTTCCTGAAAACGGCCGGAGACGTCAACAAATTCCTGTCCCTGTGCAAGTCCGACAATGTCGGCTTAATGCTCGACATCGGCTGTTTCCGCACGTCCGATCCCTATATTGAAATAGAGCAGGTCATTCACCATGCCATCACCTGGCAGATTAAAGAGACCGTCTTCATCCACGGAACAGAAACCAAAACCGACATAAAAAAATTAATGGAACTCATCCAACGAAACAACTACCGCGGCTACCTGCCCATCGAAATCTTAGGCAAAGGCAACGAAAAAGAACGCCTCAAAACCTTCTTCAACGATCTGAAAAAAGAAGTAATCCCGGTAAATATTTTGTAACTACTCAGGTGCTATTCACACTTTTCCCCTTTTTTAGGGTACCTGAGTAGTTACGAAAAATCTTTTCATGTTTATTGTTTGAATCTAAACGTTTCGAGCCGGACGTCTCCGGTTGTGGTGATAAAAAGTGTCAGTTCGGCTTTGCCTTTCGATACTTTTTTCAGACTGATTGCATTGGCGCCTGCGCCTTCGCCGATAATCCTGCCGTTGGCAACGACTTTTACGTAAACAATATTTTTGAGTCCGCTACCCTGCAAAGTCAACTGTTTTTCCTTTCCGGTAAATGCAATGTACCGGAATCCGATTTCGGCGGCGCCATTGATTAGCGTGTTGCCGTATTCGCCTTCGTCGGTGAAACGGTAGTTGCTGCCGTAAACGGCGGTATTGAACCACACGGGCAAGGCTGTGTTCAATCCTTCGGAGGCTCCGCTGCTTGTTGGGACAACGGGAATAATCAACCCATCTTTGTCGAACTCAATCTTTTCGACACAGAGCGAGCGTTTGATCCCCACGCCGTTCATGGCGCGGTGATAGAAGACATACCATTCGCCGTTGAACTGCTCGATGGAGCCTTGGATATT
>JAISCL010000094.1 GCA_031265585.1 Tannerella sp. | reverse complement strand
TTCATTCAGGACGAAGCACGTGCTGAAGAATATAAAGTCATGCTGGATGCTTTAGAGAAACATAAAAACAGCCTCGCCGCATGATTAACATTCTTTAGACTCGTGTTAAAACTTTGATACGGTCAACCTTCCAAAGAAAAAAACCGGCTGAAATAAGGTTAAATGAAGGGTGGGAAACTTGAGTTAAAAGCCTCGCTTTCCCGGCGGGGCTTTTTTGTTTCAATCCGTTAAAAAAGCCATATGATAAGAAAATTATTATCATTTCGCTTGTGAAATGATAAGAAATATCTTATCTTTGTGATGTAATTATAAGCGATCATTGACATGAAGTACACAGAACTACACCGTAAAATCGTAAAGAATGGCTGGACGTATGTTTATGCGGAAGGAAGCCATTATTTTTACGAAAAGGATGGTGTTATCTCACCTCCGGTTCCTTACCACGGAGCAAAAGAAATGGGTAAGGGATTAGAAAAAAGTATAATAAGAGACATGAGGCTGCAATAAGCCCCATGAAAAAACACAAGTTAATATGGAGAAATTAAGAATCATCATTGAAAAAAGTTCAGATTATTATTCTGCTTATGCCGAGAATTGTCCCGGAATATACGGAGCCGGCGAAAATGTTGCGGCAACTAAAGAAGATATAATGAAAGGATTAGAGTTGTTTATCAAAACTGCTCCTGAATTACCTGATATTCTGAAGGGTGATTATGAAATTGAGTATCATCTCGATGTACCCTCTTTCTTGACATACTACTCTGCTATTTTTTCAAAATCGGCATTGGAACGGATTACAGGTATCAATCAAACGCAATTGAGTCACTATGTTTCAGGGTTTAGAAAACCATCAAAGTCGACAGTCAAAAAATTAGACAATGCGATTCATCAGTTAGCTGATGAACTGAGCCAGGTGCATTTTGTCTGATTGCTTATAATTACATTTTACCGGCTCGTGCCCGGCATTATCCCAATGCCGGGTTTTTTGTTCTTTAACCAATCCTTTTCGCTGTTTATAAGCTATTTACAATATCTGGTGGAGCTGGAGAGATTCGAACTCTCGTCCAAACGAGGAATTAATTTGCTTTCTACATGCTTATCTTCGCTTTGGTTTTTGTGTTGTGGCAAGACCGAAGCTACCAACTACAACCTTAGTTCCTAAGTTTCACCTGCCGTACGGAACTTCCGTCAGGCTATCTCCGATATTTCTGCACCACCTGATCGGAACGCTTCGAAGCCACAGCTTCCGGGTGATGTCTCGTCCAAACACCTGGTGTAAGGATAAAGCTTTAATCTACTGTACTTCGATCAAGCAGCGAGAGCATAGTTGTTTTCGCCAGTTAAATTTTTATCAACCGGGATTATAGTGCCGGCCAACGACGCACTGCATGCTTACAAACCACTTCTACCCGCTGTCAAAACCGGTCAGCCCCTTATGGTTTATTTTGTGCCGATAACTAACGCTTTAATATCGGGATCGAATGCCGTTTTCAGGGTCGCATCCATCATGTGGGCGCAAAGATAATGCAAATTTCGGAAATACAAAAAAGAAAATAAGATTTTGTGATTTCTTCAATATGATAAGAGATTTATTTTGGGTAGTAATATAAAAAGTATGCTGCTATAACAGTTTGAATACAAATATAGCAGTATACTTTTTACATCATCACCAAAGTTTAAATTAATATTCTTAATATCCCGGATTTTGTACCAGTCCCGGTTCTACTCTCAGGCTGTTTTCGTGGAAGGGCCATTTGTAATTGTGCGGCTGGAAGGAGCGGTCTTCGATTTTCAGGCTTACTTTTACGCCGTCTACCATCCGGGTGTGGCCCAGTGCGGGCTTGTTTAATACTTCTGCGGCAATTTTCCACCGTATGATGTCGTCGTAGCGCAGTCCTTCCGCGGCAAATTCGATTCTTCTTTCATTGCGTATCAGTTCGATCCAGTCGTTCTGCGAGTAAGAGGCGAATTGGGGGAGGGTGACGTCCGCTTCGCTCATATCCAGGCCGGCACGCCTGCGGATCCGGTTGATACAGTCTTTTGCCAGGGCATCCGGGCTGTCCAGCATGATTTTTGCTTCGGCGTAGGTGAGCAGTACTTCCGCATAGCGCAGGATGGCGAACTCCATCGTTGTGGATCCTCCGCTCATGAAGGCGTCGGCGTCGGAAACGAACTTCCTGAACCAGTAGCCCGATTTGCCGGCTCTTTCATTTTCATGAAACATCGGGCTGTTTTCGTCGTAGATGTCAATCATTTCACCGTAAAAATCATCGCCGTGCCCGATGATGCTCTGGCCGTATCGGGGGTCGCGGTTCAGGCGGGGGTTCAATTCGTATTCTTCTTTCGTGTGCAGCGGGCACCGGTCGATGCGGTTGCCCTGCAATGTCCAGTAGGCATCCACCAGGTCTTTCAGGGGAACGAGGTATGACTGGCCTCCTCCTGTTCTGAAATGCGGCCCCAGGTCACGGAACGAATACCTTGTCCCGGAGCAGTCCTTGTCCAGGTGCATGATAAATTCTTTGTTGTTCGAGCAGGCTTCATACTGGAAAAGATCTCCGTAGGAAGGGTGCAGCTGATATTTCCCGGAATCCATGATTTCTTTTGCCAGCCTGGCTGCCAGTTCGTAGCGTCCGTGGAACAGGGCGTAGCGCATCGCCAGCGCTTTCAGGGAATTGCGGTTAAACATGTACTTGTTGGTCGTATATTCGTCCGAAGGCAGGCGGGCGGCCACTTCTTCCGAAAGGGAGAACAGTTTTTCCAGGATTTCGCTTTGCGGCGTGACCGGCTGGCGCGCCGATTCCAGGTTTGCCGGTTCCAGTAAAAACGGCACGTCGCCCCACCGGGTTGTCAGCCTGAAATAGTGCCATATCCTCAACGCTTCCAGGACGCCTTTGTATTTTTCCCGGATCGCCTCGTCCTCCACGTAGGGGAAACCGGCTTTGTCAATGAATACGTTCAGGCGTCCCAGATGTTTCATGGACAGTTCGTAATGATAGAGGAAGCCCTGTGTGTTGCTGTTGAAATTGCCGTTTGCGATTCGCTGGTGATGGTCTCCGTCCATCCTGGAGTAGGCGTTGTCACTTTTGCCGTCGTCCATATAAAAGAGGGTCGCCCGGTTGTCACCCTGGGTGAAAACGTCCAGGTAACTGCTGTAGACGACGCGCCTCAAATCCTCTTCGTCGTTGTAAAATTCTTCAAACGAGGTGGCCGTCGGGTCTCTTTTGTCCAAAAAGCTGTCACAGCTTGTGAAAAGCAGCATGATGCCTGCCCATATTATCTGATTTTTCATATTCATCCGGTTTTAATGTGTTAAAATAATGTTACTTTTATGCCTGCGCTATAGGTCGCCATTCTCGGGTAATTACCGCTTCCCCCGTTGTTTCTTTCCGGTTCCAGTCCTTCCCAGCGGGTGAACGTAAGGAAATCCTGGGCGTTGACATACAGGCGGAGGCTGGAAATGCCTTTTGTCACCCGGGGAAACGTGTACCCGATCTGCAGGGACTGTATCCTGAAGTACGAAGCGTCGCTCAGCCAGACATCGCTTAAGTAGGCATTCGTGCTGGAGCCTGTCCAGACACGGGGGAAGCGGCTGTCCGGCGTTTCCGGCGTCCAGCGGTTCTTTGCGTATTCTTTCCGGGGAGCGCCCAGGCTGTTGCTTGAGCCGTCCATGAGCACCGGATAGCCTTCCAGTCCTTTCAGCACGCCGTCCCTTTTACCGATGCCGGCGCCCAGGATGTACAGGTCCCATCTCTTAAAGGCGAGATCCAGGCTTACCGAATAGTTGTAGCGGGGCAGGGGGGTGCCGATGATCACTTTATCCTCATCGTTTATCACGCCGTCTTTGTTGCGGTCTGCATACCTGATGTCGCCCGGAAGCGTGTTGGGCAGCTTTGCCGGTGTATTTTCTATTTCTTCCCTGTTTTGGAAATATCCGTCCGTCTGATAGCCGTAATAATTATCGATGGGCACGCCCCTGTACCAGATCTTGTCTGCATTATCTTTAAAAATGAGCACATCCTCCTTCGAATAGCCGGCTTTCTCCACTTCATTTTTATTGTCAAACAGCATGCCCCCGAATCCGTAATACACCTCCCCGGCTTTGTCATTCCACTTCAGTGACAGTTCCCATCCTTTGTTCCTGACCTCCCCGATATTGACGGCCGATGTCAGGTAATAGGAGCCTGTCAGCGGAGGAACGGGAAAGTCCGAATAAATCAGGTCGTATGAAAACTTATTATATATATCGAACGCCAGGCTTAACCTGTTTTTCAGGGCCGTCAAATCCAGGCCGGCGTTCCACTGCCTCTGCTTTTCCCAGGTGAAAAGAGGGTTTGGCACGCGCATCGTCCAGCCCCACGTATTTACAATTTCCTGCCACAGGTAGGGGTCTACGTTTTCATTGCCAATTTTCCCGTACGAGAGGCGGAGTTTCAGATTGTTTATCACTCTTTTTTCTTTCAGGCGGGCGAACATTTTTTCATTATGAATGTTCCAGCCAAGTGATACGGACGGGAAAGCGCCCCATTGATTCCCGGGTGCGAACTTGCTGCTTCCGTCCCTGCGGAAGGTCACTTCAAGCAGGTAGCGGTTGTCGAAAGAATAATTCAGCTTGCCGAAGAAGGAAGCCTTCGCGATCTCCCGGTAGTCGGTGTATGTCAGGTTCATGACTTCCGCTCCTATGACTGCATACAGTTTGTCTTTCCCACCTCTCAGGTCATTTTCGTAATTGGCGGTGATCCGTCCGGTAAGCTGGCTCTCGCTGACCCCCTGCTCGGCGGCTACATCATGCGCCCAGACGGCGACAGGCTTGCCGTTCCCGTCATAAAACTTAAACGTTTGCCGTTCGTGCTTATTGGCGGACTTGTTGATCATATAGGAGGCATCTCCGGCCAGGTGGAATCCGTTGAAGATATAATACCGCGGCCTTAAATTAACCGTGATCCGGTCGTACAGGTTGTTTCTCGTCCCCCCTTCCAGCATGGATGCTACCGGATTTAGATTATTGTAAAGGACATAATGCCTGTCAATATCAATCCCCTCTCTTTTGTCATAATAGACCGGCTGGGTCGGATTCATTTTCCAGGCGTTTTGATACAGGCCATGACCGTTACTGTTTGCCTGCAGGCGGTCTACCTGTAACCGGTGCGCATAAAAGTCCGCCAGCAGGATGAAATTTTCGGCAAAGTTTACGTTCGTGTTGAATCTCGCACTGTATTTTTCAGTGCCCACTCCTTTATTTAAACCCATTTCCCTGATATATCCCAGCATCAGGTTAAAGGTTCCGACGCCTCCGCCCCCTGATATATTCGCATTTATATTATAGGAATGAGCTTTTTTGGGCATAACTCTGTTCAGCCAGTCCGTACTGGTTCCTTCGCCTCTTTCTGCGGCGGCAATCTGGTCGTTTGTAAACAGCAGGTTCTGGCCCTGCATCTGTCTTGCTTCATTATTCAGTTTCATATAATCCGCCGCATTCACAAAATCCGGCAAATCAATCGGCCTCTGAAAAGCGCTCCATGCGTTTAGCAGCACTTTAAAATCACCCGTTGCACCTCTTTCCGTTTCGATTACAATGACCCCGTTGGCTCCTCTTGACCCGTACATGGATGCGGATGCGGCATCTTTTAATACCGAAATGGACTTTATCTGATTGGGATCAATATCCGTCATGGACTGTTCTATCCCGTCTACAATAACCAGCGGGGCTGTTTTCTGTAAGGTGCTTAACCCTCTGATGGAAAGTGAAGCCGCATCACCCGGAACGTTGCTTGTCTGTCCCACCGTCACGCCCGGCACGGTTCCCGCAAAACCTTCCTGAAGTTTAAAAACCGGGCGACTCTTCATCTTTTCCATGTCGACGCTTTCAATGGCTGATGCCAGATGCCGGCGTTCCACCCGGTTATAACCCACAACCACCACTTCAGCTAATTCAAGGCTTGTTTCCGGAAGCACCACATTAATTACACTTTTGCCCTTTGTAGACAGTTCGATGGAGGTATAGCCGACGTAACTGAAAACCAGTGTCACATCACCGTTAACAGTGAGTTCATATTTCCCGGATTCGTCGGAAATGGTACCTCCCGTAGCACCCTTTACCACAATATAAGCATGAGGAACAGGCTGTCCTTCCTGATCCTGTATAACTCCCGTAATCCGTTTTTGTGTCTGTTGATGCTTTCCTGTAACTTCAAACCCGGTATTCGCCGGCGCCGTAAAAGAAAATAACAACAGAAAAGATGCGATAAACAGAAACCTGTTCTCACAGATAGAATGTTTCAATAAGTATACATGTTTGTTCATAAATAGAATAGTTTAAATTGTTATAGCTTATATTCCCGTTTTTTAAAGAGTGTTTTATTGTGTTGCAAATATATTGATCCGGACATACAGGAAGCAAGTCATCAAATGCAATGATAAAGATACGGTATCTCTTATTTTAAAAAAAAATAATGTATTAAAACTAATTTGTTGCATAAAATGAAACAATGACATAAAGGAAATATTAAAAATGAAAAAAGCCGCCTGTCCGCCAGCTGCAATTCAAATCTGATACAAATGGATAAAGAAACGGGGCTTTAATAGCCGCAAGTGTTAAACTTTTATAATCGGCTGTTATTTTTTTGTTTTTCGCTTGCAATAAATAAAAAAGATACTCTATCTTTGCCCCGACCAAAAAATAAGAACGGTTAATAAGTAGAAGAACATGAGACACAGTTCATTATTCATACAGGAAACAAAAAATAGAAGGGCGTTAAGTTTTTTTATGCCTTTTAATTTGTTTGTTATGAATATTTTGTGCTCTCTCTCTCTCTCTCTCTCTCTCTCTCTCTCTCTCTACATATAATATACGCATACGCGCTACGCGCGTTATTGATCGCGTGCGCAATGCATACGCGCGTCAAGATACGTTTTTTTTCAACACGGAAAGTCATACGGCATCTCCTGATTTTCAGACGGACGCACGAGGCTCGGAAGCAACTCTTCCCTGCCCCGGCGTCCGTTCCGCTTTTCAGCACCTCCTACAGCCTTGCAGCCTGATCCGCCCTCACTGTTCATTAATCACTAAATACTATAATTACTATGTTTTACACAAGAATCAACAAAATCAAAGTTTTCAACAACCGGGAAGGATTTCTCGGACTGTTTAACCGGGCAGAGTTGCGGATTTACAGCCATGCCGCCGGCTATTCCGGCGGGGCTGAACCGTATGTCTCTCCACTGACCCTGGCAGACCTGATCAACCTGGACGACGACGCTCGCAGGCAAAAATTGCTGGATAGCGTCCTGTCCGAATCCGACCGGTTTGCCCAAAGCCACAGTCTCGAAATCAACGGCGTGAAGGACAACCAGACCCTCACCTTCGACGAGGCGGGACTGGTACTCTATCAAAGTGAAACGATACCCGACAGCCTGAATTTACAGGTCTGGGTGATCGAATCGGACGAAGACGTGCGGAAATTCGCACTCGATGCCGAAAAGGTAATGCAGAGCGACGCCTTCCTGGGACTTGTCTCTACCGTTGGTGCGGTTCTGGCCGTGACGAATCCGCTGCTGACCGGCGCCATTGGCGTGGGCGGCGTGGTGGTCAGTCTGCTGCGTCAGAAACTGAAAGCCAACCGCGACGACCTGGTCGGCTACTGGCAGGCGACGCTCAACCGCACGGAACACTACCCGCACGGTACGCGCGACCGGCAGGACGTGTATGACAGCACCGGCAACATACAGCTGGATTATACCCTGTTCGGATTTGACAAATCTGTCGATCCGGACAGCTGAACTTTATTAATTATTAATTAAACACTATGTATTATGAACTATTTTTTGATTGAAAACTATTTGACGCTTGATCCCAACGATCAGACAGCGATTCCGACGAACGTCCTTTCGTTCACAGACGACCAGATCATCGACCGCATCATGCAGCGGGGTACCACACTGACCCGTCCCGACCTGCTGGCCGGCATCAACGCCTACCAGGAAGAACACGGGTATATCGTAGAAG
>JAISCL010000090.1 GCA_031265585.1 Tannerella sp. | reverse complement strand
CCCGTGCGTCCGTCTGAAAATTGGGAAAAGCCGTATGACTTTTTGTTTTGAAAAAATATGTATCTTGACGCGCGTATGTGTTGCGCAGGCGATCAATAACGCGCGTAGCGCGTATGCGTATCTTATTAGAGAGAGAGAGAGAGAGAGAGAGAGAGAGAGAGAGAGAGAGAGAGAGAGAGAGAGAGAGAGAGAGTAGCGAATATATTCATAACAAACAAATTAAAAGGCATAAAAATACTTAAAGTCTTTCTATTTTTTGTTTCCTGTATGAATAATGTGTTAGATTTCATTCTTTTGTGTTTTTAAATGCCCATGTTTTATGAACGGGGACAAAGGTAGAGTATCTTTTTTATTTGTTGCAAGCAAAAACCCAAAAAACAATAGCTGATTATAAAAGTTTAACACTTATGGCTATTGAAGACCTGTTTTTACAGGACATCTGTTCTTCGGTTTTTGCTTGCATTTTTACTGTAAACCCTTTTTGGGGATCAGTTGTCTTTTGCCGGACTTTCCAGGTTTTTAACCAGTCTGTGGAGTACGTAAAGAGGTATAAATCCAAAGATCCCGAACGAACAGTCTATTAACTGCCAGTAGAACGGGATGCTGCGTACGGCTCCGCAAATAAGGGCGGCAGGTATGATGCCTGCACACATGATCATGCCCCAGTAGATAAGCCATTTGTTTCGCACGGGTTGGCAGTAGAGACCCGTAAAAGCGACTGCGATCATGATATGGGCGAAAGCCAGCCAGTCCGTCCCGTAGAGCAGGAACGGGTAGTGTTCCTTCGTTGATTTCACGCCTTCGTAAATCCACGCCATCCATCCCTGCAGTCCGCTCAGGGACGAAGCCGCCGCCAGTCCGGGAGATACGCCCAATAGCTTGCAGATCAGTTCCAGCTCCGTTTCCAGCGGAAATGCGGTTAGTCCGCTTCCCGTAAGCGCTACGATGAAAAATAACACAAGCAGCCTGATTTTAAGCAATAACCGTTTTTCTTTTAATCTGTTGTCCATAGGATTCACTGTTTGAAGTTTTAGCCGCCTGTTTTTGATCACAGGCGGCTGTTTTTTAAGAGATTTCTTTGTTTTTGGCCGGGTTTGTATCTTCCTGTTTGTAGAAATTGATTTTTCTTGAAACAAACATGATCACGCCAAGGATCACAAACAGTCCGATACTTCCGATCAGCAGGGCGACGTCTTCAAGCTGCAGGATTACGAACAGGAATATATACAGGCCGCCTAACAGGGATGCCAGGATCCCTGTCTGTGTCCTGTTTTTGAATATACTGTACGTGTAGGCGGTGATCAGTCCGATGGTGGCAGCGCTGGCAATCAGGTAAGCGACTGCAAAGTTAATCTGTTCGGAGATGGAGAGCAGCAGACTGTAGAACAGGATCAGTGCGATTCCCACCAGCAGGTACTGGAGCGGGTGGATTTTCCTTCCGGTGAGTATTTCCACGAAAAAGAAGACGACAAAGGTCAGTGCGATAAACATCAGTGCATATTTGGCCGAACGCGTGTTCTGCTGATAATGGTCGACAGTATTGACCAGGTTCACACCGAAGTAGCTGTCGTGGAAGGAATCATAGCTGTACTCGTCGAGCCATACTTCGGGTATGTTGCGGTTAAAATGGAGGATATTCCAGTTTGCCGTGAAGCTTTCTCCTATATGGGAATCGGGGCTGAAATTTCCGATAAAGCCCGGTGATTTCCAGTCGCCGGCGACTTCTACCTGCGTGTTTTTTCCGATCGGGATAAAGCCGATGCTGCTGCTGCCGTTCAGACTGATTTTACCCTGAAATGTCAATGTTCCCTTTTCGAAGGATCCCTTTAAACCGGGTATAGCCATAATCAGCTGTTTTTCATTGTTATAGTAGGAGCCTCCGGCTTCAACATCCAGCGGCAGATTCCCGAATGTAAAGTCGATCCGGCTACTGACCCCTTTCAGATCCGACAGTCCGAGTGTCATGTATGCTTTTTCCCACAGGAAGTTGTATTTTGCCGTATCTTCATCGCTGAGTTTCCCGAATGTGCCGCTGATATCTATATCGCTTTTATAGAGGATGGTTTTGTAGATCCCGTAATGCTTTTCCTCCGGAAAGAGTTGTGTTTTAATATTTAACTGTTCCGGCGTGATATGGAGCGTATGACTTTCGTAGGTGATTTTTTCGCGTTTTTCCTTTTTGTTTTCTTTTGTCTCGACGGTTTCCGTTTCCGTTTTCATCTGCAGGAAGGGGATCGACAGGACCGGGCCGCACAGGGTCTGCGAGTCGCTCCACTTGTTATTAATCGCCTCAACCGTTTCCTGGCTTCTGTCCTTCCGTTCGTCGATAAGGTTCAGGATCATGTTTTGGGGTACAAGCAGCAGCAGTACCAGGATTCCGACGGTAAAACCCTTGAAAGTGAATGACTGTGTGAATTTTTTAGGCTTTGTTGTTTCCATAATCTTTTATTTTTAAATTTGTTTTGTGCAGAAAAGTTATTTGATCAGTTTTTCGAGTGCATCCAGGTGTTTTTTAAAACTGTCTTTGCCCGGTTCCGTGATCCTGTAGCTGGTATTCGGTTTCCGTCCGATAAACTGTTTGACGGACTGTATATACCCGATCGCTTCCAGCGCTTTCAGATGACTGGCCAGATTCCCGTCGGTCAGTTCCATCAGCTGTTTCATGGTGTTGAAATCAGCCGACTCGTTTACCGACAGGATGGACATGATACCCAGCCGTACACGGCTGTCAAACGCCTTATCCAATGCTGAAATGATATTTGTCATTTTGTTTTGTTTTTCTCATACCTGAAATACATGATCAATCCGAAAACAATGTGGCAGAGACCAAATCCCGCAGTCCAGAAATAGAGACCCGAACCGGTGAAAAAAAGGGATGACAGTCCGAGTATCACTTCAATAATTCCCAGACAGTGTAATTCGGGGAATGTATATCTGGATGTATTTACAAGTCCGATTCCGTAGAACAGCAAGGTTGCGGAACAGACGATATGAATGTCTCCCCTGAAAAGAAGGACAAGGGAAAATATACCTCCTGCAAAGAGTGGAAGTAACAGGCTGTATGCCGCGCGCCTTGTGGCGCCGCTGAATAATGGTTCACGGCTGGCTTTTGCCTTTTTCCGGCAAAAAAGTGTAACGGCGCCTACCGATAAGCATAATACAGCCAATGCATCGGCAAGATAGAGCATCATTCTTTGCGTCAGGCTGTATTCGCTTCCGAAAAAACCTTTCAGGAAAAGATGGGCGAAAATAGCGCCCGCCATAGCGAACAATCCCGCAAATACAATGGATATCCCGTTGAATGAAAGGAATTTGGATGATTTTTCCATCATCTGCCGGATAGCTTTCAGATCGTCTGTTTCTTTGTTCATAATATGTGATGTTTAAAAGTACTTTGCAGCGCAAAGCTACGACGAATTTTTGACATACAAAGAGCATTATGTTTATTTAACAAAAAAAGATACAGGGCGAAGATTGCCGGAATAGCGTGCGTTTTGCCGTGTTGGCAGGGGTTATTCGGGGTTTCTGTTATTATTTTGTTGATAAGTTGTTTGTTTGCGGGTGTTATCCTTTTGTTTTTTATGAATAAGTTTGCAGTCGAAAACATTAATTAATTACTGTAAGATCGTATGAACAATTCCTTTTTCAGTCGTTTTACTCCCAAGGAGCCTAAATTTTTTCCTTTATTTAAAGATCTTTCCTCCGTACTGGTCACTGCATCGGATTTGCTTATTGATTGCATGAAGACAAATGATCACGGGCAGCAGGTGGAATATTATAAAAAGATAAAAGACCGGGAGCGACAGTGCGATAAGCTTTCGCACCAGGTTTTCGATGAACTGAACCGAACTTTTATCACGCCCTTTGACCGGGAGGATATACATGACCTGGCAATGCATCTCGATGATGTGATGGATGGAATTAACAGTTCCGCCAAACGGATTGCCCTGTATAAGCCTAAAAATATTCCGGAAGATGCTTCGGAACTGGCCCTGCTGATCAGGGACGCTTCGATCTGCATCGGTAAGATTATGGAAGAGCTGAGTTCCTTAAAAAACAATGCTTCCAATATAAAGGCCTACTGCAAAGAGCTGCATGAGATCGAAAACAAGGCGGACGATGTATATGAACATTTTGTTATAAAGCTGTTTGAAGATGAAAAGGACAGTATAGAACTCTTTAAACTGAAAGAAATTTTATATGAAATGGAGAAGACTACGGATATGGCGGAGCATGTCGGTAAGATTATAAGGACAATTATTATAAAATACGCGTAAAACGGTTTGCTGATGGAATTATTGGTCACTATTATTGTCCTCTCTCTTCTTTTCGATTATATAAATGGATTTCATGATGCAGCCAACTCAATTGCCACGATCGTATCAACAAAGGTACTGACGCCGTTCCAGGCTGTATTGTGGGCTGCTTTTTTTAATTTCGTCGCTTTTTTTATCGCTAAATATATTATCGGTGAATTTGGAATTGCAAATACGGTTTCAAAAACAGTCTTCGAGCAGTTCATCACGCTTCCGGTTATTTTATCCGGGATCATTGCGGCCATTATCTGGAACCTGTCTACCTGGTGGCTGGGTATTCCTTCTTCTTCTTCCCATACACTTATCGGAGGATTTGCCGGGGCTGCCATCATGGCAAGCGGATTTAAAGCGATACAGAGCGTCGTGATAATCAAGATTGCGGCGTTTATATTCCTGGCGCCTGTGATCGGGATGATTATGGCTTTTTTTCTTACCATCCTCGCCTTGTATATATGTAGAAAGGTGAATCCTCATAAAGCGATCGCGTGGTTTAAAAAACTTCAGCTGGTATCATCGGCTCTTTTCAGCATCGGTCACGGATTGAATGATTCCCAGAAGGTGATGGGTATCATCGCAGCCGCCATGATTGCCGCTCACCCGATGGGTCTGGGCATGGGAATCAAGTCGATAGAAGACCTGCCCAACTGGGTCGCCTTTGCCTGCTTCACTATGATCTCGTTCGGCACCATGTCCGGAGGCTGGAAAATCGTAAAGACCATGGGAACCCGCATCACAAAAGTAACGCCGCTGGAAGGTATGATTGCCGAGACGGCCGGTGCACTGACGCTTTATCTTACCGAATACCTGAAAATACCGGTCAGCACTACGCATACGATAACAGGTGCAATCATTGGGGTAGGAGCGACCAAACGTTTGTCCTCGGTACGCTGGGGAGTGACCAAAAATCTGCTGGTTGCATGGATCCTGACGATCCCGGTCAGCGCTTTGCTGGCTGCGCTTATTTATTTAATCGTATCCGTTTTTGTTTGATTCCGTAAAAAAAAATAACAGTTTATTTGGAGATTTGAAAAAAGTCTGTACTTTTGCAACCGGAAATTACTTGAGAAATGAAAAATAGCTTTAATACATATTTTTATTTTTACTTTTACTTTAGTCGGTAAAGGCAGGAATTTTATATGTATTAGTAATTAAGCGTAATAAAAAAAGTCCTGCCGTAAAATGGCAGGACTTTTTTTTAAAATGTAAACAGGGTTTTAAAAAAATGATATAAAATGAAAAGAGTAGCAATTCAGGGGATTTTGGGATCGTATCATGACATGGCGGCCCATCAATATTTTGAGGGTGAAGAGATCGAACTTATCGGCTGTCATTCATTCCGGGATGTCATCAGGCAGATACGTGATGATGCATCCGTAACAGGCTTCATGGCGATAGAAAATACGATAGCCGGCAGCCTGTTGCAGAATCATGAACTGATTCGGCAGAGCGAATGTTCGATAATCGGAGAATACAAACTGCGCATCTCCCATTCGCTGGCGGCCTTGCCGGGAACGGAGCTGCCGGATATAAAAGAGGTAAACTCGCATCCCATTGCATTGATGCAGTGTGCCGAATTTCTGGAAACACTGCCCGGAATTAAAATAGTAGAGGAAGAAGACACGGCGGTGAGCGCCAAATGGATTGCGGAAAAGAAACTGTACGGTCACGCCGCCGTTTGCGGCAAGGCAACAGCCGGACTGTACGGGCTTGAAGTGCTTGCGGAGGGTATCGAAACAAATAACCGTAATTTTACCCGTTTTCTGGTTCTTGCAGACAAGTGGAATGCGGAAGATATAATGCAGGAGGTAAAAAAGAATAAGTCATCCCTCGTTTTTGCTTTACCCCATACAACCGGAAGTCTCTCGAAAGTACTGACCATCCTGTCCTTTTATGATATGAACCTGACTAAAATTCAGTCGCTCCCCATCATCGGCAGGGAGTGGGAGTATTTGTTTTATATCAACCTGACGTACTCGGACTATACCCGGTATAAGCAGGCCTTGGATGCCATCATTCCGTTAACAAAAGATTTAAAAATTTTAGGTGAATATGCAGAAGGAAAACAAAGCCTGTAAGATCCGTCCTGCCAGTCGCATCGGCAGTGTTGAGGAATATTATTTTTCAAAGAAGCTGAAGGAAGTAGCGGAAATGAATGCTGCGGGCAAAGATGTGATCAGCCTGGGCGTCGGAAGCCCGGATCTGCCTCCTTCGGAACAGGCGATAGCGACATTTTGTGCCGAAGTGCAAAAGGAAGACGTACACGGCTATCAGCCTTATACGGGCATACCTGCCCTGCGTGAAGGATTTGCCTCCTGGTATGGCCGGTGGTACGGCGTGGAGCTGGATCCGGAAACGGAAATACAGCCGCTGATCGGTTCGAAAGAGGGTATACTGCATATATCGATGGCATTCCTGAACCCGGGGGATGGCGTACTGGTGCCGAATCCCGGATATCCGGCCTACACCTCTGTCAGTAAACTGGTGGGTGCCGATATTGTGACCTATCGCCTGGACGAAAAAAACGGGTGGTATCCTGATTTCGGGGAACTGGAGCAACTGATTGCAGTCAGGCGGAAAGAAGGAAAACCGGCTGTTCGAATGATGTGGGTAAACTACCCCAATATGCCCACCGGTGCGGATGCGAGTATCGGATTATATGAAAAGCTGGTTGATTTCGGGATGAATCACGGAATTGTTATATGCAATGACAATCCGTACGGTTTTATCCTCAATGAAAATCCGCTGAGCATATTGCGTATTCAGGGAGCCAGGGAGATCTGCATAGAGCTGAACTCCATGAGCAAATCACATAACATGCCCGGATGGCGGATGGCCATGCTTGCCTCGAACGCAACCTTTGTCCGGTGGGTGCTCCGTGTAAAAAGCAATGTTGACTCCGGGCAGTTCCGACCCATGCAATCGGCGGCAGTTGAAGCTTTAAGAGCCGGCAAGGACTGGTATGACGGAATGAACGGCATCTACCGGAAGCGCCGGGAGCTGGCCGGACAAATCATGGCGGCGTTAGGCTGCACTTATGATCGGGGGCAGGTCGGCATGTTTTTGTGGGGCCGGATTCCGGACTCTGTAGAAAGCGGTGAAGCCCTGGCAGATAAAATACTCTATGAAGCCGGTGTTTTCATAACGCCCGGGTTTATATTCGGAAGCGCAGGTGACCGATACGTCCGGATATCACTTTGCTGTAAGGAGAATGTACTGGAAAAAGCGATAGAAAGAATAAAACTCATAATATATAATTCATAATTCACTACGTATGGAAAACTTGGAATTACAGTCGATTTTATTACCGGGTATAGATGAAAAATGCCCGCTGGTGATAGCCGGTCCGTGCAGTGCGGAAACGGAAGAACAGGTATTGGATACGGCGAAAGCGCTGGCTTCAAAAGAAATAAAAATTTTCAGGGCGGGCATCTGGAAACCGCGCACCAAACCGGGAGGCTTCGAGGGAGTAGGCACGGCAGGACTGCAGTGGCTGAAGCGGGTAAAGGAAGAAACCGGCATGTATGTAGCAACAGAGATCGCAACGCGTGACCACGTCTTCGAATCCCTGAAGGCCGGGATCGATATCCTGTGGATCGGCGCCCGTACCGTGGCAAATCCTTTCGCCGTGCAGGAAATAGCGGATGCATTGCAGGGCGTTGATATTCCCGTACTGATTAAAAATCCGGTTAATCCGGATCTTGATCTGTGGATCGGTGCAATCGAACGGATCCATGGAGCGGGACTTCACCGCATCGGAGTGATTCACCGCGGATTCAGTTCCTACGGCAAAAAGATGTACCGGAACCTGCCGTTATGGCACATACCGATAGAACTCCGCCGCCGCTATCCGAACCTTCCCATCCTCTGCGACCCGAGCCATATAGGGGGTAAACGGGAACTTATCGCGCCGCTCTGCCAGCAGGCCATGGATCTTAATTTTGACGGGCTGATCATCGAGGCGCACTGTTATCCGGAAGAAGCCTGGAGTGATGCGGCACAGCAGATCACGCCGGATGTGCTGGATTATGTGCTGAACCTGCTCGTTATCCGCGACGTGACGCAGACTACCGAAAACTTAACCGAATTGCGTCACCAGATAGACAGCATCGACGAAGGATTGCTGGAACTCCTGGCGAAACGGATGCGCATATCGCGCGAAATCGGCATCTATAAAAAGGAACATAATATGCCGGTACTGCAGACGCCGCGTTATGGGGAAATACTCGATAACCGCACAAAAATGGGATCTTCCATGGATTTGAACGCTGACTTTGTAAAAAAAATACTGAGCGAAATTCATGAAGAATCCGTGCGTCAGCAAATGGTGATCATGAACAAATAAAACTGTAAAAACAAACAACCCTATGAGAATACTGATATTGGGCGCCGGGAAGATGGGATCCTTCTTCACGGATTTGCTGAGTTTTGAACATGAAGTAGCTGTTCTTGAAAAAGAACCGGAACGGATGCGTTTTATTTACAATGCGATCCGGATGCAGTCGCCCGCAGAAATAAAGGATTTTGCGCCGGAACTCGTCATTAACTGCGTAACCCTGAACCATACCGTCGATGCCTTTAAACTGGCGCTTCCCCACCTGAATCCCTACTGCATCATTTCGGACATCGCATCCGTAAAGAACAATCTAAAGGAATTTTATGCCACATGCGGCCTCCCCTACGTATCGACACATCCAATGTTCGGGCCGACATTTGCGAACCTGGCCAACCTGGCCAAAGAGAACACCATCATCATTTCGGAAGGCGACCACCTGGGCAAAATATTTTTCAAAGACCTGTATAGCAAACTGAAACTTAACATATTTGAATACACCTTCGAAGAACATGACCGCGTAGTCGCCTATTCATTAGGCATTCCATTCGCCTCCACGCTGGTCTTTGCCGCAACGATGATCCATCAGGATGCTCCCGGTACGACATTTAAACGCCACATGAAGATAGCGCGGGGACTTCTGTCGGAAGACGACTATCTGCTGACCGAAATCCTCTTTAACCCGCGTACACCCCGTCAAATAAACCGTATCCAGGAAAAACTGTCCGCATTACAGGAAATAATAGCCGCCAAAGACACCGCAGGAATGAAAGAATTTTTAGAAGACATAAGAAAAAAAATAGAATAACACGTGCATCCCCCCGCATGCTTTCCAGCACCACACGGTCTGCACTGAAGAGGACAAAGATGTAATCCATCGAGGCGAGCCATTAACGTTCACAATCCGGTTTTCGACGGCGCACGAAATGTTGCTGCGCACAGTATATCGGTCTTTCCGGTGCGGACGTTTTAACTGCGAATTCACTGTGTATTAGTCCGTTTCACGGTAGAAACTAACCTTTTCCTGACGTTCCCTTATATTTGTGACCTACATCACACCGAAGTGTGACCTACATCACAACATAATATGACCTACATCACACAAGTTTGTGATGTAGGTCACACTGTTAAGTAAGCATTTGCGGTTTGCTAAATCCTGCTGTTGTTTCAGCTAAAAGACCGCATCCGGAACATTAAACTATACGGTGCGGTGGATGATGAGGACGAGAAGCGCCCCGTTTCTACTTGAAAGGCAGGAACGATGGTATACAGCAATAGTAAAATAATATAACTTAATAACATTGGATATGGAAAATGATAACAAGAAGTATGATGATTTTATAAAAACATACAAGCGGATAAGGAATAATGCGGTTTTCTTTTTAGAAAGATATTATAACATTGTACACCCGGATCAAAAAGTAGAACTTTCGGATGATGAAAAGCAGGAGTTGTTTGATGAATTTAAGGGAATTCCATTTTTTGGAGATACTGGCAATGCATTTGATAAATTTAATAAATATCAGAAGAAAATAGACGAACTTAAAAACGAAGGCTACAAGGATTGGGAAATTCATTGAATTTGAATATATAAAACGACAGATTGAATAAAGTTCAACAATTAAAAATAAATAATATGGAAATATATGTTATACTTATTATTGTTTCGATTGTAATTCTTATAATTACAATACTCAAGTTTCCCACCCTTAAAAAACCTTGTAAAATAAACAAAGGATTGTTTGAGAATTGCTATATTTGTGTTACTAAATACTTTTATATCAATCCAAACAATCCATTTGTTATGAAC
>JAISCL010000085.1 GCA_031265585.1 Tannerella sp. | reverse complement strand
CGGGGCGGTCAGGAAGACGACGAACAGTTTGTCTGTCCGGGGCTGGATGGAATAGATGACGTTTTCCGAGATATGGGATTTGGGGGATGAATAGACCTCTCCGTCCCAGTTGCGCTGTTCGAGAGGCGTCCGGTGCAGGTTTTCCCAGTTGGGTATCATCCGGACTAACTTCAGGCGCGCCGGCACCTGTCGGACACTTTTGTAATCCGGCATGTCCCCCGTTCCCCCGAAACGGCCGAACCATCCGAACGCGCTTCCGAGAGAGGCTGCTGTTCCGGCTACTTCGCGGTTGCCGGCTTCCGAATAAAGATTGGGCGAGGTGCAGCCTAATTTTGAATAGTCGGTCAGGCCGCTTTTCAGCACATTTTTATCGGTGGCAAAATCAATGCCGTCTTTTTCCTGCACGATCAGGTCGACAGTCAGTTCGTTTGCGTCCGGGCGGTTTTCTATATGCGCCAGCCAGTCTTCATACGGTTCCCAGGGTTCTACGATAAAACGTGCATCCGGAAAGCGTTCCCCTGTTTTTTTCCGGAGCGTTTTGTAAAAAGCGGCATGTCCGTCGCTGTATGTTTTATATTCGTGCGTCACGTCGGGATGTCTGTCGCCGCTGTCATGGCCGGTCCAGTACGCCAGCGTGACCTGGTTTCCACCGGACGACTGGATCGTATCCCAGAAATCTCCGGTAAGCTGCGGCACGTCCCAGGCATATCCCCCAAATTCAAATCCCCTTTCCCTGCGTTCCAGAGACGCCGCCCGGTTCAGTATGCTGTCCACTAAAAAATCGATCACCTTTTGCTGTTGCAGATCCGGTTCTACGGAGAAGAAGGTGGATTCGGAAAACCAGCCTCGCGCCAGATTATCGGGAAAGGGCTTTGACGCATCTTTCAGCGCGACGAAACGCGACAGATACTCTTTTTCATCCGCCTTAAACGGATGATTTCTGTCTATCTCGCGCTCATAGCAGTCGTATTGAGGGGTTTCAAGATAAAATTTCAGGCTGTCCACATTGGCATGATCCGCCATTCCGAAATGATAAAATATGTAATCATAGCCCATCTGCTTCGCATACGCCAGGTTGTCATCGTTATTTCCAACCCATACGATGCCGTAAAAATTACGGTAGTCGGGTTCGATAATTTGCGCGCCGTTACCGTCTTCCTCCCCGGCAACAGCCTCTTTCGTGCATGACGGGCCAATGAAAAGCAGGCTTAATAAAAGATATGGGTACTTCATTTGTTTCTGTTTTTATTGAACCGGGTCAGATTCTGTCCAACACTTTTTCGATCAGGGCGGGGAGGCTGTTTTTGTAGCCGGTGTTCATTTTTTTGTCTGTGCGTCCGGCGATGATGCAGCATACGGTTATGGCGCGATGTCCCATCAGAGCGGCAAGGCCGGCCAGTGCTGAGCTTTCCATTTCATAATTGGTGATACGCCGGTTTTCAGCATGGAACGATTCTATTTTGCGGTTTAAGTCCGGATCGGTCAGCGGGAGGCGCAGTTCTCTTCCCTGCGGGCCGTAAAAACCGTTTGCAGCGATTGTCATGCCGCGGAGGATATCGTCTTTTGAGATTTGTTCTATCAATGATGTATCTGCAGATACGACATAAGGACGTATGCCGGTGATCTTCCATCCGAGCTGCCGGATCAGTTCTTCCTCAATCGCCACGTCCCTGACCTTTTCATGGTCTTTATAAAAATAAACCACCCCGTCAAATCCAATTGATTTTTCTGCGGCCACATACGTGCCGACCGGCGTGAACGGCTGCAGGCCACCCGATGTGCCGATTCGCACCATTGTCAACGGACGGAATGCCGGGCGAACCGTGCGTGTCGCAAAATCAATATTGGCCAGCGCGTCGAGTTCGTTGACGACGATATCCATATTATCGCATCCGATACCGTGCGAAATAACGGAAATGCGTTTCCCCCTGTAGCTTCCTGTGACCGTATGAAACTCACGGCTGGACACCTCACATTCCCGCGTATCGAAATAGCCGGCGATCATTGATACGCGCGACGGGTCGCCGCATAAAACGATGCGACCGGCCAGCTGTTCCGGCTTCAGATGAAGATGGAACACACTGCCGTCGCCGTTTATTATCAGTTCGGAAGGGGAGAAACTCATTTTGAATTAAGAATTAAGAGTTAAGAATTAAGAATTATGCTGTGTGCGGGATGATTTTGTACATTCTCCAGCGGGGATTCATAAATAAGAAATGAATGCCCCACGGACAATACAATTCTTAATTTTTAATTCTTAATTTTTAATTTATTTGATCGGTTTATTGCTGTCACCGACGGGTTTGGAGATGGCGTCGCGCATGGAAGTATCGGCTTCGATATTTTTCATGCGGTAGTAGTCCATGATTCCGAGGTTTCCGCTGCGGAAGGCTTCGGCCATCGCTTTCGGTATTTCGGCTTCGGCTTCGATCACCTTGGCGCGCGCTTCCTGTGCTTTCGCTTTCATTTCCTGCTCGGTTGCCACTGCCATTGCACGCCGTTCTTCGGCTTTGGCCTGTGCAATGTTCTTGTCAGCCTGCGCCTGATCCATCTGCAATACCGCGCCGATATTTTTACCTATGTCAATATCTGCGATATCAATGGATAAGATTTCAAAAGCAGTGCCGGCATCCAGTCCTTTGCGTAACACCAGTTTGGAGATAGAATCCGGATTTTCCAGCACACTTTTGTGGCTCGCCGAAGAACCGATGGAGGAAACAATGCCTTCGCCTACACGCGCCAGGATCGTTTCTTCGCCGGCGCCTCCGACCAGCTGTTTGATATTGGCGCGTACGGTCACACGCGCTTTGGCGATCAGCTGGATACCGTCTTTGGCCACGGCTGCAACGGGAGGCGTATCAATCACTTTCGGATTTACCGACATTTGTACGGCCTGGAATACATCACGTCCGGCGAGGTCAATCGCCGTAGCCATCTGGAAGGTGAGGTCGATGTTTGCCTTTGATGCCGAAACAAGCGCGTGAACAACTCTCTCCACATGTCCGCCGGCAAGGTAGTGGGCTTCCAGTTCGTCGCGGGTCAGGGATTTCAGTCCGGCTTTGTGCGCTTCGATCATGGCCCGTGTGATCACTCCCGGCGGAACTTTACGTATCCGCATCAGGAACAGCTGTATGAGCGAGATGTTAACACCGGATACTTTTGCGGAAATCCACATCAGGAACGGTACATAATAAAAGAAAATGCATAGCAGTACAAACGCTATACCAATCGTGACAAGAAGTAATAGATCCATAATTTTAAATTTTAAGTGTTTATATTGTTTTTGTTTTCAACGATTACATTATATCCATCGATCCGCAGGATGACAACCGGGGTATTTTCGTCAATAAAGTCGTTGATCGACTTCGCTTCGACGGTAATGTCATGAAAGCGGGCTTTCCCTATGGGTGCGAGGCGCGACAGGGTGATCCCCTCATCCCCTATCTGTAAATTTTCATCTTTCGGTGATGACAGGGTTGAGTCAATATCTGTTTTAAGGGCGACGCGACTGAAAGAATTTCGCCGTAACAGCCAAAGAAAGATACCGGCAAAAATGACAATGGAAGAACCAAGCGTTATGTTGCCGGTCATGACGCCTGTGGAATAGGCGTATGCCACTCCCCCGATTGCAAACAACGCTCCTCCGATTCCTGCAACCGTTATTCCCGGTAAGAGGAATATCTCTGCAAGAATGAGGAATATGGCTGCCGCCATCAAAAAAACGATAATGATGATATCCGTCACCATAAAAATTTATATTTAATATTTAACTCCTATCTGGCGATTTTCCGCATTGCGCGCTTTCTTTTCCTGTATCCCGGCCTTTTCCATCAGGCTGTAAAGCTGGTTTTCCGCCTGCAGGATGGTCGGCTTCAGTTGCTCACGCGCAGAAGTATTTCCTTTCGTATAGGAACTGCGTATCCCGTCCAGTTTATCCCTTAATGTTTCTATCTGTTTGTTCATACGGATCACTTCCGAATAAAGATCTTTGGCTTCGTGACTTTTTATTTCATTCAGTGTGTAATAAGTTGTTTTATCGTTTACGACAAACGTAAAATCGCGCTCCATCTTTTTTTCTTTTGTGGTCAGATCCGTATGTGCAAGTTTAATCAGGCCGGCATAATCCGCCCCTTCTTTCCAGGTATCTTTGATGGATGCCAGGGAGGCCCGTCTTACTAATCTGTCGGCGTCTTCCGTATCTTCTATACGTTTACGCGAAGGGTCGGGTATGAAAAGATACACACAGACCCTGTCTTCCGGTTGATTCCGGTCGGAGACAAACCAGCCCAGTCCTTTTGTTTCGTCTATGACCATCATATAATCGTTCGCCGGAGAATTGAACGGCATCCCCATCTGTTCCGGCGCCAGGTACGCATTTGTATTTGTATGGTATCGTGTGATAAAAATATCATACCCTCCGATGGATTCATCGCTTTTGGATGAAAAATACAGGGTGAGGCCATCGGACAGGACGAAAGGATAGTTGCAGTCTTTCGGATGGTTCGGCAGAAGGCTTTTTTCGTCTCCCCAGGCGTCCAGCAGCTTATTCTGTGAATAAACGGCAAAAGCGCCGTTTTCGGAAGGCCGCGCGTAATAGATCTTGTCTCCTTTCTGATTCCGGTAGACAACAGAATGGATGTTTTCAGCATCATTGAAAAATTCGCCGTAATACATCAGGCTGCCGCTCTCTTCACTCAGACTGTATGCATTGAGAAAATCTCTCTTAGGGATCACCATACTGTCAATAATCTGTACGTCTTCCGTTTTTTCCTGCATACGGTGCAGATTGCGCGTCTGTCCGAGCTTTACTTCCGATTCCGCCGTATCTTCTTTTTTCTTTTTTTGCAGCTCAATGTATCCTTCCCACATTTCGATTGCCTTATCAAAACGGTAAAGATCGGTGTAAAGGCAAGCAAGGTAACGGTATGATTCCACGACTTTGCGCTTGTTTGCAACCAGCAGGTATTTTTCCGCATTTTCCAAGTCGCCTGTTTCATAGCAGCATACGCCGTACCACTGGTTGTAGGAGGAATTGTTAGGTGATTGCCGGACCAGTTTCTCAAAAACCGGCTTGGCTTCTTCATATTCGCCTTCGTTATATAAAATCTTTGCCTGGTCGAGGCTCTGTGTATATCCGTAAAAACTTAGCGGCAGAAATATAAATGTAAAAAATATCTTAGTAAACTTTTTTGTCATCTGTTTATGTAAATCAAGTACAAAATATTAAGCCTCGTAAAGATAGGGAAAAAAGTCAAAGCGGTATATTAAAAAAATATAAATCATTGTATCGTCTTGCGCAGGCTATCTATGTATGAGATGATATTTTCTTCATAATCAGGATTAAACCATTTTATCCGGGGGTCGCGTTTGAACCAGGTCATTTGTTTGCGTGCATAGACGCGCGTGTTTTTCTTTATCTTTTCCACGGCTTCTTCCAGCGTAAAAATTCCATCGAAATACAGGAACAGCTCTTTGTATCCTACGGTATTCAGGGAATTGAGGTTTCGAAGCGGATAAACACGGCGCGCTTCTTCCAGCAAGCCGTCCTTCATCATTTCATCTACGCGTTTGTTGATGCGTTCGAATAATTCGGGACGTTCCCGTGCGAGTCCTATTTTACAGATTTTGAACGGGCGTTCTTTTACCCGGTTTGTTCTAAAGGAAGAATAGGGTTTTCCCGTCATACGGCATATTTCTACCGCATGGATCACACGCCGGTGATTCATGCGGTCTACTTCACCGTAATGCTTGGGATCTGTTTTTTTCAGTTCTTCAAGGATGGGAGAGAGTCCCGTCATCCCGTATTGCCTCCACAAGGTATCGCGTATTTCGGGTGTGACGGTCGGCATTTCATCAATACCTTTACAGACAGCGTCTATATACATCATTGAACCACCGCACAGCAACAGGTGCGGTTGTGATTTGTGCAGTCTGTTCAGTAAGGAAACGGCTTCTTCTTCGAATATACTTGCACTGTAGTAATCCGTTACGGATCGTGTATGTATAAAATAATGCCTGACAAGGTTTAGCTGTTCGGATGTGGGGGCGGCGGTGCCAATGGGTATTTCCTTATATATCTGGCGTGAATCGGCAGATATGACAGGGCTTCCTATATGGCGGGCTATCCTGATACTTAATGCTGTTTTTCCGATGCCCGTCGGCCCGAGTAAAACAAACAGTATCTTCATTCAGAAGCGGTCGTTCAGCGGTTCGTCTTCAAATGAACCTTCGCCCAGACCGTACAGGTCTTCATCGTCAAATGCATCATTTCCATAAAAGTTTTCACCCGTATCCGAACTGATGACGTCGTTGGAAACGGCCTCGAAGTCAATGAACTGTTTCGGAGGGATTCCGGCGGCTACCGTACATACAGGGTCTCTCAGATCCTTTCCCGTTATAATTTCACGCAGTTCAATGAAGAAAACACGTTCCGCCAACGGATCGAATACGTAAATCAACTTCTGGCGTTCTTCTTCGAGCAAATCTTCAAGAAGCGTCGCCTCCATCACGTAGCTATCTTCTTCCGATGAGGTGTCCATTTCGATCTGTGTGATTTCGATTTGCTTGCTCCAGTTGTCTCCGCAAATAAAAAATGCATACACCTGTTGTTTGTCGTATCCCGTTGTTTTAAGGATTTCTTTGTGAAAATCAAAAAATGTAGCCTGTGAGCTTATTTGTATTTCTCTTTTAAAGTCGTCTACTTCGTCCGACAATAATAAAAATCTGTATACCATGATAACTATGCTAATAAAAACGTGCAAATATGTGAATAAAATATGATATCATAAAAGAAAAACGGACTTATTTTTTTTAATCATCAATAGACCCCCTGACAATTCCCCTTTTGGATGTTTTTATAAAATTGAGGATCAGGTCACGTTCCATGCTGGGCTTATATTCCGTTTCGATGGCGTTCAATGCTTCCGTATTGTTAAGACCGCGTGTGTATAATGTCCGGTATATATCCTGTATCAGGAAGATCTGTTCGTTTGTGAATCCGCGTCTGTGCAATCCCACAATGTTGATGCCGCAGTAGGCGATCGGGTCACGACCGATGAGCGTATAGGGCGGGATGTCCTTACCTACGCGCGATCCTCCCTGAATCATTACATGCTTTGAGATGCGCGTAAACTGGTGAACCAGCGATCCGCCGCTTATAATCGCATAATTGTCGACCACGACTTCGCCGGCAAGCTGGGAGGCATTTCCGATAATGACCTTGTCTTTGATAACACAATCGTGGGCAATGTGTGTATAAGCCATGATCAGGCAGTCATCCCCTACGACGGTTTTTCCCTTTGAGGCTGTTCCCCGGTTGACAGTGACATATTCACGTATCGTCGTACGATTTCCTATCTCCACGATTGATTCTTCTCCCACGAATTTCAGATCTTGCGGAATGCCGGCAATAACGGCTCCCGGAAATATATTGCAGTCAGATCCTATACGGGTTCCATCTAAAATGATAGCATGTGAATAGATGCGGCAATTATCTCCGATTACCACATTTTTTTCAATTACTGCAAAGGGATCAATCGTCACCTGGTTCCCTATTTTTGCATCCGGATGGATAACGGCTAATGGTGAATGCATAGATTATTTGTTTTTAATGATTTGTGCCATAAATTCAGCTTCACAGACTATTTTTTCTCCAACGAAAACATAGCCTTTCATCGTTGATATGCTCCTGCGTATCGGAGCTAACTGCTGTAACCGGAAAATGAGCGTATCTCCCGGGACCACTTTCTGACGGAATTTTACATTGTCGATTTTCATAAAATAGGTGGAGTAACGTTCCGGTTCGTCAACGGAGTTCAGTACCAGTAATCCCCCGGTCTGCGCCATTGCTTCGACGAGCAGTACGCCGGGCATGACAGGCTCCTGCGGGAAGTGTCCCTGGAAGAACGGTTCATTGACTGTTACGTTTTTGATGCCGACAATATAATCTCCCCCTACTTCCATGATTTTGTCGACCAGCAGGAAAGGATAGCGGTGCGGTAGGAGTTCACGGATACGGTTGATGTCCATGACCGGTTCTTCGGATGTGTTGTATATCGGCGCCTGTATATCGTTTACTTTTATGTCTTTACGTATGAGGCGTGCTAATTGATTGTTGATTTTATGTCCCGGACGTGTTGCGATGACATGTCCTTTAATGGGTTTTCCGATGAGGGCCAGGTCGCCTATGACGTCGATGAGTTTGTGCCTGGCCGGTTCGTTTGGAAAGACGAGCGGTTTGTCGTTTACAAATCCGAAGGCTTTTACGTTTGTGTGTGGTACGCCTAATATGTCTGCGAAACGGTTCATTTGCTGCTGTTCCATTTTTTTGTCGTAGATGACAATGGCGTTGTCCAGGTCTCCTCCTTTTATCAGGTTGTTTTGGAGCAGCATTTCTATTTCCCGGACAAAGACAAATGTACGCGAAGCGGCAAATTTTTCGGGAAATTCACTGATGTTTGTCATCGAAGCATACTGATTGGGCAGTACGGAAGAGTCAAATTCGATCAGTACATTGATGCTGAACCTGTCATCCGGAAGGACGATCAGTGATGATCCGGATTTCTCGTCTTTCACTTCTATTTTATGCCGTACGGTATAATAGTCTTTCGGTGCGTTTTGTTCCGTAATGCCGGCTTTTTCAATGTTTTCGGAGAAAAAGCGCGCGCTTCCGTCGAGGATCGGAAATTCCGGCGCATCCACTTCAATCAGGCAGTTGTCAATGCCCCATGCGTAAAGGGCGGCCAGTGCGTGTTCCACGGTGCTTACCTGTACGTTGCCTTTTGACAGCACCGTGCCTCGCTGTGTGTTGGTTACATTTTCGGCTACCGCTTCAATGACGGGCTGTTCTTCCAGATCAATGCGTATTATTTTGTATCCGTGGTTTTCGGGAGCGGGTTTGAATGTAACATTGACGTTTAGTCCAGTATGAAGTCCTTTGCCTTTTAATGAAAATTCGGAAGCTAATGTATTTTGTTTCTGCATGTCGTTACGGTTTATTTTTTTTCAATTCTTCAACCTCTTTTTCCAGTCTGTTCAGTGTCCGGTATATTTCCGGCAGTTTTCTGATGATGATGCTTGACTGCATGAATTTCTTGATTGGGAATGCCGGGGTGCCCATTACCTGCGAGTTTTCTTTCATATTACTGATGATTCCGGCCTGTGCTGCGATTTGCGAACGGTCGCCGATCGTGATATGTCCTCCCAGTCCTACCTGTCCGCCGAGTACGCAGTTGGATCCGACTTTCGTTGAACCTGCAACGCCTGTCTGTGAAGCCATCACCGTATTTTCTCCTATTTCTACGTTGTGCGCCACCTGGATCAGATTGTCCAGCTTGACGCCTTTATGAATGGTGGTTGAGCCTATGACGGCACGGTCTATCGTTGTATTGGCGCCCACTTCCACATCGTCTTCAATGAGTACGTTTCCCAGTTGAGGGATCTTTTTATAGATTCCGTTTTCGGGTGCAAAGCCGAAACCGTCCGCTCCGATCACTGCTCCGGCATGAACAATGCAGTTGTTTCCGATGATGCATCCGTCGTAGATCGTCACGTGCGGATAAATAACGGTATTGTCGCCGATTTTTACACGGTCGCCGATACAGGTATAAGGATAGATCATGCATCCTTTTCCGATCGCTGTTTCTTCTCCGATGTACGCCAGTGTGCCGACATAGCAGTTTTCACCGACAGAGGCTGTCCGGGCGATAAAAGCGGAGGTGTCAATGCCGTTTTTCCGGGGTTTGGACTGTTCTGTGAGATTGAGCAGCGTCGCCAGGGAGGTGTATGCATTGGATACCCTGATCAGGGTGGATCTGATTTCCGAAGCCGGCGAGAAGTCTTTATTGACCAGTACGATACTTGCTTTTGTCTGATAGATGAACTGTTCATATTTCGGGTTTGCAAGGAAAGTAACTGTTCCGGGTATTCCTTCTTCAATTTTGGAAAAACCGTTGACTTTTGCGGCAGGATCACCTTCCACACTTCCTTTTAAAAAATCAGCAATCTGTTGAGCTGTAAACTCCATTCTTTCTATTTGTTGCTTTATGGTTTATTTTTTAGCGCACAAATTTAGTAAAAAAAAGAATTGCCGGAAAATTATATGAAATAATTCCTGCTTTTGATCAAATAATTCCTTTTACGGCCAGTTGGCGTTCCATTTCTTTCCGGACGGCAAGAGCCTCTCTGCCGGCCCTGCGTGCGTATTCTTCCGTGCTGTCGGCATACAGGATGGCGCGTGAGGAATTTACGATCAGTCCGCAGGTACTGTTCATTCCGTAGCGGCAAACTTCTTCCAGGGAGCCTCCCTGGGCGCCGATTCCCGGCACGAGCAGGAAATGATCCGGAACGGCGCTGCGTATGTCTTCAAGCATCCGGCCCTGTGTGGCGCCGACTACATACATTATGTTTTCGCCGTTTCCCCATTTTTGTGAAAGGCGCAATACCTTTTCAAACAGGCGTTCTCCTTCGCTGTCCCGGGTTAATTGAAGGTCGGCGGATCCTTTATTGGATGTAAGGACGAGGAGGATCACCCATTTGCCGTCATGATTTAAAAACGGGGTTACACTGTCTTCTCCCATGTAAGGGGCTACGGTTAATGCGTCGACATCCATCCCGGTGAAAAACGTCCGGGCGTACATTGCGGATGTATTGCCGATATCGCCGCGCTTTGCATCGGCTATTATAAACTGGTCGGGATAGCGGGATTTGATGTATGCCACCGTTTTTTCCAGCGAGGCCCATCCTTTGGTTCCCCTGCATTCGTAGAATGCCAGGTTGGGTTTGTAGGCGATACAGTAGTCGGCTGTAGCGTCGATCACCGCCCTGTTAAAAGTGAAAACGGGGTCTTCCTCTTTCAGCAGGTGGGGCGGTATTTTGTTGATATCCGTGTCCAGTCCTACACACAGGAACGATTTTTTACGTTTGATGTTTTCAAAGAGTTCTTTTTTGTTCATGATGATCAGGGGATTTGTAATGTCATAATTCGCTTTCTTTTATTCTTTCCGCATTTTCCGCTACGGTCAGCTGGTCTATGCAGTTCTGTATGTCGCCGTTCATAAACGCGGCCAGGTTATAGACTGTATAATTGATGCGGTGATCGGTGATGCGTCCCTGCGGGTAGTTGTACGTGCGGATCTTTGCCGAACGGTCGCCTGTCGAAACCATTGTTTTGCGCTTTGAGGCTATATCGTCGATGTATTTCTGGTGTTCCTTATCATAGATAAAGGAACGCAGGCGGCTTAACGCCCTTTCTTTGTTTTTAGGCTGATCCCGCGTTTCCGTACATTCGATTAATATTTCTTCGGCGACGCCGGTATTCGGGTTTTTCCACATATAACGCAGACGGACGCCGGACTCTACCTTGTTTACGTTCTGCCCGCCGGCTCCACTGGAGCGGAAGGTATCCCATTTGATTTCACCTTCGTTTATCTCGACGTCAAATTCGCTCGCTTCGGGCAGTACGGCTACCGTCGCGGCAGAGGTATGTACACGCCCCTGCGCTTCCGTTTGCGGAACACGCTGCACACGGTGTACGCCCGATTCATATTTCAGTATGCCGTAGACGTTTTCTCCGGATACGTTAAAAATGATTTCCTTAAAGCCTCCGGATGCTCCTTCGCTGTTGCTTGATATACTGACGTTCCATCCTTTTATTTCGCAGTATTTGGAGTACATGCGAAATAAATCGCCGGCAAACAGGGCGGCTTCATCGCCTCCCGTACCTCCGCGGATTTCGACAATGGCGTTCTTCCCGTCCTCCGGGTCTGCGGGAATCAGTAAAAGCTTTATTTCTTCTTCTATTTCAGGCAGGCGCTGCTGGCCTGCTTCCAGTTCCTCGCCTGCCATTTTGCGCATTTCCGGATCCTGTTCCGAGGCGAGGATTTCCCTGGCTTCCCGGATGTTTCCGAGTGTCTGTCCGTATTTTTTGCGCGCTTCCATCAGGCGTTCCAGTTCCCGGTATTCTTTTGTAAGGCGGACGTAGCGTTTTTGATCGGCTATGACCGACGGGTCGGCAATGAGGGTGGATACTTCGTCAAAACGGCCTGCCAGTCCGTCGAGTTTTTGCAGTATGGGATGGTTGTCGGACATATTTTTCAGTTATAATGGAATGTTCCAAATTCGCTTTTTATGATCAGTTCCTTTTGGGTGGAAGCTTCTACATGCCCTACGATCCGGGCGTCGATGCCGAATGACCGGCTGGCGCTGATGACTGCCGGGGCATTTTTTTCATCCAGGTATATTTCCAGGCGGTGTCCCATGTTGAATACCTTATACATTTCCGCCCAGCCGGTTCCGCTTTGTTCCCGGATCGTTTTGAATAGCGGCGGGACGGGGAACATGTTGTCTTTTATCACCCGGAGCTGATCGACAAAATGCAGTATTTTTGTCTGCGCACCTCCGGAACAGTGGATCATTCCATGAATGTCGGCACGTATTGCATCCAGTATTTTTTTGACGGCAGGCGCGTAGGTGCGGGTAGGGGATAATACTAACTTGCCGGCGTCAAGAGGCGTGCCTTCTACCGGATCCGTCAGTTTCAGGCTGCCTGAGTAGATTAATTCTTCCGGTATGGAGGCGTCGAAGCTTTCCGGATATTTCGCGGCCAGGTATTTGGCAAAGACATCGTGCCGTGCGGATGTCAGTCCGTTGCTGCCCATGCCTCCGTTATATGATTTTTCGTATGTAGCCTGTCCGCAGGATGCCAGTCCGACGATGACGTCTCCCGGACGTATGTTTGCATTGTCGATTATATCCCTGCGCTTCATCCGGCATGTTACCGTACTGTCTACAATGATGGTTCTGACCAGGTCGCCGACATCGGCTGTTTCCCCTCCCGTGGCGTAAACGCCGATCCCCCGGTCGCGCAGTTCCGCAAGCAGTTCTTCCGTGCCGTTTATAATGGCGGAGATGACTTCTCCCGGGATGAGTTTTTTATTCCTGCCGATGGTGCTTGATACGAGTATATTGTCGGTCGCGCCGACGCACAGCAGGTCGTCTATGTTCATGATCAGTGCGTCCTGGGCAATGCCTTTCCAGACGGACAGGTCTCCGGTCTCGCGCCAGTAGATGTAGGCTAACGATGATTTTGTGCCGGCGCCGTCTGCATGCATGATGTTGCAGCAGGCCGGATCTCCTCCCAGTATGTCGGGGCTGATTTTGCAGAAAGCTTTCGGGTAAAGCCCTTTGTCTATGTTTTTTATGGCGTTGTGAACATCTTCCTTGGAGGCGCTCACACCACGCAGGTTATATCTCGGGTCGTTCATTCGCGTCTGTTTTTTATTTACGGATTTTCAGTGTATCTCCCGGTTTGGGTGTATAACTTTCTTTTATTTTATTCAGCTTATACAGGGAATTTAGCTTCATGCCGTACAGTTGGGAGATGCTGTGCAGCGATTCTCCGTTTTTAACAACATGCATGTCGCTGTCTTTGCCTGCATATTTCCTTTTTCCCTGCAGGTAGATCCGGTCTCCCGCTTTCAGTTTGTGCTCTTTTGTCACTTCATTGTATTTCAGCAGCCTTTTCAGTTTCATGCGCGTATCGTATGCCACAAATTCGTAGGAGTCGTTTTCCTGTGCTTCAATATAATGGATCCCGTTTGTTTCATGTATTCTGCGCCTCCAGTTTGTGACAGCCGGATGGTGCCTGTTGGTTTCGGGAATATTTATTTTTATTTCATAGATGTCGTCAATAATCGGCGTTTTTTCTATCACTTTCGCCCTGTCGTATTTATACAGGTCGTAGGTTTCGATCAGGTTGACGAGCTTGGAGCCGTAGGATTTGTCGGTTGCATAACCGCATTTTTGCAGTCCGTGCGCCCATCCTTTGTAGTCATACAGATCCAGGCTGAACAGGGATACGTAATATTTTCTTTTGGCCAGGAACAGCGAATGATCCGTATAGGATTCTTCGACTGTTTTATAGGTGCGGAAACATTCGTTTTTTTCATCGTCATCGTGATAGATCCGTCCGCCGCTCCATTCCGGTTTGCATTTTATTCCGAAGTGATTGTTCGCCTGCCGTGCAAGGCGGCTATTGCCGGCCCCCGATTCCAAAAGTCCCTGGGCTAACGTGATACTTGAGGGTATCCTGTATTCCTGCTGCTGTTTGATGGCTAAAATTTTGTACTTTTCAATATACTGTTCATATTCGGGATTCCTGGCTTTCTTTTTTTGTCCCTGTACGGGAGAAAAGTTTGCTGCAAACAAAAGGCTTATAAAAAACAGTCGTATATATAATTTCATAGTGTGCATAATTAAGTTTTAATCAGGGAACATGCTTGTTTGTTGATCGCTATTGTAGTCCATTATAATTAAAACGGCTGCAAATATACGACTTACAAATGAAAAAAACGTATGAATCCATGCAAAAAAGATACGGGCCGGTGAAAAAAAAATGATAAAAACAGGTATCTTTGCGCGAAAACGTGAGTACGGATGGCGAAAACGTAGCTACGTATGGCGAAAAAGTGAATACGTATTGAGGAAAAGTGAATACGTATTGCAAAAACGTGAATACGTATTGGGGAAACGTGAATACGTATTGCGAAAAAGTAACTACGTATTGCGAAAAAGTGAATACGTATTGCGTAAACGTAGTTACGTATTGCGTAAACGTAGCTACGTATTGGGAAAAAGTGAATACGTATTTGCCGCTTGCGAACGGTTTTTCGCGTACATTAATAATAAAGTTAAATGATATGGAAGAAAAGAGAGTAGAAATACGGTTTGAGATCCTGGAAAAGGAAGAATTGTTGCGGGATGACCTCCGCCTGTATGCGACGGCGCTTCATGCGGCCAGGCAGGCATACGCCCCGTATTCGCGGTTTCAGGTCGGGGCTGCCGTCCTGGTGGCCGGGATGGTAGTGGAAGGCTGCAACCAGGAAAACAGAGCCTATCCGTCCGGTATGTGTGCCGAGCGGGTCGCCCTGTTTTCTGCCGGCGCCTATCTTCCGAAACATCCGGTCACTGCGCTTGCGATTATTGCGCTGAAGAAGGGTGTTATCCAGCCGCCGGTCGCTCCCTGCGGGGCTTGCTGCCAGGTGCTGCTTGAGACGGAACAGCGATACGGAAAGCCGGTACGCGTCCTGATGTGCGGAAGCGATCGCATAATCGCCGTCTCTTCCGCAAAGGATCTGTTGCCGTTCAGCTTTTCCGGGATGTTATGATTCTACATATACCTGTGCGTTTTCGAAGCGTACGACGACTACTTTTGTTCCTTTTTCGATGAATCCGGATTCGGAAATCCCGTCGTAATAGATGCCGTCGATGATCACTTTTCCGGACGGACGGAGAACGGTTGCCGTCCGTCCTTCTTTCCCGACCAGCGGGGACAGATCGGGCGAGGAAGCGGCTTCTTCAAGATCGGCTTCCAGGGCAATTTTGCGCAAAGGGCCTTTGGAGCCGATCCGGCTTGAGAGCCATAGCATCATGCCGAATCCGACGGTCGTTCCCACTAATACGACAATGATGGAGCGTCCTATTTCAAATCCGTTCACATTTTCAAAATTGAAATTGATGTTATTTACCAGGGCAAGTGTCAGTCCGGTTATGATCAGTAGCGTTCCGGTGATCCCGGCTATTCCGAAGCCGGGAATGATAAAAAGCTCGAAGACGATGAGGATCAGTCCGATGACAAAAACAAGTATTTCCCAGTTGGCCGCAAGCCCTTCGAGATACAGCGGTGCAAAATAGATCACTGCCGCCGTAATGGCCGCAAAGGAAGGGAAGCCGACGCCCGGCGTCTGAAGTTCAAAATAGATGCCTCCGATAATAATCATGATCAGCAGCGACTGGAAGACCGGGTTCATCAGGAATCCTTTCAGGTTGTCCAGCCAGGAAGGCGTATAGCTTTTCAGTTCGTATGCTTCGTATTGCATATATTTTGTGATCACCTCATCCACGGATTCGGCGATGCCGTCGCAGAAGCCCCATTTCAATGCCTCTTCGGATGTTAATGTCAGTGTCTTTCCCGAGTCGATGAGGTTCGGGATGAAAATACGGTCGTCGACCATCGCCTCGGCGATCTTCGGGTCGCGGATCCATTTGAAGGCCGTATCCCTGCCGCTTATGACCGTGTCTTTTCCGTGCGCTTCCGCCGTGGCGCGCATCATGGAGCGCATGTAAGACTGATACTTGTCGGGCATGCCTTCCCCGGTCTGGTCGACAACCGTAGCGGCTCCGATGCTGGCGCCTTTACGCATGTATATTTTTTTGCCGGCGATAGAGATCAGCGCTCCTGCCGAAGCGGCGTTGTTATCAATGAAAATGTATACCGGAACAGGGCTGTATAAAATAGCGGTACGCATGGAGTCGGCTGATTCCAGCAATCCGCCGTAGGTATTCAGGTGGAGAAGGACGGCATCGGCGCCGAGCGACCGGGCTTCTGCAAGGCCTTTATGAAGGTAGATCTGTGATGTCTGGTTAATCTCCTTTTTAATGTCTATTTTATAGACTAACGGCTTGCCGGACGTAGCGCCCGTCGTTACGGCAAACCAGGTGATGATAAAGCATGTCGCTGTTTTGATCAATATTCTGTTCATGACTTAAAGGGTGTATTATTTTTCCGGATTCGTATTCAACGTTATTTGCTTTGCAGTGCGAGCGTGGCCGCCGGCAATCCTTTGGACCTGGCTTCGAAACGGATTGTTCCCGCCTGTTCGGACGACTGTACGGTGGCTACCAGCTGACCCTTGAACACGCTCATCTTCGGCAGATGAAACTGCTCGATATTTGTCGGGTCGCCGTTTGCTGCGGCACGGTATGCGCCGGCGCCTTTCACGCTGAAGCTGACGGCGTTGTCGGCATCGGGACAGAGATTTCCGTCTTTGTCCACCACCCTGACGGTGATAAACGACAGGTCTTTGCCGTCGGCGTCGAGCGTGGCGCGGTCGGCAGACAGTTCGAGGTGATGCGGTTTCCCGGCCGTGCGCACTTCCTTTTCGGCAACAGCCTTGCCGTCCCTGTCGTAAGCCACTACCCTGACGACGCCCGGCTCATACTTCACATCCGTCCACATCAGGCGGTAACGGCGCTGGCGCAACATGCTGTCGCGGGCTTCCCCGCTGTCGGTCTTTGCCGCCGTCATGCTTTCGTCCTTGCTGATGCGTCCCTGGCTTTTCCCATTGATATACAGTTCGGCAGACGGATAGTTGGTGTACACGAATACGGGGGTAACTTCGCCTTCGCGTCCGTGCCATGTCCAGTGCGGGAGGATGTGCAGCGTTTCTTCGCCGGCGTTCCAGTGACTGCGGTAGAGGTAGTAGCGGTCTTTCGGTATCCCCGCCAGGTCAATGATTCCGAACATCGAACTGTGATTGGGCCAGCGGTTGTAGTATGGCGTCGGTTCGCCCAGATAGTCGAAGCCCGCCCACACAAATTCGCCGATGCACCAGGAATAGTCGTCGTGCTGCACAAAATCGTCTTCCGGCAGGTTCGACCAGCCCGGTTCTTCCGTATCGTAGCTCGAACAGTGACCGTCTTCGTGATTCGGGCGGCTCGTCCTCGTCACAGGAAAATAGTACACGCCGCGTGAACTGATGGTCGAAGCCGTTTCGCTGCCCAGTACGATACGCTGTGCCAGCTCCTTATACGCCTGCTGATAGAACTGCAGGCGGTAGTTGAAGCCCACCACGTCCATCGTGGAAGCAAAATGGCTTTTCATCGCCGCTTCCGCATGGTCGATGCCCATTGTAACCTTGCGCGTGGGGTCTTCGCGATGACAGATGTCCTGCAGGAAACGGGCCGTGCGCACGCCTTCGGGACGATCCTGCCCGGGCACTTCGTTTCCGATGCTCCACATCACGACGGAAGGATTGTTGCGGTAATTGTGTACCATGTTGACCAGATCCTTTTCCGCCCAGTCGTTGAAATACAGGTTATATCCGTTG
>JAISCL010000070.1 GCA_031265585.1 Tannerella sp. | reverse complement strand
GCCAACTTCCCTGCCGCCATTAAAACCGTCGCCGAATGGTTTCCGAAAAAAGAAAGGGCTTTCGCAACCGGACTTTTCAACGCCGGCTCCACCGTCGGAGTCATCCTCTCGCCGATCCTTATCCCCTGGCTGGCCATCCGTTTCGGCTGGCAGTCGGCCTTTGTCACGGCAGGCCTGCTGGGATTCGTCTGGCTGTTTTTCTGGCTGGCGTTTTACCGTTCGCCCGAAAAGAAAGCGTCCGCCGGGGAACTGGCTTATATCCTTTCCGATTCCGGGGCGGAGGAAACGAAAGCCGTGCCCTGGCCGAAACTGCTCAAATACCGGCAGACGCTGGGCATCTGCATCGGCCGGTTTGTTACCGACCCGATCTGGTGGTTTTTCCTTTTCTGGCTGCCGAAATACCTGCACGGGCAATTCGGACTTGATCTGCAAAGTTTCGGTTTTCCGCTGATTGTCATCTACTCGATGTCGTCGCTGGGCGGCATCGGCGGAGGCTGGCTTTCTTCCTTTTTTATCCGGAAAGGAAAAAGCCTTGACTTCGCGAGGAAAACCACCATCCTGATTGCCGCGATAGCCGTAACGCCGGTCGTGTTGCTGGCGTGGTTTCCGTCGCTGACGGGCGCAATTGCGCTCATCGGACTGGCAACGGCGGCGCATCAGGCCTGGGGCGCGAATATCTATACGGTTGTTTCGGACATTTATCCGAAATCAACCGTCGGTTCCGTCACCGGCCTGACAAGTTTTGCCGGCGCCGTCGGCGGTATCCTTTTTTCGCCTGCAGTCGGCTGGATTTTGCAGACTACCGGCAATTATCTCATTATTTTCACGATCGCAGGCATGGCCTATCTGATTGCATGGCTTGCGTTGAAAATTCTTGTACCTGTAAAAGAAATAAAAATGTGAATCGGCAGTTAGCAGACAGGTTCGCCGCATGGCAATTGGATTTTATGCATGAAACCGCGGCTTTATTCTACTGACTGCCAACTGCCGGTTCGAATTAAAAATAGATTAATATGAAACAGTTTGACATTACAAAACGCGATTCGCAGGCGACGGAAATCACGCCTGTTTCTCCAGAGAGATTTGATTTGGATGCTTATGCAGCTTATGAAAATGAACTGCTGAAAAAAACCGGCGCTTTCTGGAAAGCCCGTTCCGGCGTGGCCGTTTACCGGAGAATGCGGGCGGCGGAAGTCTTTGCCGACGGAAGCCGCGACATGCAGCGCTCGCTGGCATTGCAGCTGGGTTGCCTGCAGAAAAGTATGGAGTATAAGGCCGATATTCCCAATTTCCTGGAACCCTGGTATGGCATCGGGGTTTACGCTTCGGCTTACGGTATTGATTACGTGTGGAATCCGGGACAGGCACCCGCTTCGCATTACCGGTTCGAAACGGTCGCCGAGGCCCTTCAATACGAGCCGCAACCGGTCGCCCAAACCGCCGTCGGAAAACATGTGCTGGAGATGATTGATTATTTCATGAACCGGACAAAAGGCAAACTGCCGCTGTGTTTTACCGACGCCCAGTCGCCGCTTAATACTTCGACGCTGACAGTCAACACGGAATCGGTCATGATGGATATGATTCTCGACCCCGGGACGGTGAAACGGTTTCTTGATACCCTTGCCGGTCTGATGATTGACTTCGTGGCCGAACAGAAAAAACTGATCGGCGAATGCCTCGTCAATCCCGGGCACAGCTTCGCTTCCGCGCGGAATTTCGACGGCTACGGACAAAGCGACGACAATATTGTGATGCTTTCCAACAGGGATTATCTGGAATGTGCGGTTCCTTCATTTGAGAAAGTAGGTCAGGCTTACGGAGGCCCCGTACTTCATTCCTGCGGAGACTATTCCAATAAACTTCCGGTAATGAGCGAAATAAAAGGGTTGCGTATGATGGATGCCGCTTTTTCGCCGGAAACAGACCCCAATCCCAACCCCGCACTGCCGTTTGCCGAAACGCTGGCCGGTTCGGGCATTGTGCTGAATGCAAGGATCGTGGGAGACATTGATGTCATCAAACAGACCGTCCGTCAACTCTGGCGTCCGGGCATGAAACTGATCGTTGTCACCTATTGTCAGACGCCCGAAGAACAGGAACGGGTATATGATGCGGTTCACGAAATATGCGGGCAATAGTTAGTGATTAAAACGATCTCTTCGTTTTACATCCAGATACGGAACCGGGTGAGGCGGTCTGTTCCTGTCTGTAATGAGAAGGTGTAGCCGTGTTTGTTTAAGACTTCGCGTATGAAGATGAGGCCCAGGCCCTGTCCGTTTGACTTGGTGGAGAAGAAGGGGCTGAACAGTCGGGCTTCTGTTTCTTTGTCTATTCCTTTCCCGGTATCGGCGATTTCGAGGCAGACGGGATCGTTTGCGGTGCGGATATGGATCCTGCCGTCCCGGCCGATGGATTCGGCGGCGTTTTTAATGATGTTGACCAGCACCTGCTCGAACAGCACACTGTCTATTTTCACCAGGGGAGACGTGTCCGACAGCTCCATCACGATCTGTATGTTCCGGTTCCGGCAGGCGTTTTCCATGAAGCGTTTCCCGGAGGAGACCAGCTGATTGAGATTTCTTTCCTGCAGCTGCGGTTCCGGGATGCGCACCACGTCTGCGAAATTGGTAATAAAGCGGGTCATGCTGTAACAGCGTTCGATCGCAACCTGCAGTACATCATTGATATCTTCCGTCTCTTTGAATGTATCCTGGAGGGTATCCAGCATGGAAGTAATGCCGGCGGTTGTATTGTTTACCTCGTGTGCGATCATGCGGATGACTTTTTCGTAGGCTTTTTTCTCTGCTTTGAAGACTTCTTCCGTCAGTGATTCGATCAGAAGGAAGGAGTGTTGAAATCCCCGGTCAATAAAGGAGGAGTGGGTGCATTTGTAGATACTGGCGTTGTTGAGGCGTATGATCTGCGAGTCGTATTTTTTCAGGTGAGCCAGTTCTGCCGCTAAGGGAGAATCGATGGCGGTCAGTTTTTTACCGGCTATGTTTCCGGAATATTTCAGGCCGAAGATTTTGCAGGCTGCCGGGTTTGCCGCCCGGATGTTCCCATCCAGGTCAAGGATGATCACACCCAGGGGCGAGGCGTTGACGAGGAGGTCTAAGAAATGATTCTGTTCCCGCAGGTAAAGCCGTTCATTTTTGAGCTGTTCCATCATTTTGTTAAAGACATCTACGATGCGGTCGGCTTCTATTTGTCCGACGCGCCTCAAGCGGGAGCTGAAGTCCTGTTCCTTCAGCAGATCCATGCCGTCCCCGATAATTTGTAACGGTTTAATGATCCGCCGGTAAAAAGCGAACAGGCAGATTGCCGTGATAAAAATCAATACTTCGACAGCAAAAAAGAGATAGAACGATGAAGAATAAAAGACATAATAGCTCAGTCCTGCCGGTATGACCAGCAATAAAAGCGTCAGGATCCGGAACATGGCTTTCAGTTTCATTGTTTTGGAGGGAGAGTTAAGACTTTAAGTCCTTTTGTCGGAAGAAAGGGGGTTAATACTGTATTTTTCCAGTCTCCGGTAGAGCGCTGCGCGGCTTATGCCGAGGGCGGATGCAATGTGGGAGATATTTCCGGAATGTTTTTCAATGGCGCGGAGGATCGTCTGTTTTTCAATTTCGTCGAGTGTGAGTCCCGACAGCGCAGCCTCCGGTTTGGCGGACAGATCCTGCCGGTTTTGTTTCCGGAAGTCGGAGGCGTCCGGCATTTTTTTCCCGGAGACGAGCATGGTCCGTTCAACCAGGTTTTTCAGTTCACGGATATTTCCCGGATAGGGCTGATTTTTCAGGTAGGCGATCGCTTCGGGGGTAAACTGTACCTTTTTCGCCTGTCTGTCTGCGAAGAAGGAGGCCAGCAGGGGGATATCGTCCCTTCTCTCGCGTAGCGGGGGGAGATGTACGGTGATCAGGTTGATGCGGTAAAAAAGGTCTTCACGGAACGTCCGGTCTGCCACCATCCGGCGAAGATCGCGGTTGGTGGCGCTTACGATCCGGACATCCACCTTGCGCGGGCGGCTGTCTCCCAGCACTTCAAATGTCTGATCCTGCAGGACGCGCAGCAGTTTAACCTGGCAGGAGAGGTCGAGGTCTCCGATTTCGTCGAGGAAGACGGTTCCTTTATCGGCCATTTCAAAGCGTCCTTTGCGGTCGGTGCGGGCGTCGGTGAACGCTCCTTTTTTATGGCCGAACATTTCGCTTTCAAAGAGGCTCCGGGAAAGCCCGCCCAGATTGACTTTTACGAAAGCTTCGCCGGCTCTCCGGCTATTTTCGTGAATCGCTTCCGCGATCAGTTCCTTTCCGGTACCGCTTTCTCCCGTTATCAGTACGGCGGCGTTCGTCGGCGCGATGCGTGAGACGGTAGTCAGGAGATCCAGCAGGGCTTCACTTTTCCCGATTATTTTGTCGAACCGGAATTTCCTGTCGGCATCTGTCCGGTTGAGCGGCTCCGGCTGTTCTTCCTTTTGTGCGGTCAGTTCGATAGCCGTCTGTATGGAGTTGAGCAACTGCCGGTTGTTCCACGGTTTTGTCATAAAGTCGAAGGCTCCGTTCCGCATCCCCTGAACGGCCAGGGAGATGGATCCCCACGCCGTAATCAGAATGACGGGGACGTCCGGCCGGAAGATCCGCACCTGTTTCAACAGCTGAAGGCCTTCTTCGCCTGAAGTGGTCCGCGTAAAGTTCATATCCATCAGGATGAGGCGGGGAGCGACCTTCCGGACCGTCTCCAGCGCTTTTTCCGGCGTTTCTACCGCCTGTGTTTCATAGCCGGCGCGCTTCAGCAGGAATGTCAGCGAAGAGCGAACGGCGGAATCGTCATCTACTATTAATATCATGGTCAGTCCTTTCTTTTCTTGGGGATGCAAATATAACATCAATTAAACGAAATCCGCGTCCCGGGGCGGATAAATATTTTTCTGTCAGCGCCTGATAATTGTTTCAAAGTCAGCTTCCAGGTTCTCTCCTGCGATGAAATCGTGGAGCGTGACACTGCGTATATTGTAGAAACAGTTCCAGTAGCTATACAGTTCCCGGATATGTTTCAGCCGGGCTTCGTCTTTTGACTGCCGGGCGTCGTTCAGGTCGAGGATATTTATTTTCCCGATCATAAAAGTCTCGATGGAGGTCTTGTAGCGTTTTTCGGCGATCCGGTCTGCCTGCCGGGCGATTTCCAGCTGTCCGGCCTGGTTATTGAAATTTTCGACCAGCAGGAAGATATTCTGGTTGAAGTTCATCTGTTCCTGCCGGGTGCGTGACAGGATGACTTCCCGGTTCGATTCCGCCACTTTCACTTTGCCCCTGCGCTTGCCCCAGTCGAGTACCGGCACGCTTACGCCCACTTCGACGATCTGGTTTCCTTTCAGCTGATGATAGGCCTTTTCGACAGCCATCTCTTTCCCGGTGTATCCGACGGTGGCGTACAGGTTGATGCTTCGCCGGTTGCCTTTGGCCGAGGCGACGGCATAGTCCGCTTCCAGCCTGCGGCGCAGGATGTTTTGCGCCAGCGAATTGTTTTCCTGCGCCTTTTCGAGTACGTCCCGGTAAACCATCCGGAACGAGGGGACGGATTCGGGCAGTATGGGATCGATCATGTCCTGTTCGCTGAATCCGAGGAAGGAGCGCAGCTGGAAGATGCAGGCCTTGAGGCCGGACTGCGCTTCCGTCACGAGGCCTTTCGCCTGCAGTGCGGACAGTTCCAGCTGCATCCGTTCGTTTTCCGAGATATGGCCGATTTCGCGCCGGGCGACGGCAATATCGTGCAGCCGGGTTGCGTTTTCCAGGTTCTGGCCGGCGATGGCCAGGTTTTCCTTCGCCTGCAGCAGGTTAAAGAAAAGGGCGATGGCCGTGAGTGTAACCTCCTCAACGCTTTCGATGTAGGCTGCTTTGGCTTCCCGGTAACGTACGGGTTCGATGCGCCGTTTCCATTTATGGCTGTTCACGCCGAAAACAGGCTGCTGCAGTGTGATGCCGAAGGGGATGCTCATGTATTCGTTATAGGCGCCCGCGCCTAACTGGCGGGTGAGATCAAGCGAGGTATTGAAGGAGACGGTGCCTCCCGTGAGCGCAATATGCTGGTCGACGGATATTTTCCCGCTTATTCCCGTGTAGTTATTGCGCAGGTACGTATAGGCGCCGTCCGGCTGCTGGTACCGGCTGTAGTTGTTCTGATAGGAAGGGAGCGTTCCGGTCAGGTTTATTTCCGGCAGCTGGTCTGCCAGGTGTGTCCGGTATTCCCAGTAGGCTGTTTTGAGTTCATTCAGTGCAACGGCGGCATCTACGGAGCGGATCTGCGCCAGGAGGATGGCCTCTTTCAGCGTAAGCCGGATGCTGTCTGCATGCAGGGACGCGGCCGTCAGTAATAGAAAAGCTCCTGTCCGGTATAACTTTTTCATTTTTCAACTCTTTTACCGGCGGTTTGGCAAATAGTATGCCACAGATGTAAGACGTTGAAAACAGGCGGTTTTTCTTTTCCGGAAGTGTCCGTTTCCGGACAGGGTGTTCATTTTACGGCATGCGGGTGGCGGGATGCTTCGGGCGGTGGCGGTTTTATTCCGCTTTTTTCCCGTTTTTTGTTGTGATCCGGATGACACCGTTTTTTCCCTTTTCCCCGTACTGTTTCGTGGCTGCTGTATCCTTTAAAATGAAAAAGGAATCAACATCTTCAGCCTTGATCCGGGCAAGGTACTCCTTGTCATGCTGTTCACCGTCTACAAAGATCAGCGGATCTCCCGCCGGTTTTGACGTTTCGGATTTTGCCCGGTCAGTCTCATTTACAACGGGAATGTCATCCCCGGAAAGGCCGGATTTTTTTGTTGTGATCCGGATGACGCCGTTTTTTTCTTCTTCCCCGTACTGTTTCGTGAATGCCGTATCCTTTGAAATGGAAAGGTTGGCAACATCTTTAAGCTTGATCCGGTCAAGGTTCTTCTCATCATACTGTTCACCGTCTACAAGGATCAGCAGATCTCCCGTCAGTTTTAAATTTTCGGATTTTATCCGGTTAATCTCATTTACAACGGAAGCGTCAGCCCTTCGAGGGCTGGATTTTGTCATTATTTCGAAAACGCCGTTTTCGGCTTCTTTGCCGTATACTGCAATGGCATACTCGTTGACCAGGGCGGAAACGGTCAGGATGTCTCCGGCATCCAGTTCTTCTATTTTTTTGTCGGATTTTTTTCCGTCAACAATCAGCAGGGGAGGGCCTGCCGATCCTTTTATGGTCGAAGTGGCGGCGCCGTCTGCGAATGTGATCGTGTACTGTTTTCCGGCGGATGTCCGGGATGCGGTGGCTTTTTTTTGTGCATGCACGGATTCCGGCGCTGCAAATGTCCACAGGAGGAGGGTTAATACGAACAGGGACAGGCCTGTTTTTGCGGGATAGGAGCTGTTTTTTTTCATTGTACGGGTATGTTTTAAGTGTGTGAATTGTTCCGGTGCAAATATAGGACTTTTTTTTCAGCCGGCAATTAGTTGGGGTTCTTTTCGGTTTCGTAACGGCCATCCGTTACGGGTTCCGGTTTATAATGGATCTTCATGCCCGGGATGATGACGGAGCGGATCGGGCTCCAGGCGCCCATTTCGCCCCGGCGGTTCTGGTATGCGAGGGCGAAATAGAGCAGCTTGCCCCAGTCTTCTTCCGGGTGGGAGAGGATGTACATCCGAATATCGCGAATGTACGTCCGGAGTTCGCGGATGTATGTACGGAAGTTGCGGACGTACTTCTCCGGGATGCAGATCAGGAGAGATCCGGATGTTGCGGAGATGCCTTCCTATTCGTAGTGCAGGGCTTCGGCGGGGGGCAGGGAGGCGGCTTTCCGGGCCGGGAGCCGGATGGCTGCGATGATGACGGCCAGTAAAAGGAGGAACGTGAGGGCGTTCGTGAGGAGGAAACGGGGGACGGTGCGGTCGGGGAGGTATGCCGGGTCGGGCGCTCTTTCGCGGCCGAGGGTGTCGATCAGGCCGGCGTGCACGAACTGGTATTCCGTCAGCATCGCCGGGAGGGTGACGAGCAGCAGGAGCCAGACGCCTTCGATCATCAGGCTTGCGTGTATGCCGGTGCGGGTGGCTCCCATTGCTTTTCGCAGGCCGATTTCGTTCGGGCGCAGGCTGACCCGGTACCAGAAGGCTCCCATTACGCAGAGGAATATGCAGAGCAGGAAGAAGATCATCAGGCAGACGCGCAGCCGGATGTCGTTGTCGAGGCCGTAGCGACGGGCGATGTCGTGCCCGATTTTGGCGTAGGAGACGATGCTCAGGAGGTAGAAGTTTCCAATTTGCAGGGCGGCGGTCATGTCGGTTTTGAACTGTTCGGCGAATTTCGGGCCGGACAGGGAGGGATGGTAGCGGACGGATATTTCGGCGTGCCGCAGGTTGCCGGCGTCGAGCCGGCGGGGGATGTAAAAATAATGCTGCGGGCGCAGGTGGTCGAAGCGCTTGCAGTCGTCGAGGATGCCGATGACCGTGTATTTGTGTTCGGAACCGCCGCCTGTTTCCAGTTCCCGGCCAAAGGCGTTTTCGCCGGGGAAAAGCGCACCGGCTGCGGAACGGCTCAGGATGATGGCGTTGGGCGCCCATTCAAAGTCGGCGGTGGAGACGGGTTTCTGTCCGTTTTCGGCGGAGAACCGGAATACTTTAAAGTAGTCGTTTCCGGGGTCTACGGTGATGCTTTGTCCGCCGGCTGTGCGGGTTGTGTCCCGTGCGTTGCGGAAGCCGCGTCCGTGGTAGGAGCCTCCTCCGGGCGTGGAGCCGTCGAAGGAGATGCCGACCGATTCGATGCCCGGATAGTTGCGCAGGGTCTGCAGGATGCGGGCATAGTTGGCTTCCAGTATTTCGGGGCTGTCCGCTTCGGTTTGGTATTCCGGGTGGTTTTTGTCAAATTCGGCCAGGTTGATCTGCCATGTATTTTCCACGCTGCGGTGGTTGGGGATGCTGTAATTGCAGGCCAGTACGAACAGGTAGTCCACCATGTACCAGGTGAGGCAGAAGACGGGCAGGAGTTCCAGCGCAATCCATACGTTGCTGCGCTTACGGTTCCAGATTTGTTTTAAAACGGATTTCCACATGGATTTAATTTTTAATTTTTAATTGAAAGGATCAGGTCTCGGTGCGAGGCGCGCCAGGCGGGGATAACGGCGGTGACGAGGTTGAGGAGGAAACAGACGGCCAGGGTGATCAGGAAGGCGGGGATGTTGATCAGCATGGCGGGCGTGAAGACGACGTCCGTTCCGTCCGGAGGGATCGACCGCCAGCCCTGTCCGACGGTCATGATCCAGTCCGAACAGAGGAGGATGAGCAGCCAGGAGAAGATCAGTCCGGCGCATCCTCCGAGCAGGGTGAACAGGAGGTTTTCGGAGAAGATCTGTCCCATCAGCCGGCTTACGGGCGCTCCGAAGACACGGCGTATGCCCATTTCGGAGAGGCGGCGTTCCATGCGCGAATCCGTCATTCCCGAAAGGCTGATGCCCGGTATGAGGAGCAGGACGAGGAAGATGAGGCCGTACCGGAGGAATATTTTTGTAAAGTCGGGCGCTTCGTTGGAATTGAGGCGGAAGATGCTTTCCCAGTGGCGGTCGGGCTGTCCCATCAGTTTCAGTTCGATCCGCTCCGGCAGGGTGGCGTTCAGTTTGCGGACGTTGTCGAGCGCTTCGTTCCGTATCTTTTCCCGGTCGCCGGCCGAAGGCGCCAGGATGTCGGCCCTGAAGCTGCCCAGCGTGCCTGCTTTGCCGAAGCGAAAGGTTTTACAGTCGGGATCCACCGTATAGGGGATCCAGATCTGGGCGTAAGCGGTTTCGGTGACGAAGGAGACGTCTTTGACTACGCCGCAGACCCGGCAGGGCATAAAATTCAGGGATACGTACCGGCCGGTGGCATCGGCGGCGCCGAAAAGGCGTTTCGACATGGATTCCGACAGGACGGCCGACCGGATGCCCGACTGGAAATCGGCTTCGGTGAAGGGCGCTCCCCGGAGGAAGCGGAAGTCGAAGACTTTCCAGAAGCCGCTGTTCACGTACTTGACGGTGACGGGGAGCTGCTCGCGGCTGCCTTCGGGCTGTACGTAGTGCTCCCTTCCCCACGCTTCGTAGATGACGGAGACGGCTTCCGCTTCCTGCAGCGGCAGGAAGCAGGTTTCGACGGTCATATAAGAGAGCTGGGAGCTGCTTATGTCTCCGTCGGGACTTTCTTCGAGGGCGCTTGTGACGGTCAGCATCCTGTCGCGGTTTGTTTCCGGATAGATATTGGCTATGCGGATGTAGTAGACAATCGAGAGCGCCGTCACGACGGTGATGGACAGTCCCGTTCCGATGATATACAGGGAGCTGAAAAGTTTCTCCTGTCCGATCAGGTTCCATGCCTGTTTGAAGTGAATCAGTAACATTTTTATCAGTAATTTTAACGGGTTTATTCTTCTTTCAGCGCTTCGGCCGGGTGTATGGATGCGGCGCGTCCGGCAGGCCACAGGGCGCTTCCCGCCACGACGGCGGACAGCAGGACGACGGCGCCTGCAAACGTGACGGCGATGCGCCCGGCCGAGAGGGGCAGGCGCCAGACGTCGAGTATTCCGGCATGCAGCATGTTCAGGTAAGCGATAAAGGCCGGTACGGTGGCCAGGGCCATCAGCAGCAGGCTTTCCTGTACGATGTGGCTGCGGATCCGGTTTTTGCCGGCTCCCATGGCCATGCGGATGCCGATTTCGCTCCGCCGCTGACGGATGCGCAGCTGGAAGGAGGCGAATACGCCCAGGAAAACGGTGACCAGGACGAATGCCGAGACACAGGTCATGGGCAGGATGTTTTCGCGGATGTCTTTTCCGACTACTCCGTCCCGGAGGCGGGACGAGGGGATCAGGGAGGAGACGTAGAGGTTGTTTTCCTTCAGGCGGTCGCCCATTCCGGAGAGGAAACGGTCGCGGAAGCCGGGTCCGCTTCCCGGACGTGCACGGATGCAGACGTCGATCTGCGTGATGTTGCCGTTCGTCGCCATCCACTGTTCAAATCCGGACGGCGGGAGGATTTCGAAATAGGCTCCTTCGTAGGGGAAAAATTCCTGGCGCTTCAGCAGGCCTGTCACTCCTGTTACGCGGGCGGTGCGGTCGGGGTCTTCCGGGTCGTTGTCCGTATGGATTTCCCTGCCGTTGGCGCCGGCGGCATCTCCGCAGAGCAGTTCGGCGACGTCTTTCGTCAGGATCACCTGTTTGTATCCGGTTTCTTCGATTTTGAGCGGCTTGCCGTCCGCCGTCCGTATGCGGAACACGTCGAACCAGGAAGGCGTTACCTGCCGGCAGCGTATGGAGGGGGTGCGTGCGGAGTCGATTCTCAGGCTGTTCCAGTAGCCGCCCATTGAGTAGGGGGAAGAATGGAGGGACAGGGATACGTGTTCGATCTCCGGGTTCAGTTTTATGCGGTCGATGATGCGGAACAGGTCTTCGGCGGGCGTCCGGGCGCTCTGCCCGGGGTCGGCGTAGTCCGGTGCGGTGGGGTGCAGCGTTTTAAATTTCAGGACGTACGTGTTTTCAATGTCGAATCCTGTGGGTTCCGTGTAGTTTTTGAGCCTGATCCAGAAGAAATCGGTCATCAGGAAAAGGAAAAAGGCGACGCCTGCCAGTTCGAGGAGAATCCAGCTGTTCAGGCGGCGGCAGGTGACGGTCTGTTTGAGGATATGGCGTATCATCATTTCTGCGAGAGATTACGGATGACGGTTTCTTTTGAGATTCGCCAGGCGGGGAGGGCGGTCGAGAGCAGGTTGATCAGCAGGCAGGTCAGGACGGCTCCGGCAAAGAGGGCGGGTTTTATAATCATCGCCGGCTGGAGGTTTACGTCTGTCCGTTCGAGCAGTCCGTCTTTGGCGAGGTAGAAGAAAAGAACCGAGAGGAGGAGGCCGGCCAGTCCGCCGAGAAAGGTTACCGGCAGGTTTTCGGCGAGGATTTGCCCCGTCATGTCCCATGCCGTGGCGCCGAAGGCTTTCCTTATGCCGATTTCGGACGCGCGTTTGCGGATGCGGACAGACATGATCCCCAGCAGGTTGAATACCGGCAGGAAAAGGAACAGGGCGGCCAGGGAGAACATGCCGGAAGCGTTCCCGTGCAGGCGGTCTTCCTGTATATGGTAAAACATTCGTTGCGTACCTGTGACGGGCTGCTTCCAGATGTGGGCGAAAAACTCCCGCTGGCCTTCGTTGAACGTCGCAATCCGGCTGTGCGCTTCCTGCCGGATCGCATCGAAACCGGCAGGCGATTTACCCAGCAGGAAGACCTGCAGCTTTCCGCCAATGCCTTCCGCAATGTCTCCTTTCATGATCTCACCGTTTAATGAATAGGGCGTCCAGACCTCACCGTATGCCTCCTCTACGGCTTTGCTTACGGAGGCGACGACGCCGGTGACCGAATATTCCACAAAGTCGAGCCGGATCGTCCGGCCTGCCGCCGCTGTTGTGCCGAAAAATTCCCGTGCGACGCGGTCGCTGATCACGGCAACCGGCATGGCCGACGCGAACATTTCTTCCGTAAAGGGCTTCCCGTCCAGGAAGCGGAAGTCGAACAGTTTCCAGAAGTTCGCATCCGTTTCTTTGACATCGGTCTCCCGGACGGTTTTGTTTCCGGGAACAGCCGTATGTTTCTGCAGGACTTCGGAGGATGCGGCGGAAACCGCTTCGGGCAGGCTCATCGGGTAAAAACAGTCGCGCACGATGCGGTAGCCCAGTCCTCCGCCGCTGAATCCGGCCCTGTCTTTGTTGAGGCCCTGAATGATCGGGATATAAAGGATGCGGTGCCGTTCGGAAACGGGCGGAAAGGAGGCTGTCCTTACCTGGCAGACCAGCACCAGTACCAGCATCATGGCTACAGACAGGGCGGTGCCTGTAACCGTGAGGAGCGTGACCTGCGGATTTTCCCGGAGATTTGCCAGGGCCTGTTTGAAGTAGAGCGATCCCATCTTTTTACTGTATCTGCCGTCCGTCGAAGAAGCGGATCGTGCGGTCGGTGCGTTTGGCCTGGTCTTCGTTGTGGGTTACCATCACGATGGTGCGTCCGTCCTGTTCGTTGAGGGCGTGGAGGATGTCCATTACTTCGGCTCCCATTTTGCTGTCCAGGTTGCCGGTCGGCTCGTCGGCCAGGATGATGTTCGGGTTCCCGATGATGGCGCGTGCGATGGCTACGCGCTGGCACTGTCCGCCGGAGAGCTGCGTCGGGAAGTGTTTCATGCGGTGGCTCAGGCCTACTTTTTCCAGTACTTCTTTGGCCCTTTTGCGCCGTTCGGAAGCGCCGGTTTTGCGGTAGAGCAGGGGCAGCTCGACGTTGTCAAGCACGTTCAGGGAGTTGATCAGGTGAAAGCTCTGGAAGACAAACCCCAGCTGCCGGTTGCGGAAGGCCGCCTGTTTGCGGTCGTTCATGTGGAGGGTGGCGGTTCCGTCGATTTCCACGGTTCCGGTCGTCGGGCTGTCGAGCAGTCCCATAATGTTCAGCAGCGTGGATTTGCCGCAGCCCGAAGGCCCCATGATGGAAAGAAATTCTCCTTTCCGGACATGTATGTTTACATTTTCCAGCGCTACCGTTTCGATTTCCTTTGTACGGTACACTTTTTCCAGGTTTGTTAATTTAATCATTTTATTTAATTTTCAGTTTGCTTTTTTCTTTGTAGTAACTCATGTCGGAGACGACTACTTCGTCTCCTTCTTCCAGTCCGCTGATGACTTCTACGTATTCAAAGTTGCTGTCGCCCAGCTGTACCCTGCGCCTGAGGAGCTGACCGCCGTTTACGGCGAACAGTTCATACGCGCCTTTTCCCGTATAGTAGGAGGCGTTGGCAATCCGCATCACGTCGTCTTTGACGGCGTTCATCACATAAACGTCGGTCTTGAGGCCGGAACGGAGGCGCCTGTGGCTGCTTTCCTCGAGCCGGACGGAAAACGAGATGACGCCGTTCCGGGACAGGGGCGTTACTTCGCTCACGACGCCGTTCAGCTTCTCGCTGCCCGTTTTTACGACCGCTTTGCTTCCCGCGGCGATGCGGTCGCCATACGTATCGGCGATTTCCCCTTCGATCTTGAAGCTGGAAAGGTCGGAAACGACGGCGATGCGGCTGCCCGGCTGTATCTGTGCGCCTATTTCGCTGTTTACCCAGGTCAGGATCGCTTTGCGCGGCGAACGTATCTGCGCGTCGTCCAGCGTGCGCTTCATTTCGGCCAGGCCCTTGCGGAAGATACTCAGTTCCAGTTCCCGTACTTTAAGTTCCGCCTCCGCCAGCGCCTGCTCGTTGATGTATTTCTGTTCGTCTTCGCTCAGCTGGAGCTGTCCTACGTTGTAGCTCAGTTCCGTTTGACGCACCTTGTCGGTTGTTCCGGCGCCGAGGCTGTCCAGGTAGCGCTCGTTGCGGAGTTCGACTTCTTTGCGGTTCAGCTCCATGCGCGAGATTTTCAGTTTCATTTCCATTTCCGAAAGCTTGCCCCGGCCGGTCAGCCGCAGCTGTTCCAGTTGCAGCCGCTTCATCTGTTCCTCATCCAGCAGCTTGTTGTAATCGGTTTGAGCCGACTGCAGATCCAGTTTCAGTATCGGAGTCCCGCTGTCGACCGCGTCGCCGCCCTTTTTATATACCTCAACAATGCGTGAATGGATGGGGGAATTGATGATTTCCTCGAATGCCGGGACAACTTTCCCCGAAGCATTGACGGATACCTCGATGACCCCGCGGTCGACGGTGGAGAGGTGCAGGTCTTTACGCCTGACCGCCGGTTGCAGGATGGACAGGATGAACGCCATGAGGCCGATGAACCCCGCTACGCCGGCTCCTGCCTTTATAATCTGCCGGCGGAGCGTTTGCCGCCGTACTTCTTTTGGTATTTCCCGATCCATCTTTCTTGCGTTTTGCCGTTATCTGTTCAAAGAGTATGCCGGAATGATAACCGTTTGATAAATCGCCGGTTGTGATATGCGGCAGTGTCCGGTATCGAACATCCTGTCCGTTTCCGTGGCGAATGTTTCCGGCTAAATCTTTTTTTGAGGTGCTATTATCCGGTCGGAATCGGAGTTAATTCCGGACAGAATCATTGATTCTAATCGGAATCGGAGTCAATTCTAAACAGAATCATTGATTCTAATCGGAATCGGAGCCAGTTCCGAACAGAAACAATGATTCTAATCGGAATCGGACTCAATTCCGGACAGAATCAATGATTCTAACCGGAATCGGAGTCAATTCTAAACAGAATCATTGATTCTAACCGGAATCGGACTCAATTCCGAACAGAATCAATGATTCTAACCGGAATCGGAGCCGGTTCCGAACAGAAACAGTGTTTCTGATCAGAGAACAGGGGATCTCCGTTGTCCCTGTATGGTAGCGCCTCAAAAAAAGAATTAGCCATGTTTCCCGATTTTTCTCTCCGGTAATAAATAATTTTATATATTTGCACACTGAGTTTACCACAAAAAAAAACAAAAAAATGAAATCGGATTTTAATAAGAAAGAACGGCTTTTGTCGCTTGATGCACTGAGGGGCTTTGACATGCTGTTTATTATGGGACTCTCCGGCTGGATTGTTTCCCTCTGCGGACTGTTCCCCTCCTCCGGGTTGATGGCCTGGCTTGCCTCGCAAATGGAACATGTTGAGTGGAACGGCCTCACACACCACGATACGATTTTTCCCCTGTTTCTCTTTATCGCCGGCATATCCTTCCCTTTTTCCATGGCTAAACAGCGTGCCGCGGGAAAGACGGAAGGGCAAATTTTGATCCGGGTGATCCGGCGGGGCCTCCTGCTTGTCTTCCTGGGGATGGTCTATAACGGACTGTTTAAGCTGGATTTCGCCGGCCTGCGGTGCGCAAGCGTCCTGGGGCGGATCGGCCTGGCATGGATGTGCTCGGCCCTGCTGTTCATGAAGTTCCGACCGAAGGCGCTGGCGGTCCTGGCGGCTGTTATCCTGACCGGTTACTGGCTGCTGTTATGGCTCGTTCCGGGCGGGCCGGATACCTTTTCGTTTGAAAATAACCTGGCAGGGGCGGTGGATCGCGTATTGCTGCCCGGACGGCTGATCTACGGGGAGAATCATTTTGATCCCGAAGGACTGCTCAGCACCCTGCCGGCCATTGTCACCGCCATGCTGGGGATGTTTACCGGGCAGTTTATCCGTATTTCAAGCGATAAAATAACGGAGCGCCGGAAAGTTTTATATCTCGTTGCCGCCGGCATTGCGTTTTCAGTCGCCGGATTCCTGTGGAATTATGTTTTCCCGGTGAACAAGATGTTGTGGAGCAGTTCGTTTGTTTGCGCGGTAGCCGGCTATTCCCTCCTTTTATTTGCGCTGTTTTATTACATTATCGACGTGAAAGGCTATCGCCGCTGGACGCTTTTCTTCCGCGTAGTCGGGATGAACTCAATTACCATTTACCTGGCGCAAAGTGTGATCGGTTTCTCCCGTATCTCGAATTTCTTTTTTGGCGGACTGGCGGGCAAGTTTCCCGAAGTCTGGGCGAATCTGATAAACAGTACGGGATATATTGCGGTGTGCTGGCTCTTTCTGTATTTTTTGTACAGGAAAAATGTCTTTTTAAAGGTTTAATTCAGGGGGCGGTAAATCCCGGCTGCGATGGAAAATTATCTGGAAAATCTCAATCCCGAACAACTGGAATCCGTCCGGACGACGGAGGGGGCGATCCGTGTCCTGGCAGGCGCCGGAACAGGGAAAACCCGCGCCCTGACCTCCCGCTACTGTTACCTGACGGACGCCCTCGGGGTAGCGCCTAAAAATATCGTATGCGTTACGTTCACGAACCGTGCCGCGAACGAGATGAAATCCCGTATACGGAAAACACTGGGCGATATGGATCTGGGCTATATCTGCACCTTCCATGCCTTTTGCGTACAGCTGTTGAAAGAGGATATACATGTGCTGAACTTCCCCCGGAACTTCATCATCCTTGATGTCGAAGACCAGAAACAGATGCTCCTGAAGATCTTCGAAGAAATGAACCTGACCCTCCGCGAAACGACCGTCAAACGTACAATTGATGAGGTGCTTGAAGCTAAAAAGCTTTTTGCGACCTCTTATATCGATTTCATTTACGAGTTGAATAATGAAGAACTGAAAGCCCGATTTATGCGCACCTCCGACCGTGATGAAGCGATTTTCCTCCGTTATCTCTATGAACAGAAGAAATGCTTCGGCTGCGATTTTAATGATATCATCAATTTCGCTTCCTATATACTGGAACATTTTCCCGATATACTGAAAAAATGGCAGGACAGGATGCAGTATGTAATGGTGGATGAGTTTCAGGATGTAAGCGAGCGTCAGTACCGGATCGCCCGGCTGCTTTCCGGCCGTCACGGCAACCTGTTTATTGTGGGCGATCCCGACCAGACGATTTATTCCTGGCGCGGCTCGCACGTAAAACTGTTCCTCGATTTTGATAAGGTATATCCCGAAGCCGCGACCATCCTGCTGACCGTCAACTACCGTTCCACACCGGAAATACTCCACGCCTCGGACACCCTGATTGAAAAGAATACCGTCCGGTTCCCGAAAGTACTGAAGCCTGTCCGTCCGGGCGATGAGCTTCCCCTCTATTATCATGGCCACAGTGAAAAGGACGAAGCCGGGTGGATTTATCAGCAAATCCGTCAGCTGATCGACGGCGGCATCTCTTTAAACGGGATCGCAGTCCTTTACCGGGCGCATTACCTTACCCGGCCGCTGGAAGAATGTTTTATAAAAAACAGCCTGCCCTACAGACTTTTCAGTGGCATTGAATTTTACGGAAGAAAAGAAGTCAAGGATATCATCTGCTATTTGCGGATGCTTACCTCGGCGGATGATATTGCGTTCCTGCGTACGGTGAACAATCCTTCCCGGAAAATGGGGAAAAAGAAAATCGGCTTTTTGAAAACCTGCGCGGAAACAGCCGGTCAGTCCTTATACGATGCCTTGAAGGAAAACCTGGACAACGCTTTATTCCGGGGCACGCAGGCCGTCCGGTACGTACGGGCGATTGAATCCGTAAAACAGTCCAAAGACAGCGCTCCGCTGGGAGATCTCCTGCAAATGTTACTGGATCAAAGCGGATATGAGGAATTTCTCCGCCTGCAGGGAGACCAGGAACGGCTCGATAATGTAGCCGAACTTAAACGGGCGGTTGAGCAGGCCGGACAGGACGATGATGCGACGCTGGAAGATTTCCTCTCGCAGATTGCCCTGCTTACCGGCCTTGATCAGGAAGACAACCGGGAATCCGTCAAACTGATGACCGTTCATGCCTCCAAGGGGATGGAATTTCCCTGTGTTTTTATTTGCGGACTGAACGAGGGCGTTTTCCCCGGCCGGAAAATCAATACGCCGGAAGAAATGGATGAGGAGCGCCGCCTGGCTTACGTCGCGATGACGCGGGCGATGGATCGCCTGTATCTTTCCGATTCGGAAGGAACCTCAAATGACGGGATCTTTAAATATCCGTCCCGTTTTATTTTCGATGCGGGAAAAGAAAACATCCGGTTTGTCAAAGAGCTTGAGCCCTGGCTGGAAATTCACACAAACCGTCTTTCCGCCGATTCCCCTTCCCTGATATTCCGGCAGGGCGACCGTGTAGAGCATCCCGTATTCGGGCCGGGAGTAATCACAGCCATCCATACCGCAGAATCCGGCTATTCCATCCTGTTTGACAAACTAAAAACAGAACGGAACATCCTCTTCACCGCAAAAATCACAAAAATACCATAGTAGAGACGCGATGCATCGCGTCTCTGCACATCCGTATCACTGTCAAAAAATATTTATCCCGTCCATTATGTCGAATAACTCCTCGACTGTTTCTGCCCGGAGCATGGCTACGCGCGTTTGTTTGAAGTTTTGTATTCCTTTGAACAGGGGCGTTACGGCCAGATGACGGCGTATGTGCAGGATGCCCCGTCTTTCATCCAGACGTTCGACGCTTTGCAGCACCTGTTTTTTCAGGATATTGAGATACCGGGGAAATGGTTCGGCGGGTAATGGCCGGCCGGTTTGAAGGTAATGTTTTATTTCACGGAAAAGCCAGGGCCTTCCGATGCTGCCCCGTCCGATCATTACGCCGTCTACGCCATAGCGGTCAAAACGTTCCTTACAGTCTCCGGCCGTCAGGATGTCTCCATTGCCGATGATGGGAATCGTTATCCGCGGATTGTTTTTGACTTCTCCTATGAGTGTCCAGTCGGCTTCTCCGGTGTACATCTGCGACCTTGTGCGTCCGTGGATGGACAGGGCGGCGATTCCGCAATCCTGCAACTGTTCGGCCAGCCGGGTAATGATCCGGTTTTCAGCATCCCATCCGAGGCGCGTTTTTACGGTTACCGGGATGTTGACCGCTTTTACGACTTCCCGTGTAATTTCAAGCATTAGGGGTATATTGCGCAACATACCGGCGCCGGCTCCTTTTCCCGCTATTTTTTTTACCGGGCAGCCGAAGTTGAGATCAATGACATCCGGACGGGCCTCTTCGCAGATTTTTGCTGCTTCGACCATCGGGCTGACTTCCTTTCCGTAGATCTGAATCGCTACGGGGCGTTCTTCGCCGGCCACATGCAGCTTTTCCACTGTCTTGCCGATATGCCGGACAATTGCATCGCTCGAAACAAATTCGGTATAAACCATATCTGCTCCAAACTGTTTGCACAACAGCCGGAACGATATGTCCGTAACATCTTCCATGGGAGCCAGCAATACCGGATATGCTCCCAAATCAACCGTTCCTATTTTCATTTGCTGCCTGTTGAATAGTTGTTATGGAATGGAAGAAGGGGCTGTTTCGCCTTTTGATACAGCCCCTTTCTTCAATCAAAAAAACTAACGGTTAATGTGGCCCTGTTATTTTTCATCGGCTTCCTGATGTGCATCCCGGATCATCTTTTCGTTGGCCATAATCATAATTTCCACACGGCGGTTTTTTGCACGTCCTTCGACCGTGTTATTATCGGCAACGGGCTGGTGTATGCCTTTTCCTTCGTAGATCATGCGCCTGCTGTTGACTCCCTGTTCGAGCAGGTAGTCGTAGACGCTTTTTGCCCGTTTTTCGGATAAGGTCTGATTGTAGTCAACCTTTCCGGTATTGTCGGTGTGTCCGATGACTTTCAAGTCTGTATCCGGATTTTTTTCAAGATTACCGGCAAAGTTGCGCAACGCTGTTTTGGATGCATCGCTTACCGTGCTTGAGTTTGTGGCAAACAGGATGCCGGAGTCGAAAGTTACTTTCAGGGCCGGCGCCTGTCCTTCTTCTTCAACGACTTCTACGTTCGTATCTTCCGGTAATACCTGTTCGAGTTCCTGTTTCTGCCGGTCCATTTTTTTGCCTATAATTGCACCTGCTGCGCCTCCCATGGCCGCTCCTATAACAGCGCCCAGCGCCGTGTTACCGGCGATTTTGCCGACTCCGGCGCCGACGGCCGCACCGCCTCCCACGCCGATTGCCGTGCCTTTTGCCGTGTTGCTCATTCCACATCCTGATAAAAGGAAGATTCCGCCTAAAAATAAAACGGAAAATGTTTTCAAATTCTTCATAATCCTGTCCTGAAATTGTTGTTTTACCTGTAAATAAATATCTGTTTATTCAAACATTCCGATGGAATCGCAATATTCCATTTCTCCCCGGACGATCAGTGAGATCTCATCCGCATTGTATTTTCCCATACCGTCGGATAATGCATTTTTTACGACAAAAGCGACTAATTCATCTTCGTTTATTTCTACTTCCTTATCATTGTCTTCCTCTTCTTCGAAAAAGCCTTTTGTGTTGTAAAAATCATAGATCAAATCAATTATATAATTGATGTCATCGTCACTGAACTTATTTTTAAGTTCTTCCGGCAGGTAATTTTTTATAAATCTTACCGCATCGTCGTCATCGTATGGAAAATCTTTGTCCTCATTCATAATTTATACTCTTAAAAACGGCGAAAGATACAAATAAGTAATCAATTTGCAAACCTTATTCATGTGAAAGATGTTAATAGTTTCCGCAAATAGATTTTGTCAGTTTGTAAAAACCAGTCCGTTTTCAGTTTTATTGATAATGACCGGACGTTTGTTGTCGATTTCCGAACCGAGGATTTTTCGGGATAACTCATTCAGTACAAGATCCTGTATGACACGTTTCACGGGTCTTGCCCCGAACTGCGGATCATAGCCTTTGTCTGCCAGATAGTTTAAGGCAGCATCCGTGAATTGCAGCAGGATGCCGTTTTTTTCCAGCATGTGTTGTGTACGGGCAAGCTGCAGGTTTACAATCTGACGGATTTCTTTTCCGTTCAACGGAGTGAACATGATGATTTCGTCGATACGGTTCAGAAATTCCGGTCGAATTGTCTTTTTCATCAGATCAAATACCATTGCCCGGGTATCCGCTATGACCTGATTCCGGTTTTCATCCGTCATTTTCTCGAAGTTTTCACGAATGACGGATGAACCCATGTTGCTTGTCATGATGATAATCGTGTTCTTGAAATTGACGGTGCGTCCTTTGTTGTCGGTAAGACGGCCATCATCCAGAACCTGTAACAGGATATTGAATACGTCCGGGTGCGCTTTTTCTATTTCATCAAACAGCACGACGGAGTAGGGCTTGCGCCGTATGGCTTCGGTCAGCTGTCCGCCTTCCTCGTAACCGACATAGCCCGGAGGCGCTCCTACCAGGCGGCTGGCGCTGAATTTTTCCTGGTATTCGCTCATGTCAATGCGCGTCATCATGTTTTCGTCATCGAAAAGATATTCGGCCAGCGCTTTTGCCAGTTCCGTTTTACCGACACCGGTCGTCCCGAGGAAGATGAACGAGCCGACAGGGCGTTTCGGATCCTGCAATCCCGCACGGCTGCGGCGTACGGCGTCCGCAATGGCTGTTATGGCTTCATCCTGTCCGATTACGCGCTTGTGCAGTTCGTCTTCGAGATGCAGCAGCCTGTCTTTTTCGCTTTGCATCATCTTGCGGACAGGGATGCCCGTCCAGCGTGAAACGACGTCTGCAATGTCTTCGCTGTCTACCTCTTCTTTGATCATCGCATTTCCTCCCTGCATCTCGTGCAGCTTTTGCTGGATGTCTTTTATTTCGGACTCTTTTTCTTTCAGTTTGCCGTAACGGATTTCGGCTACTTTCCCGTAATCGCCCTCCCGTTCTGCTTTTTCGGCTTCAAACTTGAGATTTTCAATATCAATTTTATTCTGTTGAATCCTGTTGATCTGTTCTTTTTCACTTTGCCATTTGGCTTTCTGTTTCTTTTCTTCTTCTTTCAGATTTGCAATTTCCTTGCCCAGCAGTTCCAGTTTGTCACTGTCTTTTTCACGCTTAATGGCTTCACGCTCAATCTCAAGCTGGGCAATGCGGCGTGATACTTCATCCAGCGCTTCCGGCACCGAGTCCGCCTGCATCCGCAGACGCGCCGCCGCTTCATCCATCAGGTCAATCGCCTTGTCCGGCAGGAACCGGTCTGTTATATAGCGCGTTGACAGCTGTACGGCGGCAATGATGGCATCATCTTTAATCCGTATTTTATGATGGTTTTCATATTTTTCTTTCAGGCCGCGAAGGATGGAGACCGTATCGGATTCATCCGGTTCTTCCACCGTCACCGTCTGGAAACGGCGTTCCAGCGCCTTGTCCTTTTCAAAATATTTCTGATATTCATCCAGCGTCGTCGCTCCGATCGCGCGCAGTTCCCCGCGTGCCAGCGCCGGTTTCAGGATGTTGGCCGCATCCATTGCGCCTTCCCCTTTGCCTGCGCCGACAAGCGTATGTATTTCATCGATAAACAGGATGATTTCACCGTCGGACTTGATGACTTCGTTCACGACTGCTTTCAGGCGTTCTTCAAACTCTCCCTTGTATTTTGCACCGGCAATCAAGGCGCCCATATCCAGCGAAAACAGCTGTTTGCTTTTCAGGTTTTCAGGCACATCGCCCCGGATAATCCGGTGTGCCAGGCCTTCGGCGATCGCTGTTTTTCCGACACCGGGTTCGCCGATGAGGATTGGATTGTTTTTCGTTCTGCGGCTCAAAATCTGTAATACGCGGCGTATTTCATCATCACGGCCAATGACCGGATCAAGTTTTCCGGAACGGGCGCGTTCGTTCAGGTTGACGGCATATTTACCGAGTGAGTCGTATGTGTCTTCTGCCGACTGGCTTGTTACTTTATTGCCCTTTCGAAGCTCGTCAATGGCGGCGTGCAGTTCTTTTTCCGTCATGCCTGCATCTTTCAGCATCTGTGAAGCGTCGCTTTTCTCTGTAAGCAGCGCCAGGATAAGATGCTCAAGCGAAACATACTGGTCGCCGGATTTGCTGCTGTAATCAATGGCCTTCTGAAGTACTGCGTTCGCTTCGCTGCCGAGATAAGGTTCTCCTCCCGAAACTTTCGGCAGAGACTCTATTTTCTGATTTATATTCCGGTTCAGGCTCTGCCGGTTGATACCCAGTTTCTGAGTTAGAAATTGCATAATGCTTTCTCCTGTCATAATGACACCCTTAAGCAGGTGAACCGCTTCGATTGACTGCTGGCCGTTTTGCCTGACAAGATTCACCGCCTGCTGGACGGCCTCCTGCGATTTGATTGTAAAATTGGTAAAATTCATATACTTGTTTCTCCTTTCCTGTTAATAAATTTGTTGCTTCCCGGTTTTGGGATTTCAAAATAAGTGCCAAAGATGAAAGATGACATTTTGGCAGTCTCTATTCCTTTGAAGGATTCTTGCCGGTTGTGTCAGTGAAACGGATCTTGTTGTTTGCATGAAAAATAGTATTTTTGCACATGCGAAAGATTATTCACATTGATATGGATGCATTTTATGCTTCGGTGGAACAGCGCGATCATGAAGAATTGCGCGGCAAGCCGGTTGCGGTAGGTTATTCCGAGGCCCGGGGTGTGGTTGCTACGGCCAGTTACGAAGCCCGTAGATATGGCATCCGTTCTGCGATGCCCTCGTTAACGGCTAAAAATAAATGTCCTTCCCTGATTTTTGTTTCTCCCCGGTTTGATGTTTATCAGGACGTTTCCCGTCAGATAAGAGCTATCTTTTATGAATATACCGATCTTGTCGAACCGTTATCTTTAGATGAGGCTTTTCTGGATGTAACACAAAATCATAAACAGAATCCTTCGGCTACCCTGATTGCCCAAGAGATAAAGCGCAGGATTTTCGAGACCACCGCCCTGACCGCTTCCGCAGGGGTATCCGTTAATAAATTTCTGGCCAAGATCGCTTCCGAATACAGAAAACCGGACGGTCTTTTTGTGATTCGCCCCGAAGAAGCGGAAAAATTTGTCGAAGGATTGAAGATTGAACAGTTTTTCGGCGTAGGCAAGGTGACTGCACGGAAAATGCATGAAAACGGTATTTATACAGGCCTTGACCTGAAAAAGCGTTCCGAACAGGAGCTGATCCGCTTATTCGGCAAGGCCGGCAAAAGTTTTTACCTGAATGCCAGAGGTCTTGATGACCGGGAAGTATGCGCAGAACGGATTATAAAATCCATAAGCAATGAAACGACCTTTTTAAAAGATAAGGCAGACCTGACATTGTTGACGGTCGAATTATATCATCTGGCGAAAGAGGTCATGGAACGTGTCGAAAAGGAAGATTTTTATGGCCGTACGATAACGGTAAAAATAAAATATGCCGATTTCCGGATCATTACCCGAAGCAAGACATTACCGTCCGGGATAACCGGATTCAAAATGTTCTGGGAAACAGCCCGTGAAATATTAAAGCAGGTAGACCTGTCAAGCCAACCGGTACGCCTGTTAGGCCTTGGCATCAGCAACGTTGCCGGCGAACCCAAACAAAAATATACCCAACTGGAGTTGGATTTATTCTAATATGGATTCATAATCCGATGAAAGCTGCGTATCACACCCGTTGTCAGACAGTATGATACGCAGTTGTTGATGTCGGCAAACCGGCATGACATTTTATTTCTTAAAATGAAAGGAATTTGAATTTTTAACTAATCAGGTGGGAGACTTCAGTTATGTATCAAATAAATTTAATACTTTTGCATTTGTAAAATTGCAATTTATGATTGGTTATGAATACAGTAAGAAAATTGCCCGTTGGCATACAGGATTTTGAGGATCTGCGTACAAATGATTACCTGTATGTAGATAAAACCGAATATGTTTATCGCCTGGCAACACAGGGAAAGCCTTATTTTCTCAGTCGTCCGCGCAGGTTTGGCAAGAGTTTATTTCTTTCCACGCTAAAAGCCTATTTTGAAGGTAAACGCGAACTTTTTGAAGGCCTGAAAATCGCTGGACTGGAAAAGGACTGGATTAAATATCCTGTTATTTATCTTGATTTCAACGCCTCGGAATACAGCGATGTGCAAACGCTCGAAATGGTCCTTGACTACCTGTTGAAAGAGTATGAAGAAGAATACGGTAAGAAGGATATGGAGACAAAACCGTCTATCCGTTTTGCCAGCCTGATTGCAACAATGCACAAAAAAACCGGTCATAAAGTGGTTATCTTAATTGACGAATACGACAAGTCGCTGGTCAATACCATGGACAGGCCCGATCTGAATGAAAAAATCAGAGATGTACTGAAAGGATTCTATGGCGTTCTCAAAGGCGCTGATGCACATTTGAAGTTTGTGTTTTTGACAGGCGTCACAAAATTTTCAAAAGTCAGCATTTTCAGCGATCTGAACCAGCTTGTTGATATAAGTCTGGACAACAGATATGCCGCGATTTGTGGCATTACACAAGCAGAATTGGAGGAGAATTTTGCACCTGAAATTATTGCATTAGCAGAGAAGACACGAAAAACTTACGAAGAAACACTGTTTGAATTGCAAAAACGCTACAATGGCTATCATTTTTCAGAAAATTTAATCAGTGTTTATAATCCTTTTAGTTTGCTTAATACATTTCTGGCGCAACAATATCGATATTACTGGTTTGCTACCGGCACGCCAACGTTTCTGGCAAAGGCATTGAGAAATCAAAATTACGATATTCGCAAGTTTGAGGACGATGTAAAAATTGCGGCCAATTCGATAATGGACTATCGCTACGAAAATCAAAATCTCGTGCCGTTGCTTTATCAAAGTGGATATTTAACTGTCAAATCATACGAACAGGATGGCGACTTTTATGTGTTGGGCTTTCCAAATGAAGAAGTAAAATACGGTTTTCTGAATGAACTTTTGCCTGCATTTGTGCTGACGCCAATCACAACAGGCAGATTTTCCGTTATAGAATTTTTGCAACAGTTTAAAGAGGGCGATATTGAAGGATTTATGACATCTCTGAAAGCGTTTTTCGCCGATATTCCCTACAGTGCAATAAAAAAAAGGCATCGGGACGAGCAGTATTACCAGCATGTTTTTTATCTGCTGTTCACACTGTTGGGACAATTTGTGCAAACCGAAGTAAAAAACAATAAGGGCAGAACAGACGCTGTAGTAAAAACTGCCAACAATATCTACGTTTTCGAGTTCAAAATGGACAGCAATGCAACTGCCGAAGACGCCCTGAAACAAATTAACAGTAAAGATTACGCGATCCCTTATTCCGCCGACCACAGAAAAACAGTTAAAATAGGCGTAGAATTTTCGCAAACAGAACGGGGTGTGAAACGATGGTTGACAGAATAAGACAGTGAACAATGGCAGTGAACAGTAAAATGAAATTTTCCATGCGCCGGATATCAGCGTGATCAACGTGTCCGCTACAGCGGACGGGCGGGCGACGTGATTCGCATCGAAGTGACGGACGATTTTGCAGTCAGGGCGGTGAAGTAAGTAACCTTGTTAACTGGTCGGAACTGGTCGCTCCCAAGCCGCTGATCGTTTTGTTCGATGAAGTGGACGTGCTGATTGATGAATCCATGGTCAGCTTTTTACGGCAGTTGCGCGGGGGATTTGCCGGTCGCGGAATTTGCCCGCGCATACAAGATGGACAAGCAGGAGGCTTACCGTATTTTGAAGAAGTGCGGGGGACTGGACTATGTCTCTAATAACTGGTGGGCATTGCATATAGATAATCCGTATTGGGTGGTAAGGGAAATGCTTGATGTTTGTCGTTATAATGGATTCAGGAAATGAAAGTTTATCATGGCAGCGATAGCCTCATCCGGCAAATAAACCTGACAAAAAGTAAATCCGGTAAGGATTTCGGACGGGGGTTTTATGTAACAAAGTATCGCCGACAGGCAGAAGACATGGCTAAAAGAGTATCCGATTGGCAACATACGTACATATAAAATCCTCCCGGCGCCCGGAGCGGGAAAAATTTTTCTGTCATAGATACATAAGCAATTGAAAGTTGAGAATTAATTTTCAACTTCCAATTAAATCCGTATCTTTACGGCCATTATTCATAAAAATAGAAACTGCTCATGGGAGGTTTTTTCGGTACAATATCCAAATCCGCATGCATAACGGACTTATTTTACGGCACAGATTACAATTCACATTTAGGGACACGCCGGGGGGGCCTGGCGACCTGTTACAAGGGAACATTTAACCGTTCCATCCACAATCTTGAAAATTCTTATTTCCGTAACAGCTTTGAAAAGGGCCTCGACAAGTTCAAAGGAAATTCGGGTATCGGCGTCATAAGCGATACAGACCCTCAACCCATCTTCATGCACACGCATTTAGGCAAATTTGCGATCGTAACGGTAGCCAAAGTAAATAATATTAAAGAACTGGAAAACTACTTGTTAAAAAAAGGGTCTCATTTCTCCGAATTAAGTTCGGGAGGCATCAATCAAACGGAACTGATTGCCCTGCTGATTAATGAAGGAAACTCTTTTGCAGAAGGAATTGAAAATGTATATAATAAAATAAAAGGCTCCTGTTCGCTGTTACTGCTCACGAAAGAGGCCATAATCGCTGCGCGTGACAAATACGGGAGAACGCCTGTTTTGATCGGGAAAAAGGAAGGATCATACGCCGTTTCAAGCGAAAATGCCGGCTTCCCGAACCTTGACTTCGAGCTTGATTATAATGTAGGGCCGGGAGAAATCATCCGGTTAACGGCTGACGGTTACGCACAACTCCGCAGACCCAATAAAAAAATGCAGATATGTTCTTTCCTGTGGGTATATTACGGTTATCCGGTATCTACTTATGAAAACATAAATGTAGATTTTGTCCGGTATGCATGTGGACTGAACATGGGTAAAAACGACCCGACCGGGGTCGATTATGTGTCCGGCATTCCGGATTCGGGTATAGGAATGGCGCTTGGATATGCTGAAGGAAAAGGGATCCCCTACCGCCGTGCAATCGTAAAATATACACCTACATGGCCTCGGAGTTTCACCCCGGCCAATCAGACCGTCAGGGATCTTGTTGCTAAAATGAAACTGATCCCGAACAAAAAGCTGCTGGAAGGTAAACGTGTTATTTTCTGCGACGATTCCATTGTCCGCGGAACACAGCTTCGTGACAATGTCAATATACTGTATAAGTTCGGAGCTAAAGAGGCCCACATGCGTGTCTGTTGTCCGCCTATTTTATTCTCATGCCCGTTTATCGGATTTTCCGCATCCAAGTCACCCCTGGAACTTATTGCACGAAGGACGATCAGGGAACTGGAAAACGGAGAGGATGAAGAAACCCCGGATAAATATGCTTCTACCAATACCGAACAATACAGGAACCTGGTAGAATGTATCCGGAAAAAACTGAGCATCACAACACTCAAGTTTAACACCCTGGAAGACCTGGTAAAGGCAATCGGATTGCCGAAAGAATGTATATGTACGCACTGTTATGACAATTCCGGTTATTTTTAACCCGCACACAGTATACTCCCTCATTTGGTGAGGGCGCCTTAGTAGCGTTGCTAAGGGCGATTCATTTATTTTTCCGGCGCTGCAGATTTTTGTGCAGGACTGTCCAGTCTTCTTTCGAGGGGAGAAGTTCGTATGGGAATGTGCCTGTCTTTTTCATAAAAATAAGGAGAGAAAACAGTAGCATGCCTGTATAGGCAATGCTGGATGTAAGCGCCGCCCCGAATACACCGAAATGCGGAATCAGGATAAATCCCGCAATCAATAAAACGACCAGTCCGAACAGGGAACAAAACGTACTGTAACGGATATTCCCGCTCCCGATGAAATAATGACTCAGGACGCGGTTACTTCCCAGTGCGACAATCCCGAACGACAGTCCCCAAATCACCTTGCGTATGCCGGCAAACTCCGGGGTCAGCAGGTAGCGGGTAAAAATCCATTCCGGTATGCAGACGATGACAGCCATCACGGCCGTGAGGGCGCAACAGGTCATTTTAAACAGCTGCAATGTCACACGTTTCTGTTTCTCCCGGTCAGCCGTTTTCGAAATGCTGTTGTATTCTATATAGCTGACACTGTTACTGATGTGCCAGACGCTTTCCGACATCTTCGTTCCGGAATCAAGCAAGCCGACGGAGCCGTATCCGCCGGCGCTCTTTACCAGGAAATAATTAAGGCGTGTCGCCAGACCTTCAGCGAGGTTATCCGTCCCGCTCCAGATGCCGTAAACAAACATTTCCTTCAATGCTTTGAAAAAGGATCTTCCCGCAACGGCCGTTTCTCTTTTCCATAAATGAGGCAGCAGCAGGATCAGGGTATAGGCGCAGGCGACCAGGTTCACGAGGAACAACCCCGTCAGATAGCCGTTCACATGCCTGTAATCCGCCACAAAGTAGATATAAAGCAGGGCCAGGAACATCAGTATGCCCTGAAGAAGATGTGCCCTGTTAAAGCCTTTGACATTATCTTTCCCGAGAATCATCTGCGAATGGGCCGTGGTGAGTGAAATCAGCACAGCCAACACAAACACGGCCGGTTCGTATCCTTCGGGAAGCATGTTTAAAAAGAACATCGCACCGCACGATACGGCAGATCCGGCAATAGCCCAGCCGCAGGCGGGATAAAAAACATAACGGAGATTATACCGGTTCATAAAGTAAATAATCGTATTGCCGCACAGTATGCTGTTAAAAATAACAGCCAGATTGGCTGAAGCATAGATAAGACCGACCATTCCCATGCCTTCCCGTCCGAGGACTTTGCCGTTGACAAAAATCAGCAGCAGGTTCAGGACGGCGACTAGATAACGCGCCCCTATTGTGCTTATAATATCTCTAAACATAACATCCCATCCTGTTTTATCCCGTGCGAAGTATAACTCTCAATTTTCAACTCTTAAACCGTCCAGCAGGGCAATATACGCATCAATGGCTTCGCGTATTTCGGAGGGACGGATATATTCAGCGGCGCTGTGTGAGCGGGCGGAATCGCCGGGGCCGATCTTTACCGAGGCAAACGGCATAAGCGCCCGGTCGCTTAATGTGGGGGAGCCAAAGGGCTGCTTACCCATCATCACCGCCCGCCGGACGAACGGATGAGACAGGTCCGTACGTGAAGAATTAAGGCGCGTACTGCGAGGCTGGATATCGCAGCGGACATGTTCGCGGATCCGGCCAAGCAGGTCTGCATTTGAATAAAATTCGTTGCTGCGGATGTCTACCACAAAGGTACAGCGGTCGGGTATGACATTGTGCTGCGTACCGGCCTGTATTTGCGTGACACTCATTTTGACCGGCCCTAACAGGTCGCTTTCTTCGGGAAACCGGCAGGTGTTGAACCACTCCACGTCGCGGAGAGCCAGTGATATGGCATTGATGCCTTCATCACGCGCAGCATGTCCGGCTTTTCCCGTCACGGTACAGTCAAGCACCATAAGGCCCCGTTCCGCAACAGCCGGCTGCATGGCCGTCGGCTCGCCGACAACGGCAAAGGAAACAGGGGGAAAGAGCGGCAATACACTTTCCACGCCGCCCGGGCCGGAGATTTCTTCTTCGGCAGAAGCCAGAAAAATAAGGTTGTAGGGCTGCTCGCGTCGTGACAGGACGGTAAAGGCTTCGTATAAAGATACGACGGAGGCGCCGGCATCATTACTTCCCAGTCCGTAAATCCGATCTCCACCTTCCGGTTCGTCCGGAGTGAAGGGGTCTCCGACCCAGCCGGCGGCAGGACGCACGGTATCAATATGGGAGTTTAACAGCAGGACGGGTTTCCCGGGATCGACCGGGGTTGAAAGCCAGAGGTTATTTCCCCGTCGATTGACCCGCTGACCGGCCTGCGTCCAGTACTGTTGCAAAAAGTCCGCGACTCCGTTTTCTTCCAGGCTGAAGGACGGAATGGCTATCATCCGCTTCAGCAGCTTTATGGCTTCATTTTCCATTGTGTATTATTTTGTCTATTGCCAACTGTGTTTTGATTTTATCTTCCTGCATCTGCTCCTTCAGTGCACCGGGGGAATCAAATTTCATATCTTCCCGGATAAAGTCAACAAACTCGACGGTAACGGGTTCATCGTACAGATCGCCCGAGAAGTCAAAAATATTTACTTCGATACACAGATTCCCGTTATCCTGAAAGGTGGGGCGGGAGCCGATATAGAGCATGCCTTTGTACCGTTTTCCGCGGACAGTTACCCATACGGCATAGGAACCGGCGGATGAAATGACCTTGGACTTTTCATCAACGGCTATATTTGCCGTAGGAAAGCCAAGGGTACGGCCTACTTTGCTGCCATTCACGACATGCCCCTTCAGGCTGTAAAAATAGCCCAGCAGCCGGGCCGCTCCGGCGACATCGCCTGCATAGAGGAACTGCCGCACGCGGGAGGAGCTGACCGTCACGTCCCGGTCACTGTACGGAACGGCACGGAGTACTTCCATTCCGCACGCACGGCCACAGGCGGCATACTGTTCAAACCCGTCGGAGCGCGAATGGCCGAAACGGTGGTCATAGCCGGCGAGCAGGGTCTTTACGCGCCATTGTGCGGAAAGGACGTCCGTGATAAATTCGCGTGCGGTCAGGGCGGCAAGGGAGGGCGTAAAATCCATCACAACCGTATAGTCGACGCCGGTTTGTGAGAGCAGTTCGAGCTTTTCGTCAAAAGAATTAAGCAGTTCCGGCCGGTAACCGGGCTGCAAAACCGTACGGGGATGTACGGGAAAGGTGATGACGGCCGCCGGAAGGTTACGGTCCGAAGCAACGCGCAACAGTTCTTTTATTAAAAAAGAATGCCCCCGGTGGACACCGTCAAAGATGCCGACCGTGGCAGCAACCGCCGGCACGTTCCAGTCTTTTATGTCATAGACGGCTTTCATTCATCTTTTTATCAGTTTCATCAGTTTTATAAACAGCCTGTTTTCAAATGATACTTTGCTTTCGTATTTCAGGGGCTTTATCCGGAGGATTTCTTCCATATCCTTTTCATCTATCTTCAGGAGGTCTAATATCTGCTGATAATTAGCGGGTTTTTCGTCTGTCCGATCAGATTCGTAGAGAGCAAGCGCTTTTTCCCTTGTTATTTCTCCGCGGCGCACCATGGTGCTGTACTGGCAGACCCTCCGTTCGTAACCGTAGATATGATGACGCACGTAGTTTGTGAACGGTTCGGCAATGCAGTCGAAATGCTTCGAATATTCGCGGCTCCTGTCTTCCTCCCAGCCGAGTTCGCGGACGATGATTTCGCCCATTTCCCTGTCCGACGGATTCTTTATATAAAAGAGCGGACATACTTCTTTGGCATACTTCCCCGTCCGCTTGCCCAGGGAGAGCCTTATATAGCTCATGGAGGGATAGATGAGGAAGTCTTTCATTTCTTTCCGGCTTATTCCGCCGGCTTCTTTCATAATGTATTTAAAACGGCCGACATCCTGCGTGGTATCAGGCAGGAAGGAGTCCTGTTCAAGGGGTGAGGTGCCCAGCAGTATCACGGGTATTTTATACTCGCGGGCCACTCTGAATATGTTTGCCTTGATAGCGATGCCGCACGCCCCGCAAAGATCTCCCGAACGGAGGAGCATATTCCGGTATATTTTGGTCAGCGCCTCGGCGTCCGGCCTGCATACGATATGCTTCACGCCCATTTTTTTTACGGCCCGTTCCATATTCTCCACTGCCAGCCGGCTTACGAAGCCATTATCATACGTCATGGTCAAAACGTTAAGCTTATAAACCTTTACGGCGAGATAAAGTATATACATGCTGTCCTTCCCCCCGCTCAAAGGTACCAGGGCATCATATTCACCGCGTTTTCCGGCTTTCTTCGCCTCTAAAATTTGCAATAGCCGATCCTCCCCGTACGGTTCAAAGACATGATTCGATGCACACATGGAGCAGGTATCCTCCCGGTCGAAGGTAACTCCGGGATAAGCATCCGTTAAAATACATTTTCTACATACTTTCATCTTCTTTATATAATTTTCCGGGGAACAAAATTAGATAAATTTTTCAGATTTCCAAGCGCGCGGGAAAAAACAGGGCAAAAACGCGGGTACGGATTTACCGTTTGCAAACGTACTGTTTTCGCTTAAATGGAAAATTTTTTATAAAAAAAGAAGATTTTTGTACAATATCTTTTATATCTTTGCGTTCTCTACATAAAATAACAATTACAGTAATCGAAATAATTGAATAAGACAGCTATCATCTGAATACTTATCAAATTATTTAAATGAGTTGAAATGTATTTAAACGGAATCCGGGCTTGTGAAAGTCCGTTTTTTTTGTGTCTGCCCCTTCATTTTCAACTTTCAATTTTCAACGGTTAAAGTCAGGTATTAATGTCGAAAGCGGGGCAGGCCGTAGCAACAGGCTATCCGCCGGGGACTTTGGGGACATTGCTCACGGCATATGAACTATAACCCACGATGTATGAGCTGAAACCGGAAACGCAGGGAGTAAAGCCCGCAGCTTCCGGAGTAAAGCCCGCAGCCTTCGGAGTAAAGCCCGCAGCCTCCGGAGTAAAGCCCGCGGCCTCCGGAGTAAAGCCCGCAACCCTCGAATTTAAAAACATGACACGTGGGCTAAAGCCTGCAGTATGGCGGATACGAAACTTATCTTTTTTCATTATATACGCCTATTTCGGCAATGGCCGGAGGGGCGTCGAACTGTTCGAATGTGATTCTGATTTTATTTCCCCACACGCCCGGGAAGCGCTCTATTTTTGTTCTCTTTTCATTTTCTCCCGTAAGAAGCGTTTTCCATACGTTATTTTCCATGTAGTCAATCCGGTATTTACGGACAGCGCCGTTCCTTCTTCCCTCATGGATAGTCACCATATTGAACGGCTGTTCGCGGTCAAGTTCAAACTCAATCCAGGGCTTTTCCACGACCGGATTGGAGCGCCACGCGGTTGTAAAATCATCGTCGTTGGCAAAATCCATTATATTCATATCATGACTCCAGCTTGAGTCGGATGGCTTATGTTTGATTATATCGGAGGAGATAATCAATCCGTCGTTTGGCGGAAGCTGAGCGTAAGATTCCGTATTTTTCCATAAATCGCCTGTTTTTCTTAACGCGTCGACCGCATTGTCATCGACTAATCCGTCGCGGTTCGGCGCAACATTCAGAATGAAGTTGCAGTAAACCCTGTTAAATGGAATAATATTGTCATTCACAATCTCCTCCGCTTTCTTTACCGGCGTAACCGGAAAGCTTTCCTTCCAGAACCAGTTGCTGTTTATCGGCAGACAGGAAAGGGCGGGCAGGCGGTTTGTTTCTTTCGATATATGCTGTCCCGCTCCCTGTTCGTAGGATTTGATATCCGTGTAATATAAAGCGTCGGCGGGATATTTTGCGGCATTCAGATCCATCAGGAGGCAATTCGGCTGAAGCGATTTGACGAAATGATAAATATCTTCAAAAGGGATTTCATCGTATGAGATCCGCGACCACGGCGCATCCCATCCGTCGATGATCAGGGCTGTGATTTCACCATAGTTTGTCAGCAGTTCGGCAAGCTGCGCTTTTATCATCTCTATATGCCGGGAGCTTATCCGTCCCGGGCGTAATCTGTGATGCGTATCGAGAATCGAATAATACAGCATGACTTTCAGTCCCTGCCGCCGGAAGGCATCGGCATATTCTCTTACGACATCCCGTTTGCAGGGGCTGTTCATCACATTATAATCCGTCGTCTTTGTGTCCCAGATGCAAAATCCGCTGTGATGCTTGGTCGTCAGGCAACCGTATGACATGTTGGCCGCCCGGGCCGCTTCCGCCCACTGATTACAATCCAGCTTCGAAGGATTAAAAATATCGGGCGACGCTTCGGGATCGGCCCAGTCTTCATCCATATACGTAGGAATGTTATAGTGGATAAACATTCCAAAACGCAGGTTCACAAATTCCTGCTGCAACTTATGCAGGTTTTGCGCGTTTACGCCTCCTGCCAGTGCACAAAAAAGCAGTACAAATAAATTTCCGGTAAATTTCATGACATTCTTCCTCTAAATGATTAAATTTTTGCTGCAAAAATAACATCTATAATTGATTTTACCCTATCGCCGTTGAATAAATTTTCAGCCAAATGATATTTTGTTGATAAATAGGTGCCGGCACCTACATGACTTAATTGTTAAAAAGCCATTTTTTCGGTAAAGTAATTGGTAAATTGTTTGGGTATTATCCAAATGGTTAATATGTTTGTGTTGTCAAATTAATATTAAAGAAAGGGCACAGGCAAAGACTCAACGATGAAACTGAAAGATGAATTGACTAAATTGAAAGGTTATATGAATAGTAAAGCGAAAAAACAAATAGATTTTGTGAGTAAGAAAATCGGCTCAATAGCTATTTCATAATAGATATTAAAACAATGATGATTTTATTGATATTTCTTCTGATATCGAAGAGCAGTTACCGACTATAAAAGTTTATGTTGAAAAAAATAATCTCCCAACAAAATAAAATGCAGCAACGTTATTCTAAAACCATTCGGATATTTGTAAGTTCTACTTTTGAAGATATAAAAGAAGAACGCGATTATTTGCACCAACATGCTTTTTATAATCTTGAACAATATTGTTTACAAAGAAGCTGGCAATTCCAGGTAATAGATTTACGGTGGGGAATAACAGAAGAAGCCTCTATTGATCATAAAACAATGGATATTTGCTTAAACGAAATAAAACGTAGCAAGCAATTATCTCCTCGTCCTAATTTCTTAGTTTTATTAGGTGATAGATATGGCTGGTGTCCATTACCGAGAAAAATAAGACGAGATATTGTCGAGAAAATGAAATTGGATTTGTCTGAGGATGAAAGAAATAAGCATTTACTCAATATCTTTAATACCTGGTATGGAAATGAACCTGACACAAACCAACTCCCAGAACCTGTATATTGGTTGAGATCAAGAAGTGAAGAGCCTTATCTATCAAACTATCAATTATTTCAAGAAAAGGTAGAAGAACCATTGCAATGTTTCTTTTCGGAATGGGCAACAAAAAATTTACCCACTATAGATGAGGTCGGTTATACACCTATCTCAGAACAACGACTCAATATGACATGCTCTGCTACCGAGCTGGAAATACATGAGGGTGCTTTAAAAGAGGAATACTCCCAGAATCACATTTGCGTTGTTTTTAGAAGTAGTCCCCAAAAGGATGTTTCATTTAAGCTTGAGAATTTAAAAAAGAGAATAAGAAATAAAGGATTTAAGATAAATGAATATCAGATTGAGGATGAGAAAACCGAAACTTATTTAAAGCTATTGTCCGAAGTTGTGGAGAATCATTTTATAGAAATAATAGATGCAGAAATCAAAAACTATCAACAATACTCTTTTGAATGGCATGAAAACAATGTGATCGAACAATTTATAAATGAGAAAACAAAAGCATTTAGTGGATACAGCAATGATATTCAAACTGTTATTAACTATATTAAATCAACAGAAAAACGGCCGTTTTTACTTTATGGCCATTCAGGTTGTGGAAAATCCACATTAATTGCTCAATGCATAAAAATTCTACGACAGGAAAACAATGAAAATACCGTTATTCTTTCATTTGTTGGTTACGAATCTACAAATACAAATTTGCAGGAATTATTATATAGTATCAGCAATAAAATTTTTTCCAATGCAAATAAACATAAATTTAACATCCCTCATGAATTGAATGTTTTGAAATATCGATTTCGTGAATATCTTTTGTTTGCAACAAAAGAGAGACCTTTGATTCTTTTCATTGATGCTATCAATCAATTAAATGATTTTAAAAACGAAGCTTATTTCAATTGGCTGCCTCACGTACTCCCTGATCATGTGAAAATTATTATAAGCATAACCACAGAAGGATACACTATAGTAAAAGAAAAATATAACAATTTCATCGTTCATCCATTGTCAATTTTGACTGGAGTAGAAAGAGAAAATATGCTTAAAATATGGCTACTTGAGAAGAATAGGACTTTAACTCAGAAGCAATATGAATATGTATTAGGCAAATTCAAACAATCCGGTTCTTTACCTTTATACTTGCGGATAGCACTTGATTTCATTAGTGAATGGAAATCAACAGACAATGAATATATTTTAAGTGAAACTATTGATGACCTTTTTGACGATTTTATATCGAATCTCCCTAAATTATCTCATCAACCTCTTTTCGTAAAAAAAATATTGTCAGTCTTATATCTTACAAGATATGGAATGAGTGATGATGAAATTCAAAAATATATTTCAAATGACAAAAGTTGTTTAGAATTATTTTGTGCTACAGCATTTCATAAATATTCATCCAATAACCTAATTCAAAAGATTCCACCGATTATTTGGATAAGATTGTACAACGATTTAGAGATTGTGTTATCTCGGACAGTCACAAATGGCACAGAACTTATAACCTTTTATCATCAATTATTCGAGAATTCTATTGAACGATTTATTTTTCAAAATGGTGTTGATATTAAGGAGGAATACAAGTCACTGTCTCTATTTTTTACATCAAAAGAAATACCTCTATTAGACACCAGAAGAAGCGGAGAATTGCCTTATTCTTTGTTAAAAGCCGGAGAATATATAGAGTTAACAAAATTATTGACAGATTTTGATTTTATCTACAATAAAGTATCTCAAGGTATGAAGAATGAACTTATAAACGATTACCTTGAATTGCGTTCTTGCATTCCCGGAAGCTTTGATCAAAAAGAAAAAGAGCGAATTAATTATTTACAAGATGTTGAAAAACAAATATATTCTGATAAGTGGGATGAAAAAATTCATTCTCCACATCAATTCATATCATTTGATAGCTCAATACGAACCAAGATAAAACATAATGAAGACGCTCAGATATTGTTACTGCAAGAAAAAAATAAGGCTCAAGTATTGTTTGATAATTATAAGTCTAATTTTGAGGTATGTAAACACAATATAAAATACATCCTGAATGATTACTACCATATATTTTTAGAACCAAAATTCTTTAAAAACATCAGTAATATTGACGAATTAATACAAAAATGTGCCAACATACAGTCAGAAAACTATTTAAGCATTGATGCCAATAGGAAGTGTAAGGAATATAACCTCAACAATAGTATCCAAGAAAAGGCCCCCTACACTTCATTCTCAGCAACGGAATTCTTTATTCGCCCCAACACAGTAATTGAAGTACTTTTCAGCAGGATAGATATTATGGGCATTTTTTGCATTGAAGTTTTATCCAATGGGAAAATAATAAGATGGAATATAACAAATAGAGATGATCTGCTTTATATAGAAACGCTCTTTGATTTCAGATCAAAGATTGATGCAGCATCTATTTCTCTCGATTCCAAAACAATAGCACTCATCTCTGATGGACGAATTATTATTTGTAATACATTCAATCGAAAATATAATTTAATTAAAGACTTTAAAACTTATTTTCATACAAAAAATTTTATTTCAATGACTGCATCTGCAAAATGGATTGTTTTTTTGTGTGGCAGACATGCATGGAGATATGATATTTTTCTATATGATATTCATTCCGGATCACTAGAATCAATCATTCCACCAAAGTCAGAAGATAGAATGTCTCCTGCATTTTGCGAGATATCTGATGATAGTAAGTTTTTAGTGTTAGAAACTTCAGACGGGAGAAACCGTAAGACCTATATTTTGTATTTAACTAAAGATAGGGTCTGGTATGATATCAAACAACATTTTTATAGTGGAATTACTTTAAACTCATGGTATGAAAAAGATGAAACTTTCTCACATACAAAGCCTAATCTGAATCTGATGCGAACAAATAAAAATGGGTTAGCCTCCTTTTATTTAAATTATGATGATTTTCGAGCTGTTTACAAAAAAACCGGGTATCAAAATAATGAATCTATTTTTCGATATCAATTTCTGTCTTTCGATAAAAACTATCTGATAGCATTTTGCAAAGCTTCTAAATATGATAAGGGAGATGATGAAGAACAGGATTTTTTTATGATGATAAATATTCTCAATGGAAAGTATAAAAAATTATTCGATGAAAAAACTTCTATTTTAGACATTTCAATAGATGGCAAATACATATATACAAACACAGGAAAGATAGTAAATACATCTATTTGGAGCTATACACATATCATAAATAATAATACTTTGAATAAAGAAGAGTACATTACTACTTCTTTATATCACCAATCTCCACTAATACATTCTCATTCAAAAAATACATATTACAACATGATAAGCGAAATCAGAGATAATATTCCTTCTTCTTTGAGAGCCATGAAACGATTTTATTGGAAATTATCTGAGAATGAACAGTTTTATTATGGAATAGGGAGCAATCATCAGAATTTATTCATCATCTATGATATTGCTAAAAACAAAAGAAAGGTTGTTGATATAGAAAACGCTATTCGTAATCTGTATATGCACCCAAATAATGAATATATCATTGTCATTACCTATGACAATATAATTTACAAGTATAATTTAGATATGGAATGTGTGCAGAAGATTGATGTAGAATGGGATGTAGATGCAACGGAATGTAATACTCAATTTTCAATGCTTTATTTATTTTCATCCAATAAACTAATTAAATTCGATATAAAAACTTTCAATATAAACAGGATTATTGATTTGAATACATTGAGCAACGTACTGTTCGCAAAAATCGCCCCGAATGATAAAGTAATTACTTATTACACAAAAGAATCCATTTTTAAACTTGATATTGAATCTGAAGAAACTATTGCCTTGAAGCATCTAACAGAAGAACCTCAAAAAATTACTGTTAATTACACAAAAACAGAAATCGTAATTTTCTTAGAAGAAGATCAGTTCAAATATCCTTTTGAATTAAAAAGGGCTTACAGTGCTCCTGTAAAATTATGGCAAAATAAGGAAAAATCATTTTCAGAAGTTCAATATTATTGCCCAGTATGTAAAACAATAAAGTATTCTGCATTGAAAAAGGTCAATGTATGTGAAAAATGCGGAGTAGAAGTAACTTTCATTATATAATGAACTTCTTTTATATTGATTTGTTGTAGACATAAAAAAAAGAGATCAAACTTTCCGCTTAACCTCTTTATCCTCAACTGTCGGGATGACCGGTATCGTAATGGGACATGCTTCGCATACAAAAACGCATCTGTTCGGCAATGAGTGCGAATTCATGTCGCTTTCCAAATGGTGGAACAAAGTAACGGCGACACGTAAGGAAGTCAATTTGGAATCTTTATCCGACGAAGATAAGGATGCGTTCAAGAAGGAATTTAATGCCTATACTCAGTCGTTGATCAACAGAAGCGAACATCTGATGACGTCAAACGCTATGGGTATGCTTGATTACCAAAAAATGATTTCCGGCACCATGCCGTTCGTAGATTATACGGATCTGGATGCCCGTTTCGGAGAATATACGGTTCGCCGCCAGGATGTCATTTTGGCATACTTCAGAAACCTTCCTTCCGTTGCGAATATATTCCCGGTGCAATCCGGAGTTCGTAACAAAGAAGTCGTGCCGGCTGTTCAGTTCGGTGAACTGTCACAGGGGTACCGGAAAGGACGTGTATTCAAAGGTAACATCAAGTTTGCTTCGGAACTGTACTGGGTGAACGACGTGATGTTCAAATACGAATTCGATGACATGATCGCACTTCAAAAACGCTATGTCATGGATTTGTCAAAAGGATCTTCCGTGTTCCAGTGGACATTCATCGAATGGTGTGTGATCTGGTTTGGGCGCCAGTTGTTCAACGAACAGCAGCGCCGCCGTGTTGTCGGGGTTCGCGTTCCGCAGCAAAACGTTGTTGCCAATCCGGCCATGTTTGCCGCTGATGGCGTATTGAGGGCTATACAGCGCGCCGAAGAAGAACTTAAAGTGTTGCCGTTTGATTTGTCGCGGTACGACCCTGTTACGATCGTAGATTATCTGGAAGCAATATGGGATATGGTTGACGATATTCTTCTTTCTATGGAAGGTATTGCTCTGTATGCAAACATGAAACACCGTAAATGGTACTTGCGTCAATTCAGAAAGAAATACGGAACGGATTCCGATTTCGATGGCGTGAAAAGTTCGCTTATTGACGTTAGTCCGGTTCAGATCATTTGGGTTCCGAACATGCCGGCGAACTGTTACAAGGTGTGGGTAACATCTCCCGGTAACGTCGAAAACCTGGAATATGTTCCAAACGAAATGCTCGGTTTCAAATTTAAAGAAGATTTTGAATCTGTTACCGCGCAATCACGCTGGATGGAAGGATCCGTAGTTCAGAAAGTGGGTGTTCAGTACAAAACGATGGCTGAATTACAGGCCTCCAAACGTCAGAACCAGTGGATCTTTACAAATTTCCCGGTAACAAAACTGGATCCGGATGCTACTGTTATTGACGGAGTTCAGAATACCGAGTTTCTTGCCGGAGATAATACGGATACTGCAACTGTTTCCAATATCATAAATGCATCGGAAGAAGTTGTTTATAAGATCATTTGTGGAAGCACGGCAAAAGTAACTAAAATTACTAAATCCGGCGCTTTCTCTGAAATTGCTTCTGCATGGACTCCGACAGCTGCAGGTGACTTTATCAAAGTCTACGCGCAGCTGGAAGATTATAACATTACCGTTGACGGCGAAACGTATAAAGCAACGCGTCCGACCGGTAAATTCCTGGAACTTGATCGCAAAGTTTCCTGATTGATTTGAAAACTGTGTTAAGGTGTGCGGCCTGAAAACCGCACATCATTTCATAAACTTTAAAACGAATTATTATGACATTTTTTAATCTCGAAAAGCAAAATAAGGCATCCAAGCAAAATTCCCCCAAATACCGGATCTATGTAGTTAACCTCAATGATGTTGATGTAGAAAACTGGCCGGCTGCTGCTGATGCTACAATTTCAGCTGATATTCTTAAAGCCGGCAAGAAGTGGACGTACCTGGATTCAACGCCGGCTTCCATTAATCCGTCAGCTGCTCCCGGAGAATCTCCTTTAAATGGGATATTGACATTAACTCCTGTGATTGAAGGCATTTCAAAAAAATCCTTACAGTGGGTATATGATAACGTGGGTGAAGATTGTGTGGTGGTTTGGGAACGTTGTGCCGACGGTCAGAAGTTTATTGGCGGTTCGCCCTGCTCAAGCGGGTTGAAACTCTCGTATACCGGTATTGGTAATTTGGACGGTGGTATTGGAGGCATATCCCTTCAATTTCAAGGCCAGGAATGTCCGGAACCGTTTTATTTTTATGACGGACCGCTTGTAGTAGAAGCTGATCCGACTTAATATTTTTTATATGAAGTTTACAGACAAAAACGACTTTATTGTCAAAAACAAGAACGGAGCGTTCTTGCGGCGGGATTATGATCTTTTCCTTAAACATTGTCCAAACTCCCGGCTTCATTCGGAGTTGAAGCATGCGAATGCTTTTAATAAAGGAATTCTGGACGGTCACATGCTGTTTGAATTGCTTGATAAGGTTTCAGCTGAAGAAATATTGAAAAACCGGGAAATTAAACCGGTAGAATCGGAAGAACAGGTTATTAAAACACTTGATACGGCCGAAGCTGTATCGGATTTTCTGAAAAAGGAATCTCCGGATGTCGAATATCCTGCTTCTGTTCTCGAAATCTTGACCGGAAAAACGGAAGGAGAAATCCTGAACTTTATTGAATTTGGGAAACTTTTTATAGCTCAATCGGAACAGTTACCCGCCAAAGAGATCCCGGCAGCCGGCGAAAACGTCCGGGAACCGGAAGTGAAAGATGCAGAACTGTCCGAAAAAAAATCCGGACTCGAATCCAAAGAACAGGAACTTGAAGAAAAAGAGTCCGAACTTGAGGAAAAAGAAGGAGAACTTACCGAAAGAGAAACGGAACTGGAAGAAAAGGAAGCCGAACTGGAAGATAGGGCGGCAGAACTGGAAACGAAAGAAAAGGAAGTGGAACAGAAAGCTGAAGCTACAAAAAAGGCGGCTAAAGCAACAACTGCATCCAAAAAAAAAGTAAGTACGAAGAATTCCCCAAAATAAACTGGACAGACAATTCCTATCCTGATATCCAGTTGTGCATCCTCCTGTATGATGACCGTGTAATGACTTACCGGCGCATGCAGGAGATTGACGTTTTATTGGATGATCAACCCGAACTGGCAAAAGAAATGATACAGCAGGACGAACGCAACCGGCAGGCACATAAAGAACTTAAATCGTTCAATGATGCCGGGAAATTCGCGTATAAGCATCCGTTTGTCATCAAACAGAAACATTATAAGGATTCATACGCCGAACTAACGGAGTTAAGACGCACGGATCCGGCAGCTTTCCTGAACGAAATAACAAATGTAACGCAAAATATCAGGCGCATACAAAGCAGCCTGAACAGGAAAAAATACAAAACGGATGAAGAAAAATTTTCCTGGCAGCAAAACCTTGAAAAGACTACAATCCGAAAACAGGCAATAGAAGATATTGTTTCAAAATAACAGTTACCCCAGGCAGGCCTGGAAAGAACAAAAAAGCCCCACCATCACCCGGTGGGGCCTTTTTGTCTTTGAATTATGCCTCCGGATATTCTTCTCGGCATACTTTCCGCTCCAAATCTTCAAGGAACCAGGTGACTGCGCGCTTTAAACCGTACGCTTTAGCGTAGATGTACCGTTTTTTATAGCGGGCCCGGATAGTAGCAATGTACCAGTCGCCTTTGATTTTCAGGTTGCGAACTTCCGGATAGTTCGTACTGACGAACTCGGTTAATTGCTGTTTGACGTCTTGAACGTCTGTAATTTTTGTTCTCATAAGCGGTAATTTTTTTAATTATATACTATATAAATAATTTTACAGTGAAAATATACAGTATAAATATATATTATGCAAATGTAAGGATGAAAAAATTATATTGCAGCATCATTTTTAACATTATTTTATATCGCAATACTATATATTTATATATCTTTGCAGAAAAAAATCACAATATGTATTTCAGAATAAAAGAATTATTGAAAGAAAAAGCTATTACTGCACTTGTATTAGCAAAAAAAGTAGGCATGACACAAGCTAACATGAGTAATATAATGACCGGAAAGACAAGGCCATCATTGGATACATTGGAAAAAATTGCATCCGAATTAAATGTACCGATAACAGAATTATTTGAGCGTCCGTCGACTGATGTGATTATCTGTCCTAATTGTGGAGTTGAACTTGAGATAAAAGTAAAGGAGTAACCGATTTAACCATACAGTTGCGAATGTGAACCTATCGCAACAAAAATGACTGTTATGTGGTCGAAGGCTTTTTCGTAACAGTGAAGCCTGATGTCGCCTCCGGAACTGATTGAACGGAATTTGGGAAGTTCGCCTTTCAATTGATAATTTCTTAACTGTTCGTTAAACGGCTCTTTTTCAAAAAGTTTTAGCGTTGACAGGATTCGTTCCTGCTCTCCTTTCCGGAGTTTTTCAAACTGCTTTGTAAAATTTTTATGATACTCGATTTTCATTTCATCAGACTTTCGAGATATTTATAGCCTTCTTCATTATCTGTAAAATGAAGAATATTTTTATCCTGTTCAATATCCCGGCTGGTTGCAAGCAGATAATCGGAAAATTCTTTTGAGATTGCAGGTGTTTCGTTGCTTTCATATCCTATTGTGAACGGGATGGAACGCGTTTGTTTTACTTTGATTAAAAACATACGAATCGCTGTGGACATATCCAGTCCGAAATCATTCAGTATTTTTTCGGAGGCGTCTTTTACTTCCAGAGGCACTTTTGACTGAACTAATACGGTATTTTTCATACTTTGCAATTTTTTTGTATTTATATTTCAGTGCAAAGGTAATACTTTCTTCCAAATAACAGATCTTATTTTTACCGGAAGCGAAAGATTTAACAGTTTTATTTGGTGATGATGGTTTTGAAGAGTTCGGCGCGGGTACGGTGCCGGTGGAGGGAGGTTTTGTCTTTGTTGCGGAGATGTTTGCGATCGTCGCGTTTGAGGTAGGATTCGTAGCGGCGGATGTTGTCGAGGCAGCATTTGTGGAGGCGGAGGAATTCGGACAGGTCTTCTTTGAATATTTTTTCCAGTTGGGCGTGTTCGGAGCGGTGAGCGATCAGGGGATGCAGGTAGAGGAAGATGCCATCGGCATTATAAGATTGCAGCTCGGCGAAGGCTTGGAGGTTCTGGATGCGCGTTTCGGCCATCTCCATGACGGAGCGCGCGGTTGGAGCTGTGTCCAGTTGTTCGTCGAGTTGCTTGAGTTTCTTGTATGAGAGAATACAGTCGTTGTAGAGGATGGTGGCCATCTGGACGTTTTCGTCTGCCAGGTTGTCCTATTTTATGTGAAGGTATTCTTCGTGCTTTTGGACGGGCTTTTGTTTTTGGAGGAGGCCGGCGCTTTTTTTTCCCGGCTTCGAGCGTTGCTTTGGTTTCCTCGTGAGCGGCCTGTTCTTCTTCGAGAGCGGTTTCGAGGTCTTCTTTTTCGTCCGAAAGGTCGCCGGTTTCTTCCCGGAGGTTTTCAACTTCGGATTGGGGGTTGGTGATCTTTTCTTCGGTGGTCTGGTATGGAAGACGCGATGCATCGCGTCTCTACATTTTCGACGGCCTTTTTGTCGTCTTCTTTTTTCTGAATTGCTTTGCAGCGATTCAGGACGATTTCGGATTGCTTTTTGAGGTCTAACAGGTGGTTGAGGATATCGTTCGCATAGCGTTTGGGGTTGCGGGCGTAGAGGTCGCATTTCTTTGTGTCGAAGCAGGCGTCGCGGAGTTGCTGCAGGTTTGTGGCGGCGGCTTCCGGGCTGTTGAGTTCCCGGAAGGCTTTGTTTTTTTGTTTGAAGTTTAACATGAGGGTTTAATTAATAATTAACAATTAATAATTTCTGTTTTTGTTTAGGCGGTTTGGATGCGGGTACCGGCGACTTCTACGAGGGTGGTGGCGTCGAGGATGCGGAAGGTGATGGAGCTGCCGGCTTTGGCGGTCCAGGTGGCTCCGTCTTCGAGAATGAAGGAGGCGCCGTCGGCGATGGTTGCGGGGTTGCCGGTTCCGGAGCCACGCAGGGTGATGAAGCGGCCCTTGTCGGTGGCGGTGATGCCGCTTACGTCGTCTATTGCGTAGGATGCGGAGCCTTCGGGGATTTCGTATTCGCTGCTTTTTTTTTGGGGGGGGGGTGATGGCAAGGGTGGTGGCATCGGCGGTGGGGGTTGTGGGCAGGGCGGTGGCGATATTGCCGGCGTATTTGCAGTACTGGTCGATGGATACGCGGCTGAAGGTGAAGGTGACGTAGCGTCTGTCCTTGTCGTTTTTGGCTTCGAAGGATTTGAGGATCATGGGGCGGTCGACGGAACCGATGACGTACCACTGGGTGGTTCCGATTTCCTTGAAGATGATGACGAATTTGTCGCCGGCGTACTGTTCGACGAAGTTGAGGAGCTGGTCGCGCATGCCTCCCATGATGATGACGAAGGTGTTTTCGCCGGAGGTGGTGATGTCGCCTTTTTCGCCGGTGGCGGTGTAGGTGGGGATGTCATGGGCTTCGAAGTATTTCATGTACTGGCCGGATTGCATGGGGATGCTGCCGAGTTCGCGGTTGGCGTTGGGCATGGGGAAGGCGACGGTGCGGTCTATTTGCTTGACGGATACGAGGTAGACCTGATAGGTGATGTCGGAGCCGTGGGTGTCGCGGTCGGAGACGTCGGGGATGTCGCCGATGAGCATCATGGAGGCGAGGGTGGTGGTGGCGCCGAACAGGGCATTGCCGGCGGAGGGTTCGGTGATGAGGGCGGCGGCGGCGAGGATCACGCCGGTCAGGGCGATGCAGAGGAATAGGCGACGGTGCATTTTTTGTGCGTAGAGGGCGCCTGGGCGGTTGGGGGT
>JAISCL010000059.1 GCA_031265585.1 Tannerella sp. | reverse complement strand
CCATAGATATCTCCCGCAAAATCAAATATATTGACTTCGATGCTCACTTCTCCCTGATCATGAATCGTCGGGCGGGAGCCAATATACAACATTCCCTTATAGCGCCTGCCCACCGGCTGCCGCGCCTCTCCGACAATCACCCGCACGGCGTACGAACCCGCCGACGGCAGCACCTTAAACTTCTCGTCAACAGCTATATTTGCAGTGGGAAAACCGATTGAACGGCCCACTTTGTAACCGCTGACCACGTGCCCCTTCAGCCGGTAAAAATAGCCCAGTATCCGCGCAGCCCCGGCCACATCGCCCTTTTGCAGCAACTGCCGTACGCCGGAAGAGCTGAAAGCCATTCCCCCCGCCCGGCAGGCCTCCGCGCCGACAACTTCCATTCCACACGCACGGCCATAAGCCACATACTGCTCAAACCCGTCCGAGCGCAGATGCCCGAAACGATGGTCATAACCGATGAGCAGCGTTTTGACGCGCCACTGTTTTGAGAGGACTTCCGCGATAAACTCCTGCGCCGTAAGAGCAGCGAGCGACAGCGTGAAATCCATTACGATGACAACATCCACCCCTGCCTCCGACAGCAGCGCCAGCTTCTCATCAAACGAGTTAAGCAGTTTCGGCTGATAATCCGACTGCAAGACGACACGCGGATGCACCGGAAACGTAATCACGGCAGCCGGAAGACCGCGCTCCCGTGCGACGCGACACATCTCCCCGATTAAAAACCGGTGTCCGGGGTGAACGCCGTCAAAAAAACCGATCGTGGCAACGACGGCTTCTTCCTTCCATTCCTTTATATCATCTACGACCTTCATCTGTTTTTTACTTTCCGGGAGCAAACTTACATGAAAAAATTAAGTTTTCCAAGCATGTAAAAACAAATGTCAAAACGTATACCCGATGCAAAAGCGCCAGTTAAATACGGGTGCGTCTTTGCTGTTTTCCCCGAAGACATGCCTGTAACCGATCCCGGCGCTTGTCTCAAGACTGAAATGCGTGCCGTAATGCCTTCGTATACCCCATACGGGAACGATGTCCAGCGCGTTCAACGGACGGGCGAACGGGTTGCTGATGACCGGCCATTCCGGATAGAAAGACGTTCGGAGTGAAAAATAGTCGCCCGAATTGTGCATCGTGAACTTGGATTTGGCCCGACGCCTGGCCAGGTTATAATACCACCGGGGTTCGACGGTCAGCTCCGGTATCAGAGTATAACGGCCGGAACCGCCGGAAAAATTGGAATAAGTGTACGAAAAACTGCCCAGCAACCCCACTTCGCTGCGGAGCGCCACATCGTCGGCAAGCCGTGATTCGTTATACCCCCAGACACTCAATAAACCACCCTGAACACCCCATACGGATTTTTCCACACGCGCCTCCTGCGCAAATCCCGCCAGACAGCCCGACAGGGCTATCCATATCATATAAATTCTTTTCTGTTTCATAATTCATTTCTGTTTGACGGTGCAAAGGTAGCGCAAGCCGGATATAATACAAAATAAATCCGTTTATTTTCATGTTACGCAGCCACCCGGCATCCCGTCGTATATGCTGTCCTTTTGTGATTTGTCGCTTTTTCATTCCTCAAACTCCATCAACCGAAAATTCCCCCCTCAAATTCGCAGCCTGATTAAAAAAAGATATCGCTCTTTTAAGACATCCTCCTTTTGTGAAGCGTCCTGCAATGCGAGGAACAGCTTCGATGAAATGAATCTATTCATGATTTTTAATTTGATATTTATAATTCTAATTGTATTCACATTATTTTTTTGAGGCGGAATAATATAAAAGCCTTATGGACTTATCCCATAAAGCTTTATCTACTGTGATTTTTCCGTCGCATTTTCTTTATTTCTCAACTCCTGCTTGCAAATGCGTTTACCTGAAATTTTAATTGTTGCCAGTATCTTTTATATATGACGGGTGGGCGTATATTTCGTTGATAACAGCATGAACGTTGTTCCGTGATTTCGGAGATCGTCTTTGGCGCGTTTTGTGCCGAGTTGTTGTTTTCTTCTTCTGATATAATTTTAAAATGTTTTGAAAATATCATCTTTCCATTCTTTTCGCGGCTTCCCAACCGATGATAGCATTTTTGCGTATTTCTCCATAACGATAGTTGCCAATGATACCCGTCGCTTTTATCACACGGTGGCAAGGAATCAGGAATACAACGGGGTTGTTTCCGAGAGCTGTTCCGACGGCTCTTTGCGCTTTTTCGTAACCCGATTTAAGCGCCAAATCCGAATATGTCGTAAGCCCGCCGGAGGGAATCTTTAGCAGGGTTTCCCATACTTTCAGTTGAAAGTCGGTTCCTTTCAGATGCAGTTTGATTTCTTGCAGTTTACTCCAATCCTGCGTGAATACGAACAACGCATTCTGCTGTTTCATATCCAGTAAGTGATTGTATTTTGCATTGGGAAAGGAGCTTTTCAGGCGCTCCAATGACCCCTCGTGGCCTTCATCCGCAAATGTCATGTGGCATATTCCCTTGTCAGTGGAAGCAATGATGACATTTCCGAACGGAGTATCGGCAAAAGCGTAGTTAATAGATAAATTCGCGCCGCCGTTTTTGTATTCGCCCGGTGTCATTCCTTCGATATTTATAAACAGATCGTGCAGGCGACTTGTGCTGGAAAGCCCTACTTCACAGCTTGCGTCGAATAGTGTGGCATGGGTTTCTTTCAGCATTTTCTTTGCGTGTTCCACACTCAAATACTGGACAAACCGTTTTGGGGTAACGCCAACCCATTCCTGAAACATCCGTTGAAAATGAAAGGAACTCATATTGACATGCGACGCAATTTCATCCAGTTTTGGCTGCGCAGTGTAGTTGTTCACCAAAAACAAAATGGCGGCTTTCATTCTATCGTCATCTATCTGCTGTTGCGTCTTCATATACTATCCTTTCTATTTCTTATTGACTATAATTGTTTTGCAGTTCGTAAGCCAACAGTCGCAATGAGTAGTTTTCCAATATTCCCAATATTGAGTGCTTCTTCTATCTGACCAAATGCAATTTTCATTTTTCCTCTCTATTATACTGATTCCGCAAATATCGACTATTATCAAAGATATGCAAACCCGATTCCTGCTAAAAATTATTCCTAAAAGTTTATATCCCGTTAGCACTCTAAAAGAGGTTTTTCTTTAAGTTGCTAATTGGTTACAGATGCAATACTCCAAGCTGTTGTAACACTTTCATCCCGTCTTCTTCGGTGAACTCTTCTTCGATAAGGCCATTGACGATTTTGTAGATGGCGACACCTGTGAAGTCGATGGCCGTTCCATTGCCGGGGAAAAATCCGATGTCTTTTTTCACAACACCGTTTGCATGCCAGCGACAAAGTACGGTATCTCCTTCCGCAATAAGTGGGGCGGTCATATCGAAGTGATAGCCTTCGATAGCGTCGTGAATCGGGGCGATAAATGCCTTCACTTCTTCACGGTCATTGTAATCTCCCACAAGCGGAGCCCAAACATGAATGTCGGGGGCGCAAAGTTCATCGACAATGGCTGTATTGCCTTTGTTCCAAAATTCCTCGAAATAACGGGTTGCAATTTGCTTGTTTCTTTCTAAATTATCCATGAAATCCTTCTGTTTTTAAAATTGTTCTTATTATCATTTATCATTTATTTAATGATGCAAAGGTCGGTTGTTTGCGGGGCATATAAAATCCGATTCTTGCTAACTTTGCATTGCTTAGAAATATCAACTGCCCGGATGAACTGCATTCTCCTGCAAGCCTGCCGTTTTCATTATGTGACTGATTTTCCTGCCTTCGAGGCTTTGTTCAGGGCTGCTTTCAGTTCAACGCTTCCTGTTCGTTTTCTGCAAATGCCATGTGGCAAATGCCTTTTGGCGTCGCCGCGATGAGAATGTTTACAAACGGACTTTCGGCAAAGCTGTAATTAATCGAAAGGGTTTCGCCTTCGTTTTTATTACCTGTGTGCTCATTGCTGCTTATTTTTCGGTTTCTTCTTTTGTGTGCCGGTCGGCGTCGCGCAGTCTTTCAGGTTACATGCCCCGGCTGCAATCGCCCATAAATAAAGCGAAGCGACGGTCGCATAAGGCGAGTATCTCTGCCTGTACTTTTGAAACAGTTCCCTGTCGATTTTGCGATGTCTGTAAAGCATCCTCATCCCGCGATGGATAGCCAAATCGCCCCAGCTCAGAATGTCGGGACGCTGCATTGAAAAGGTCATCAGCATTTCGGCTGTCCATACTCCAATACCGGGCAGACCGGACAGCCGGCGGCATACTTCATCGTCGGGCATCGTGTGGAGCGCTTCAATATCCAGTTCACCGGACAGCACCGAGGACGCCGCTTCCTTTATGTAATTTACCCTCCTCATCGACATTCCGCATTGCTGAATATCTTCCGCGCTTGCTGCACAAACCGTTTCCGGCGTAATTTTCCCGAAACGCTCCATCATCCGTTTCCAGACGGTGTCTTTTGCCTTGCTTGATATTTGCTGCGCGACAATGGAATTGACAAGCGCGGTAAACAGGTCGGGAATAACCGCACGCTCAATGTGTCCGATTTGGTCTATTATCGCGCCGAGAGCGGGGTCAACCTTTTTCAGATGAGCGACTTCCCTGTCTCCGTATATAAATATTTCATCCATAATTCATGTCCTGTTTTACTGAAAAATAAATTGCAAAATTACATACAGATATTTATAGCCGCAACCCGTTTCCTGCTAAATCGAATCCTTTTCATGCATTAAGAAAGTTCTTTGTGCGCCCTGCTGCAGTCTGTCTGTCGGTTTTAAATGCCCGATTAATAGAGGCGAGTCCTTATCGTGAAGCTTATAATTCTCGCGGGGCAGTTGGGCATTTTTGTTGGCATAGCAGTATTTACAACCATTAAGGCAGCTATTAAGTGCGCCGATGTCCCTGCTTTCGATACAGTGACAGCCTTTACGGAAGCCTCTGTGTTTCAGATTGCGGAATTGAAGGCAGTTTGACCGTCCCAAAATATCCAGAGTAACACAACTGGAAGTTATAATTCCATACCGTGCATAATTTTCGTCAGAACCGCAGGTTTGTAAGGTGACGCCATACTTTCCGGAAATTTTACCGAGTCCCCGTGCTATTTCGTCCGGTTCGCCGATTTTTAGAGGTATCAGTTCCGGCAAGTTGGTTTCATGTTTTTTGTACATTTCCACAAAACTGAATATGCAGCGGTCAATGTGTCCGGCTAATCGCCTCGCCATATATTCAAAGGTTTCAAAATGCCGTTTTACGGTATAGTCCTTCGTAAGCAGCACCGGGTCATAACGCCATGCAATACGCTGAAATCCGACAATTTCGGAGAGTTTCAGCAGGGTATTTATACTTGCATCTATGTCGGGTACGCCCGGCTCTATGTCTTTACCGTAGGCGGTAATTGTATAGTAAAAGTAGGTGTTGAACCTTGCTGCAATTTCGCTGATGCGGTCAATGACAGGCGTATAGTTTTTAGAGCCGAAAATAAGGCAGTCAATTTTATCCGGGGTCAGTTCGTAACGTGTGACCGAATTGGGAAATAAAGAGTTTCGAGAGAGGACGTAACCTTCTTCAAAACGCCTGAATAGCCAGTCCGGGTAGTGATTGACTATGTCTGTTCTTCCGCTTATATTAAGAATCATATATTTTTTATTTTCAATCCAATATATCTGCAAAATTAGATGTAAGCGCTTATGTCCACAACCCGTTTTTTGCTGTATTTGCAGTCGAAGCTGCGGCAAGTTTCGATTTTGCGCTCGTTGCGTTATAAAAAAACAGCAAGTTTCGGGTTGTCCAGACCGACAGGCCCCACTACCTTTGCACCATTAATTTAAATTTTAAGACAATGAAAATTAGAGCATTTTTATTAATTTTAGCATGTGTAACTTACACGTCAAAAGCATTTTCGCAAAACATGAGCAAGAGTGAAATCGCATCTCCGCAGGAGGTCATTGAAAAGGTACATAAGGCAGCCGAACTGCTGAAAAGTACAGGTAAAGAGGGTCTTGAAATTCTTCGTGACCCGAAGTCCGAATTTACGTGGAAAGACACGTACATTTTCGTTATTGATGTGGAAGAAAGTCTGGTGTTATCCAATCCAGCCTTCCCCGAACGTCAGGGCGGAAATATCCGCGAACATTTGGACTGGAACGGCAAACATTACGGAATCGAACTGTGCGAGGCAGCGCAGCAGGGCGGAGGCTGGATAGAATTTATCTGGCCAAAACCGGGTACGACTGCCGGTATCCGCAAAGTGTCGTACATTTATCCCGTTCCCGGCTACCGGTACACCGTCTGTGCAGGCATTTATAACGAAACCATGACTGTCGAGAAATTAAACAAATTATCCGGCAGTTACGGTAAATCATCGGGTAAGGTAGCTGTTATCTTTGAAGTGAAGCCGAAGAAAGAGGGCATGGACGAATACCTGTCGCTTGCGGCAAACTTGAAACCCATGCTGTCGCAAATGGACGGATTTATAAGCATTGAACGTTTTTCAAGCCTGAATGAAGAAGGGAAACTGCTTAGTTTGTCGGTATGGGAGAATGAAGAAGCGGCAACAAAATGGCGTAATCAAGTCGCTCACAGGGAAAGCCAGAAAGCAGGCCACGATTCCCTGTTCGAAAAATACCATATCAGCGTGGTTTCGGTTATCCGAGAATATACCGACAGGGACAGGACACAGGCGCCGCAGGATTCGAACGATTACTTAAAATTAAAATAAAAACCGTGCATACGAAAAGTATAAACAAATTTAAAGATAAATTATTATGAGTACAAGTACATTTAGACAGTTACATGAAAATGAGTATCCTTTTATTCTCGGGAATATTTGGGACGCTCAAAGTGCAAGACTTGCACAGGATTCGGGCTATCGGGCAGTTGGAACTTCCAGTACAGCCATTTCCAATATGCTTGGATACGAGGATGGAGAATGCCTTTCTTTTGATGAAGTTTCTTTCATCGTTGAAAGGATAACTAAACGGATAAGCATACCTTTGTCTGTTGATATTGAAGGGGGTTATTCGCGAAATGCCGATGAGATTAACCGGAATATCCAAAAGTTAATCGACTTGGGTGTGGCAGGTATAAATATCGAAGACAGCGTTGTCGTTAACGGTTCCCGAACACAAATCGGCATTTCAGATTTTGGGAATATACTCTCCGGTATCCGTAAAAATCTGAATGCGCAGCAAAGCGATCTATTCGTGAATGCCCGTATAGATTCTTATTTACTGGGACGTAGCGATGCTCTTGGTGATGCTGCGGAGCGTGTAATAATGGCAGAAAAATGCGGTGCAAACGGCGTATTTCTACCCGGAATTTCCAAGGCGGAGGATATTCGCAGGATTGTTTCATCTACAAAGCTCCCTCTAAATGCTTACGCTTTACCGGGAGTGCCTTCATACGAAGAGCTGGCGCGGCTCGGCGTTAAAAGGATAAGCAGTGGTGGAGCGTTACAGGCAAAGACGTATGCTTATGCAGAGAAACTTTTTAAATCAATCATTAAATCGCAAAGATTTGAAGAGTTGTTTTAATTGGCAATATTAGACCATGCATACGAAAAGAGAAATATTTTACAAAGCGTCTGTTGAAAGGGATGCTTCTTTTGAAGGCGTATTTATTGTAGCCGTGAAAACGACAGGAATATTTTGCCGTCCTACATGTCCGGCTAAACCTAAAATAGAGAATGTCGAGTTTTTCCCCTCTGTAGAGAGCGCACTTCTTAACGGGTACAGAGCGTGCAAAATGTGCAGGCCTCTGGAAGAAAAACGCCCCTCAAATATCAGTCGGTTATTGAACTGTATGGAAAATAATCCTTCTGTTGAAATAAACGATACGGATATTAAAAAAATGGGACTGGAGCCGGAACAGGTCAATGAATGGATTTCAAAAAACTATAACCTGACATTCAGCGTATTTCAACAGATATACCGGACTGACAGTGTGTTTCAACAGTCGCAATACGGGGGTAATGAGAAAAATGTGTTCGACTGTATTTCCCTGGGAGAGTTAAACGGCAGATTCAAAAAAGTGATTGGCTCCGATATGGACAGTTACAAAAATGTCATCTGTGTAACTCGCGTCGAAACGGAGTTGGGTACAATGATAGCCGGCGCAACAGGTAAGGGAATCTGTCTCTTTGAGTTTGCCGATTATAAAATGCTTGAAATGCAATTGAAGCAGCTAATTGTCTTGCTGAAAGCTCCGCTTGTAGAGCGTGAGAGTGTCCATTTTGATACGCTTCGGGAACAGGTGGAAAGGTATTTCAAAGGGGAACTTCGGGAATTTAGTGTGCCGCTGGATTTGGCGGGTACGGATTTTCAGGTGCAGGCATGGCTCGGGTTATTGAATATTCCATACGGCGCTACAATATCCTACGCAAAACAGGCCGAAGCGCTCGGCAAACCGTCGGCAGTCAGGGCTGTTGCCAATGCAAACGGCAAAAACAGAATTTCCATTATTTTGCCCTGCCACAGGGTTATCGGAACAAACGGAACGCTAACAGGCTACGGCGGAGGAATATGGAGAAAGAAAAAGCTGCTTGAACTGGAAAATGCTAATAGCCACGCCCATGAATAGACGCTGCAAAAATTGATTCCCATGGCATGCAGATGACGCAGATTATCAGGATTTTTATAGATAATCTGCGTTCATCTTTTAAATCTGCGTTATCTGTGTATTGTAAAAAAAAGCAGCGTAGCAGTTTTCGGTTTTCCACTTCTTCCTTTTCTGCAAAAACCGCCCGCCAGCCCGTCTGTTTAATGATCGAACCTTTTACCTCAAACAGTGTATCGACACACGTGCAGGTGATTATTGTTGCATCTTTCGTATCGACAACCTCGTTCGGCGATTTTCCCCCTGACCGAATACCAGATACCGTCTTTCATTCTTTTTTAATCAGATGCTGCAAGTCGGGGTCGTTTTCAATCCTTGCCAGCTTGATAGCCACAATCTGTTTCACATCGGCTTTGATTTGGTTGTAGTTGTGTTCGATAACCTGCTGCATCACGTCGTTTCCTGCGTCGTCTGTGAAGTCGGCAATGACGGGGATTTTTTTGTATGCTTTTGTTTCGGCGGAGACTTTCGCGTTATCGACTACAATTTCGGCGTGGAAAATCTTCTGTTCGATACGCTCGTCGAAGTTGTCGCTCACTGAACCCACAAACATGCCCTGCGTGAGGTTGCTGATTTTGCTTGCCGGAATCAGCGAATCCAACTGCGTGGATATGGAGGTGGACTTGTCCTGCCTGTTGATGGTCATGGACTGGCGTTTTTGCAGTACTTTTCCAAAACGTTCGGAGAGTGTTTTGGCCGATTCGCCGACTACCTGACCGGAAAAGATATTCCCCACCGTGTTCTGTACGACCTTGCTTTCCTTGTCGCCATAGTCGCGGTTTAGTTGAGAAAAGTCCTGAAAGCCCAGACAGACGGCCACTTTGTTGCTTCGGGCGGTGGCAATCAGGTTATCCAATCCTCTGAAATAGATTGTCGGTAGCTCGTCGATGATGACCGAAGACTTTAACTGTCCCTTCTTGTTTATCAGTTTGACAATACGGGAATTATACAATCCCAAAGCTGCGCTGTAAATGTTCTGACGGTCGGGATTGTTGCCCACGCAAAGGATTTTCGGTTCATCGGGATTGTTGATGTCGAGGGTGAAATCATTTCCTGTCATCACCCAGTATAGTTGGGGACTTATCATTCTGGACAACGGGATTTTAGCGCTCGCTATCTGCCCCTGCAACTGGTCGGCGGCTCCGCCCTGCCATGCGTCCATGAACGGACTTAAATAGTTCTCCAACTGAGGATAGGACGTTAAAATCGGGAAAATATCTTCGTATTTTCTGTTCAAAAATTCGATGGCGTGCGGAAAGGTGCAATATTTACCGCTGTCATAGATTTTTAAATACCA
>JAISCL010000038.1 GCA_031265585.1 Tannerella sp. | reverse complement strand
ATGCAAAAAGGACTTACTAAATCGTGGAGCTTTTCCGGATTGGCTACAATGGTCAGGATTTTGCTAATGTACTACATCGATTTTTACAGCTTCTTCAATCATCCGGAAAAAGACTGGCAGCTAATACTCCAACAAGCCGATGAATCGCCCCCCGAACCGACACTTTTTGATTAAAGGGGGCTTGTACATTAAAAAAACAGTACTCAACCGCAATTTTACAGCCGTTGAGCATTGCTTTTTTGCCTATCCCGTTTTTTACCGGACAGTAATAATTTAAAATAGAAAGCGCGGGAACTGTTAATATTCCATCTGCTTTATAGGTATCGCCAAACACCCGTCACACAAATGCGAACAACAATCCCGCGCTTCTTATTGTACATAAAGCAATTACATACTAATAAGAAACACGAACGCTTGCCGTCTTTACCTTGTGTGACTTGAAAATTGGCGATTTTCTAAAGCAAAGTAATATTAAAACGCTTCGTTAATTATGTCTTTCTCGAAATCTGTTCTTTGATTTTGAGAATTACGGCAAAGGTAATAAAATCAAAATGAATGTCGGATAGTTTACCTAAAAAGATTATATTTGCATATAAATTAGAGGATATATGAATTTATTGAATTTTGTAACCAGCTATCCCGACGAGACAAGTTGTCGTAAAAAGTTTAAAGAAATTCGGGAAAAAGAAGGAGTTGTGCATCGTCAAGAGACGGCAAGGTAGTAATCACGACAGAGGGGAAATGGCTGTCGAACATAACGGTAAATCCTGTTAACGCAAGCGAAATATACATCGATGACGTTCAGCAGACGGACGCGCAGGAGTGCGTAGCGCTGTTAAACAGCTTTATCGGCTCTTTTAAGGCGGGCGGCGGCGGCGTAAGTCCCGAAGTGTTGAAGGGCTACGTAAAGGAAGTGCCGAACCCCGAAATTGTGAGCAGCGAGGTTGCAGAAACGAATATAACTACGGGCGGCTATCTAACAATGGGCATAGCTTCTGATGGCAAAACATATTTTTGTGGCAATAACGGCAGAGGCATCAAAGTACTGAATAAAGACACGGGGCAAATTGAGGGTACGAATGTAGTGTCAGGCACGTATTGGGCAGTGGTTATAGCCTCAGATGGCAGGACGTATTTTTGCAGCGACAGTCACGGCATAATGGTACTGAATAGGGACACAGGCGAGATAGAAGACACGAATATAACGACAGGTCGTTATAATGCAATGGGTATAGCTTCTAACGGCAAGACGTATGTTAGCAGTCAAAACAGCGGCATAAAAGTATTGGACGATGACACAGGCGAGATAGAATATACGAACATAACGACAGGCAGTTATTGGTCAGTTGGTATAGCTTCAAATGACAAGACGTATTTTTGCAGCCTCCAATACGGCATAAAAGTATTAGACGATGACACGGGAGTAATAGAAGATACAAACATAACAACAGGTACTTATGATGCAATGGGTATAGCTTCAAATGACAGGACATATTTTTGTGGTAACAATGGTATTAAGATACTGAACAATGCTACAGGCGAGATAGAAGATACGAATATAACAGAAGGCACTTACTCATTAATAGGGAGTTTTGGTGGTGATGTAAAAAGTATGCTCCATTAAATATTTGGCAATCAGGTGATGAATTGGTATTTTTATAAATGCAAATAAAAATTACCCTCCATATTTCAACAGGCTCAATAACCATTGCCCCGATTGCCAAAGTACAGTAAAGAAAAACGGCAAAAAAATATCGAATAAGCAAAATTGTTTGTGCAAAGTATGTGGCCGTCAGTTTATTGGCGACTATGCCATGTATTACAAAGGATGTCATTCCGGTTTGACGAAAAAGATATTATGGATGCCTGTTCGTGGTACAGGCATCAGGGATATCGCTGTAATTGAAAACAGCAGCATCAAGAAAGTGTTGTCGATAGGGACTTGAAAACGGCAAAAAAGTTGAAGAAAAAATTGTCGGATTTTGGCGTAAACTAAGGAAGTATTCTCCCATGATGAAAATCTCTGGCATCATTGCTGTTAAATGACAAAAAAATATTTTATTTTTGCAGAGAAAACTCAAAATTAACGACAAATGATGTGTCTCTCCATATTCTATGCCCTGACAACTCTTTTTAACATCCGTAATTTGGATGTTATCGTGAATTTCTTAGAGAGAGAGAGAGAGAGAGAGAGAGAGAGAGAGAGAGAGAGACGCGCAGGTTAGCCGGTCGCGCGCGCGAATATACAAAAATAATTCTTTACTTTTCGGATACCTGCTTTATCATCCTTTATTTCCGGCTGAATTTTGTCCCGATTTTATGCGAAATTTTTTATCGGATAAAAGTTATGCCTGTCCTGTTTTTATGGATAAGTTCCGTTATGTGCGTTCGGTATTTATTGGCGATTTCAGATTTAATGAACTTGTTTTTACAGAGAAAATCTAATCACAAATGACAGACCGGCATAATAAACAAATAGACGTACTGTATCGTGCACATATCAACGAACTTTTTGCATACGCAATCGGTTTCGGTTTTGACAGTGACACTTCAATGGATGCAATCCACGACGTGTTTTGCCGGATATGTGCTGAAAAACCGCTTGTCGGAAATGTGGCTAATATCCGTGCATACCTTTTCCGCTCCGTAAAAAACCGTTTGCTTGATATTCGTAAAACCCGGCATGATACGCCGGCACCTGTGGACGAAATCGCAGAAATGGTACCGTTCAGAATTGAAACTTCCGTCGAAGACGAACTGATAGAAGACGAGGAACAGGCACAACTCAAAAGGAAGGTCGAACAACTGCTGAAGAACCTGACCGACCGGCAGCGCGAAATCATCTGGCTCAGATACGAACAAAACTTTGATTATGAATCAATATCGCAAATAATGTGTATCACGGAATCATCATGCCGTAAATTGATTCACAAAACAATAAGCAAACTGCGCGAACAGGCCTGGAAAGTATCTCTGTTATTTTTAATTCATTTTTGAGAAAAAGAGGGAACAAAAATGAACGTTCGTCGTCATATAGATATGAAAAAGGACAAAGATTTTCTGAACGACGAAAAATTTCTTCTCTGGCGACTGACACGCGACAGCGAACTGGAAGCATATTGGCACGGGTTTGTGTCAGCCAATCCTGCTGTAAAAGAGGAATTTGAAAAAGCGATCAGCAAGTTTTCCCGTTTACGCCTGAACAAAATACGGCCTGATGCGGGCGATACGGAACACCTCCTGCAACGTATCAAGGCGACCCTGTCCCTCCGCACGAGGCGACATGCCGTACAGGTTTTTGTTCGTTATGTCGCAGCTGCCTGTATCATATTCATGGCGGCATTATATATCTATAATAATGTATATAAAAGCAAAGATCAACCGGATTCCACTTACACCATCGTTTGCGAAAACCTCGAAGCCGAGGATATCCACCTGATAATAAACAGGGAAACAAAAACATTTGCAAAAGATGTGCAGATCAGCATCGATGAAGACGGTAAGACAACCATACACGAAGCCGATAACGAATCGGCGATTGTCGTCAAAACGGAAAAAACAGCGAAACAGACACTGGTAGTCCCCTACGGCAAACGGTCGCAGCTCGAACTTTCGGACGGAACAAAAGTTTGGCTCAACTCCGGGTCGGTACTCGAATTTCCTGCTACATTCACGGGCAAATTCCGTGAAGTCAGGCTTGTCGGTGAAATATACCTGGAAGTAGCAGAGGATATACGGAAACCGTTTCTTGTCCATACAGATGATTTTGATGTGCAGGTTTATGGTACAAAGTTCGACATCTCCGCCTATCGTGACGCCGGAATGCACCGGGTAGTGCTTGTTGAAGGTAAAGTTAGCGTCAAAAGCGCCTCGCGTGACGAAACATTCCTCCGGCCAAATGACATGCTGACATGTACGCAGGACGAATGGAATACATCCGTTGTCGACGTCACGGAATACTTGAGCTGGAAAAACGGTTATATCCTGCTCGACGATACGCCAATGGAAGAAATGCTGCGACAACTGGAACGTTACTACAATCTTTCGTTCCGGGTCAGCGACGACGTCGATTTGGCCGGTAAAACCTGTTCCGGTAAGATAATCCTGGTCGAAAACACGTATGAAGTCATGGAAACCGTGGCCCTGCTCATGTCAGCCAAATACGAACGGGACGGAAAAACAATTTTTATCAAATGCGAGTAAATATGATTATTAACCTTTAATGCCAAAGATTATGAGAGCGAGAGACACATAAAAGAACAAATGCACCGGCTACAACATTTATACTGGTTACGGGTAAGCAGTGTGAATCTACAAATGCCCGCGATAACAAAAAAGCCGGACAGTACCGCAGATACCGTCCGGCGGATTGTAATCAAATTCATCTCTAAACAAATTTAATAACAATTAAAACCATGCAAAAGTATGATTTTTTTTAAAATCCTATTCAATTCCGGAAGAAAAAAAACATCCGGGGACTATGAACATCTAATTATAAGGATGAAAGCAACAATAGTATTATTAGTGATTGGTATCTGTACCGTATCTGCCGATAACGTTTTTTCGCAGGGCGTCAATCTCTCGATACGTTTAACAGACATGACCATCCGGGAGGTAATTGCAGAGATTGAAAAGAACAGCGATTACGCTTTCGCCTGGAGTAACAATGTCCATGCCGAAACGAACAGAAAGGTCAGTATTGATATGGAAAATACCGCCATTGATCAACTCCTTGACCGTTTGTTTGCCGGCACAATGCTGAATTATCGCATAGTGGGCAAACAGGTAGTCGTCTACCTTGAAGAAGCAGGTAAAACCGAAGTTAGCCCAATGTCAACGGTCTTCAATCAATCCGATAAATGGGTTACAGGGACGGTGTTTGACGAGAACGACGAGCCTGTCCCCGGCGCTACGGTAGCCATTAAGGGCACTACACGCGGCGTAATAACCGATTTAGACGGGAAATTCAAGATCGAAGTGAAGCCTGCCGATATTATGGAGATTAATTACCTCGGTTATCAGACGTATACGGTAACCGTAGGCGATAAAAATGAATTTAACATCCGGCTTGAGGTCAAAGCAAACGAGCTTGACGAAGTGACCGTTGTGGCTTTCGGCATGCAAAAGAAAGAAAGCGTGGTGGCGTCGATTACAACAATTGATCCGTCAAAACTGAAAGTTCCTTCCAGTAACCTGACTACCTCTTTTGCCGGTAATCTTGCCGGTATCATTTCCTATCAGCGGAGCGGAGAACCCGGACAGGACAATGCGGATTTTTTCGTGCGTGGCGTAACGACTTTCGGCTATAAAACAAGTCCATTGATCCTGATTGACGGGATTGAATTGTCAACCACCGATTTGGCCCGCATTCATACCGACGATATCGCCAGTTTCAGTATCCTGAAAGATGCCACAGCGACGGCTTTATACGGCGCTCGCGGCGCCAATGGCGTGATTCTGGTGACGACCAAGCAGGGAAGCGAGGGTAAGACGAAGTTGAGCGTCAGGATAGAAAATTCGGTATCTACTCCTACCAAAAATATAAAACTGGCAGATCCCGTAACTTACATGCGATTAGCCAATGAAGCCGTACTGACACGGGATCCGCTGGGAATTACGCGTTATTCGGACAGGAAAATCGCCTATACGGAAGCCGGGACGGATCCGATACTTTACCCGGCAAACGACTGGTATCAATTGCTTTTTCGCGATTATGCCACGAACCAGCGCGTCAACCTGAATGTAAGCGGAGGAGGAACCATCGCCCGGTATTTTGTGTCGGCATCTTACAGTAAGGATAACGGGATACTGGAAGTCGACAAGCGAAACAATTTCAATAACAATATCAACCTGCAGAAATACACCTTGCGGTCGAATATTAATATTGATCTCACAAAAAGTACGGAAATGATTGTCCGGCTAAACGGGAATTTTGACAATTACACAGGTCCGTTAAGCAGCGGTTCCGATATGTACACGCTGGTGATGCATTCCAATCCGGTGCTGTTTCCCGCCTATTATCCCACAACGGAAAGATATAAGTATGTGAATCACATTATGTTCGGCAACTATGACCGTGCCCAGTATATCAATCCTTACGCTCAAATGGTGAGGGGCTACAAAGACTATAACCGTTCACAAATGCTTGCTCAGGTTGATTTAAAGCAGGATCTGAGTATGATTACGGAAGGGCTTAAAGCCAGGGCCATGTTTAACGTAACGCGCGATTCCTATTATGAAATAACCCGCGGGTACAGACCGTATTTTTACGAATTAGCCTATACGGACCCGGTCACCGGTGATTATCAGTTGACCAGCTTGAATGAAGATTCCGGTTCGGAATATCTCGACTGGGCCGAAGGAAAGAAAACGGTAGATTCCGACATGTATTTTGAGGCCGCAGTGGATTATAGCCGGACATTTGCCGAAAAGCACGGCGTGAGCGGTTTGCTGATTTTTATTTTGAAGGACAGGATGGAGGCAAATGTAAGCTCTTTTCAGGAGACACTGCCTTACCGGAACATCGGGCTTTCCGGGCGTGCCACCTATTCTTACGGCAGCCGTTATTTTGCCGAATTTAATTTCGGATACAATGGCTCCGAGCGTTTTCACAAATCGCACAGGTTCGGCTTTTTCCCGTCCGGCGGCCTGGCATGGAGTATTTCCAACGAAGCGTTCTGGGAACCCATGAAACAAACGATATCCAACCTTCGTTTAAGAACATCCTACGGACTGGCCGGAAATGATGCGATCGGTTCTGCGGAAGACAGGTTCTTCTTTATTTCGATCGTGAACATGAACGATGCCAATAAGGCGGCATCATTCGGGGAAAATGCCGGTTCATACCAAAAAAACGGCGTTACCGTAGACCGGTATGCCAACGATGACATCACATGGGAAGTTTCCGAAAAAAAGAACTTCGCTCTGGAAGTAGGATTGTGGGGAAAAGTGAATGTTATTGCCGAATATTTTAACGAATACCGGAAGAATATCCTCATGGATCGCACGACGATTCCCAATACGACCGGCTTGAACACTTCGGGCATCTATAAAATCCGCGCCAATGTAGGAGAAGCTTCCGGCAGGGGAACCGATATATCCGTCGACTACCAGCAGGCATGGAGAAACAGCTTGTGGGTTACGGCCCGGGGTAATTTCACTTACGCTACCAGCAGTTATGAGGTGTATGAAGAGCCGAATTATCAGGAATGGTGGCGTTCGAGGGTCGGTTCCTCCATTTACCAGTCATGGGGATACATAGCGGAAAAGCTGTTCATTGATGAAGCGGAAGTAGCCAATGCACCCGTTCAGTTTGGAGATTATAAAGCCGGTGACATCAAATACCTGGATGTAAACGGGGATAATATCATCACGGCAGCCGACCAGGTGCCGATAGGAAACCCGACGTTGCCTGAAATCGTCTACGGATTCGGGTTTTCGGCGGGATATAAGGGATTTGACTTTTCGACTTTTTTCCAGGGGCTGGCAAACGAGTCGTTCTGGATCAATTATTCGGAAACATCCCCGTTTTATAATGAAACCCAGTTGCTGAAGGCGTATGCCGACAATTACTGGTCGGAAGACAACCGGAACATCCATGCGCTGTGGCCCAGGTTGAGCACAACCGTCATATCAAACAATAACCAGACCAATACCTGGTTTATGCGCGACGGGTCTTTTTTAAGATTGAAACAGATGGAGATAGGGTATACCCTGCCTCAGAAAGTCTTGAATAGAATGAGGATGGATAATCTCAGGATCTACTTTACGGGAACTAATTTATTCCTGTTGAGCCGCTTCAAGATGTGGGACGTGGAAATGGGAGGTAAAGGCCTGGGTTATCCGTTGCAGAAAACATTCAACGTTGGCTTGAATATTGGATTTTAACAATAAAACACCATTTAAATTTAAATAAAATGAAAGCAATATACACAAATCGTTTCCTGTTGGGCTGGCTGATTGTATTATTATCGGGATCCTGTTCGGATTTTCTGGGTTTGATTCCCGACAACGTAACCACGCTGAGCCATGCTTTTGCCATGAGAAATGAAGCGGAGAGATATTTGTTTACCTGTTATTCGTATTTGCCGCGGCACGGCAATCCGGGACAGGATCCCGCAATGGAAGGCGGAGACGAGATCTGGCGGCTGAATAATCAGGGAAGTGCGTACTTCAGCCTGGCAAGGGGATACCAGAGTAAAACAAGCCCGTACGGGGATAACTATTGGGTAAACTTATACCGGGGATTGCGCGACTGTAACATCTTTCTGGAAAATATTGACAATGTGCCCGATATATATGAAACGGAAAGATATCAATGGATAGCGGAAGTAAAGGTACTCAAGGCCTATTACCATTTCTACCTGGTACAGATGTACGGGCCGGTACCGTTAATAAAGGAAAACATGCCCGTTGATGCAAGTATCGACGAGGTGAAAACCGTTCGGGATCCGGTAGATTCGTGCTTTGCATACATCGTCAACTTAATTGATGAAGCCGTAGAATTTCTTGAACCGAGCGTTTACACGCTGAACAGGCAACAGGAGGCCGGCCGTATCACACAGCCGGTTGCGCTGGCGTTGAAAGCCAAAATCCTGGTAACGGCTGCCAGCGATTTATACAATGGCAATACGGATCAGGCCACTTTAAAATATCCGGGCGGACAGCCTCTGTTCAATCAGGAATATGATGCGGAAAAATGGCGCCTGGCAATGGATGCATGCCGGAAAGCGATTGAAGTATGCGATTATGACGCCATGAAACTGTACGTGTATCCGGAGATTTACCAGCAGTTCAGGCTTACGGATACGATCCGGCATCAGCTGAGTATTCGCAACAGCGTCTGCGAGCGGTGGAACAGCGAGGTGATCTGGGCCAATACCCAGAGTTACTGCGCCATCCAGGGATCGGCGATTCCGCCGTTGAATCCGCTATATCTATCGAATACTACCCCGCGCGGCGACTATTCGCCCACGCTGAAAATAGTGGAACAGTTTTACACCCGCCACGGAGTCCCGATCAGTGAAGACAAAACCTGGGACTACAACAACCGTTACACGCTGCGGGAAAGCACGGCGGCGGAAGGCCTGTACATTCGCGAAGGCTATACCACCGTATACATGCATTTCGACCGCGAACCGAGGTTTTATGCCTCCCTGGGCTTCGACGGAGGCATCTGGTACGGGCAGGGAATCTATGACAATGCCAAGCCGAGTGATTTGTTTTACGTACAGACCAAAAAGGGGCAGCGTCATGCGGCCGGCAGCGACAGAAGCACCGTTACGGGATATTACATTAAGAAACTGATTCATTTTGAAAACGTGATCGGATCGGGAACCTATTCCGTAAGTGGTTATCCATGGCCGGTCATACGGCTGGCGGATCTCTACCTGCTGTATGCCGAAGCGCTCAACGAAGCGGAAGGCCCGGGTGAAGACGTATACCAATACCTGAACCGCGTCCGCGAAAGAGCGGGATTGCCCACGGTCGAAGATGCCTGGGACAATTATTCCATAACGCCGGACAAATACAGGTCGCAGTCGGGCCTGCGGGAGATCATCCGCAGCGAGCGGCTGAACGAGCTGGCTTTCGAGGGGCAGCGTTTCTGGGATTTGCGCCGCTGGAAAACAGCAGCCGGGATCCTGAACAATCCGGTACAGGGCTGGGACAGGCAGCAGGAAAGCGCCGAAGCATATTACAGAAAAGCGACCTTGTTTGATCAAACTTTCGGATCAAAAGACTACTTTTGGCCGATTAATGATAATCAAATTTCCGTAAACCCGAATTTAATACAGAATTTGGGCTGGTAATTAATAACTATATAATTAAGAGCTATGAAAACAAATATTTTTATGACGCTGTCAGCGTTGGTATTGATTGGGTGGTATGGCTGCAAGGAAGAAGAGCATCTTTCGTATCCGGATACGGATGCCGCGATACCCGGACAGGTACACGATGTGAAATGGGAAAGCATTCCTGGCGGTGCGATTGTTACTTATAAACTGCCGGAAGACAAATCGCTGTCGTATGTGAAAGCCGTTTATGAAATTCAGCCGGGCGTCTATCGCGAGGCCAAATCTTCCTCCTATCAGGACAGCCTGTATCTGGTAGGCTTCGGCGATACGACGGAATATAAGGTGAATATCTACAGTGTCGGGCGGAATGAAAAAGAATCGGCCCCCATTACCGTTAATGTAAGGCCGGATCTTCCTCCCGTGAAAAGTGCGTTTAAAACCTTGACCCTCGACGTTACTTTCGGCGGGGTACAAATAACCTATAAAAATGAAGCCCAGGCCGATCTGGCTATTTTTGTCATGGCCGACACAACGGGCAACCGGGAATGGTTTCAACTGGCGCCGCATTTTACGTCTTCCCTCGAGGGTAATTTTGCCATACGGGACATGGAAGCAAAAGCCGCAGATTTCGGCATATACATACGCGACCGCTGGAATAACAAGTCCGACACGCTGGTGAAAAACCTGACGCCCCTGTTTGAAGAACCGATTCCCTATTCTAATTTTAAATTAGTATCGTTGCCGAGTGATAAAAACAAAGGACAGGGAACAAATTCGGTAGACAGGCTGTTTGACGGCAAGGTCGGAGCCGGCGATACCTGGTATAAATCCGAAGATGACACCTACCCCCAATGGTTTACAATGGACATGCAACAACCGGTTGTTTTCGGCCGGATGAGGCTGTTTCAGTGTATTGGATATCCTTACGTACCTGACTGGGTGAAAGACTTTGAAATATGGGGGTCTAACGAACTGGTGGACGACTGGGATAAATGGATTCTGCTGGGACATTTCGAAAGTTTCAAGCCTTCCGGCCTTCCGGATCCTACCTATACGGCCGAAGATATGGAATATGAGCGGGCCGGCGAAGACTACAGTTTTCCTGTCGGGATTCCCGCCGTGCGCTACATGCGTTTCAAAGTGCTGACGATCCGTGGTGGCGGCGGCAAATTTTATTCGCTCAATGAACTGTCATTCTGGGGACAGATAGTAAAATGACATGGTGATGCGAAATAAACAAAGTGTGACGTTTTTTTGTATATGTTCCGGTGTATGGAGCGACCGGCCAAAAAAGGTTCGATTCATGAATCCGTACATGTACGGAAAGGCCAAATCAGTTGATTTCATCAATCCGTACATGTACGGAAAGGCAAAACCGGCTCTTTTGATTTCAAATTAACACAACCCAGAGTATTTATCTTTTATTTCTTAACAAACAGACTTATGAATGAGCTAAAAAAAATTATTCAATACACCGCAGGGGTACTTGCAATCGTATGTTTCACTACCTGCAAGGACATGGAAAGCGTCTATAAGGACTTCATTGTCCCCGGCGGAAAGATCTATACCGGAAAGCCGGTAAATCCTGTTGCCCATCCCGGATATAACCGGATAAAACTGTCCTGGCTGAAAGGAGCATCGCCCAGCGTGACGAAGGCGAAAGTATCCTGGAATAACTATACGGATTCCATCATGATGGATATTGCCAGGGAACAGAATTCGGTAGAAATTCTGATAGATAACCTTCCCGAAAATCTTTATTCCTTTTTCATCACGCTGTATGACGATGAAGGCAATGCCTCTATTGCGACGGAAGTGCTGGGCACCGTATATGGCGAAAAATTCCGTTCCAACCTGCTTCCCCGTCCGGTTCTGTTCAGTGAGATGGTCGAAGACGGGACGCTCTCTATTACCTGGGGTGCAGCCGATGTAATAGGCGGCGCAATTGCCGTCGAACTGTTTTATGTCCGTAACGGTCAAACCTTCGGCGAGCGTATTGACGTGGAAGAGGCTGTTACCAAATGGTCCGGCGACACAAGCGTGGACTATTTTATCCGGACGCTCTATCTCCCCGATACACTGGCCATAGACACGTTATATACCGATCCGGAGCCGCTGAAAATCACACGGAAAGTTGTAACGTCCAGGTATATGAAAAATACCGGGCGCCCGTTTGCCTGGTCCTCCTGGGACGGCAGCAGGTACGGTATCCTCCGCGACTGGATAACCAATGATGCCGTAAAAAATAAAGGCGGATACGGCGGTTACGACGACCTGAACGGCGGCGGCTGTATGGGCGCCGAGCAGTGGACAACCGACCCGGCCATCAATAACGGGAAAATATACCAGACATTTACGATAGACCCGGGCCGTTATCAGCTTGTATTCGACTTCGGAGGGCCGGACAATGCCATCGGCAATACGGGAAATGATGCAAGATACCTGGTCGTTGCCAGGGGAAACACGCTGCCCGATGTGGACAATATAAGTTCGGCTATAGCTTCGGCTTCCCTCGCGGGAATGGCGGTCAGCACGACCGAGACCGGCAGCAAATCCGTCGAATTTGAAATCACGCAACCAACCGAAATATCAGCCGGGCTGCTGGTACATTTTGTCTCTACGCGGCAAAACCTGCGCGGCAGCCGGTTCCAGCTGCTTCAGTTAGATTAAGGGCGAATGAACGGTACATGAAGAAACTTTTAATTGTCTGCCTGTTGGTTCCTGCCATGCTGTGGGGACAGAATTTGGAAAAAAGGGAAGGCGCCGCCGTCGGCGCCAAACCCTGCAAATACGATGCCCTTCCGCATCCCTGTGTGGCGGTCGGCAGCGAACGGCTTGACTTTATCCGCGAAGACATACTGCACGGGAAATCCGAACGGAAGGCGATCTACGAAAAATATGTAAAAGCGGATGCCGACCGCTGGCTGCAGCGTCCGGCTGTCATTCCCGAAACGGGAGGATGGTTTCACGATTTTTTCTGTACCGACGGTACGATGCTGGAAATCCCGGACGACAGAATATTCCGCGATAATGTCCCCAGCCGCTGTCCGGTATGCGGGAAAACGTATCTCAACGACAAGGTACTGGCTGTGCGGCGCGCCCTGATACACTACTGGCTGTGTGGCGCTGTCCGTCACCTGGGAATGGTTTATGCCGTCGAAGGGAAAAGGGAGTATGCGGAGAAAGGCATCGAAATCCTTTCCCGCTATGCGGACGCATACCCGCGTCAAACCCTGTTGCGTCAAACACTTGAAGAAGCGGTTGTGATGATTCCCCTGGCCGAAGGATACGACCTGCTGTACAATGCCATGACAGACGGTCAGCGGACGCATATCGAACAGGATTTGCTGTGGCCTGCCGCACAAATGCTTGCCAATTCCGGCCTCGGCGGCAACTGGGGCTCATGGCATCTTTCGGCGGTAGGCGTCGTGGGATACGCTACCCGCCACCAGCGCTTCATTGATTACGCGACCCAACAGTTCAAGGCGCAGATCAGTGACCAGCTGGGAGACGACGGACTGTGGCCCGAATCGGTACACACCTACCACTTTTATCCCTTAAACGCTTTCCTCTCGTTTGTTGAAGCGGCAGCCAACCATGGCGACGATTTATACAACTGGGAAATAAAAGACGGGAAAGGCATCCGGAAAATGCTTGCAACACCGCTCTGGTACGCATATCCCGATATGCGGCTGGCAGCCATAAACGATGGCTGGTATGATTCCTGGCTGCCGCAGGATCAGTATACGGCCGGCTATTACCGCTACAGGCTGCCCGAATTTGCATGGGCTGCGCGCCGAATCCGCAAAGGCGGGAAAAGCGGCGTGCCGGGAGACCTGCTGGATGCACACTACAGGAATGTACTGTACGGTGAAGAACTTCCGGCAAAGCTGGCCGCACCTGTTTTTTCATCCGTCGATTTCCCGACGCTGGGCATTGCCATACTGAGGCAAAACTCAAACCTTCCGGCCGACAGGGAAATGATGATGACGTTTGATTATGGCCCGTACCTGGGACACGGACATCCTGACAAAATGGGCATCACCCTGTTTGCCGGGGGAAAAATCGTAGCGCCCGATTACGGAACAACAGGATATGCCTCCGCATCGAATCAGTTTCTGAAAAGCACCCCGTCGCACAATACCCTTGTCATTGACGGGAAAAATCAACCGCCTGCCAAAGACCGGAACCTGACCGCTTTCGAAATCCATCCCTCCTTTAAATTTGCGTCGGCAACGACTTCCGAAATCGAAGGATGCGAATGGACGCGGTCGGTCATGCTGACGGACGGTTATGCCGTCGTCTGGGATCATGTGGCAGGAAAGGAAAAGCACCGCTATGACTGGTTTTTTCACGCGGAGGGGAAGGCGGTTGCCATAAACTCCGGTACGGCTGTTTCATCCGGCGAATTTGCATATCCGTTCATCACGGATGTAAAAAAACAGCACCCGGCAGGCGCTTCCGGAAAGGCGCACTGGGACGCGGACGGTTGCGGACTGAACCTGTGGTTCATGCACGACGGTAAGGAACAGGCAGTATTTACCGCTGCCATGCCAACCGGTGAAGGAGACAAAAAAGCGCCTCTGCTCGTACTTCGGCAGGAATTGAATGAAGCGGATTTTGTAGCGCTCATAAAACCGGCGCAAGGCGAAAAAAAACAGCCGGACATCCGGATCCGGCAGGAAACGGACGGGAAAATAAGCATTACGGTGTCGTCCGGAAAAATCGCCGAACAGCTGACGCTTGAAAAGAAAAAGATCATTTACGAAAAAAAAGGGAAACAGCCCGTCGTTATATCATTTTGAATTTATTAATTTTGCCCGCCAAAAGAATATTATCCTATGAATACTGCATCTGTACGTACAATCAGGTTGTTGCCTGCAAATCTCCTGTTATTACTCTCCGCTTTCGTCGCCGGATGGTGGCCGGTTGATACCTGCGCCCAAAGCAAGCCGTCGCCGGATTACTGGAACATCAAAACGCCGCTCACGCCTTACCGCCTGCCGCCACCCCCCGCCGGTTACAAGCCGAAACTCATCGACCTCAACGGCGACGGCAGACCGGATGCCATCATCTCGGTAACAGCCAACGATGTCCCCATACTCTGGCTGGATGACGACGGGGATTTGATGCCGGACGACCTGGAAGGCGATACCGACAGCGACTGCCTCCTGATAGACCGTAACAGGGACGGCAAATACGGATCGTGGGGCGACCTGATTGTGGACTGGGTAGATACCGACGGCGACGGGAAAGCAGACATGCAGGTAGTGGTGGAGTACCCCGACAGTATCCCCGGAAGAGTATGGCCTAACGGACATTATATGTGGATCCTGGACACCGACCGCGACCGGGTGTTCAATTATATTGACTGGAATACACTCAAACTCCACAACTGGGACCGGATGGAAACCTCCGATTTTTACACCGACTACAGCGGCAACACGGCATTCCTGAAAATCCATGCCTACACCGGCGGCATTGACGATCTGAGGCTGAACTGGGAAAACCCGTTCCTCTTTTACGACCCGGATGGCGACGGACTGTCCGAGATGGCTATCCGGTTAGTAGATTCGCCGCGCTATTACGACGGCGAGGTGGATGGCAAAGCCACCCAGCGGCTGAAGCTGAGCGGCTGGATTGACTGGGTATCCATGGCCGTAGACATGGATAACGATAACGGGCCGGGCAACAGTTTCGATTTTGACATGACGGTCAGTTTCCGCGGGAAGGGCTTCAACTATATGGATCAGGTGCACCCTGTCCCGAATATGCGTGGCCTGCCCGAGTCCGACCGGTACTTCACGGATCCGCGTTTCCGGCAGCTGACGGAGCTGATCTATCCCGACCATAAGGCGGCGCCCAAATTGATTTTCGACGGCGAATGGGAGCAGGTATACTTTGTCTATGACGAGGATGACGACTGCAAGCGATGGGAGAGGGTAGAACTGTATGATCCCCTCGACCCGTTCAAAATCGGAACGCGGAAGGGCGGTATAGATAATAACTCCCAGTCCGATGCCGCCGGCGACCGTGGCGAATGGGATCTGGACGCTTCCGGCAAGGGACAGCTGTATATCGGCAAATTCGACGGACGGCTGCACCTCTTCGGCGCCGAATGGGGCTGCTGGAGAATAGACAAAAATGCGTCGGCTTACCAGGGTTATGACCGGCACTGGCTGAACAGAGACCCCAAACAGTTTGCCACCGTCAAATATACCGACAGGGACGGCAACGGATTCTTCGATTACATCGAATACGACCTGGATGGCGATACGCTCTTTGAGGAAACCGTAGACCTGAAACAGCTGGGTCTGGATGATGCCTGTGAAATCATCAACATTTCGGACTTCGAATATGCCGGCTTCCATCAGTTGAAAAGGAACGTGTCGGATGCGATGTGGAGCAATGCCCTTTTAGCGGAAAAGGCAGCGCAGAAATACGGCCTTAACGTTTCGTGGTATGCCAAGCTGCACGAATCGGCATCCGTTTTTGAAAAGTATTCCAACGGTTACTGGCTTCAGTTCTATCTGTTTAAAGATTTGCAAAACCGTTTCCTCAGACAAAATGACCAAACCCATTTAAAAAACCTGTATAAAGCCTATTTCTCCGGCAATTGGAATCTCCTGTTTTAGCATATATGAAGAATTTGCCAATAGGAATACAGTCATTTGAGAACTGATTAAAAATAAACAAACTTGAAAATATGAAAACACATTTCACAATTCTGTTCTCTTTATTTGTGATTGCAGCCGGCGGACAGACTTCGCTGGAAAAAGGGATGAAAAGGATCAGCGTCGGCATAAACATGCCTTCCTGTTTCCACGCATCGCAAAACGAAGACCAAATCTATGTCACGGAAATAACGGAAAAAGACTCGATTCCGACACTCGCGCAAGCCTACAAAGTCCAGCCGGCGTATGGCTCTACTGCATTTAAAGCATTTTTCGGACTGGTGAATGCTATCATAAGGCATGAAAATGAAGAGTATGTAATCTTTGTATGCGCTTTGCCGGGAAGAGGCGACGACCCGCATGGCGACATTAAAACCGACGATACAAAGATATATACCCTGAATGAAGTGCTTCCATTCGGCAGAATAAAATTCGACTTCAATTATGGAGTAAAAATGAGAAGTGTCAGCGAACAGGAAGTTTATGATTTGGATCTGATGCTTACGCATTATCCCCGGGAGCGGGCGCGGGAACTGTTTAATGCGGACGGCGATGGTCATGTATCCCGTAAACCTGCTGGGCAATGTATATGAGGATAAATATACGGTTTGCAGGGCGGTAGTGGCAGAAAAAAGCGGGTTGAGTTTTTTCCTGTATTTTATGCTGACAAAGGACAGTTACAAAAACTTCGATTCCTGCCTGAAGGATATTGCCAACGTATTTTGGTTTGACGATATCGCCAAAGTAGTTTTGCCTGACGGTACGGGTTCCGGCGCCGGTGTGAAATAATGTTTCTTCCCGGATGTATGATTATCCGGTAAAAATCCACCCTCCGGCCCCTCGAAAAGTTGTACCTTTTAATTCCATCAACCCTGCTTTGCTCATGGAATCGGCAGGTTCGCAGTGACGAATCTTTTCCGGGAAAAAGATGCGGGCCATTCCCATGAAGAGGGGAGCCATTCCCGTGAAGAGGGGAGCCGCTCCCATGAAGAAGGGAATCATTTCCATGAAGTGGGGGGACTTTCCCGTGAAAAGGATGCCCTTCCCATGAAGAAGGGAGCCGCTCCCATGAAGAGGGGAGCCGTTCCCGTGAAGAAGGAAGCCGTTTCCGGGAAGAAGGGAGGCCTTTCCGGGAAGGAGGGCCGCCTTCCCGTGGAGAAGGAAATCCTCCTCCGGACGGGATACGCGGGAAGGGGGTTTCAGGAAACAGGGCGCCTTTCCTTCGGATGCCGTCCGGGGCGGTTCATTTCGGACGCCGGAGGGCGTCAGTCTTTTACCGGGTGGTGTACAGGGTTTTCCGGGCCGATGTCTGCACTGATTTTGGCGTCCCGGTATTTTTTTGGCGTCATTCCGTATTTTTGGGAAAAGAGGCGGTAGAAGCTGCCGCGGTTGTTGAAACCGGACATGTACATGATCTCGTCGACGGAGTATTTGCTTGTCACCAGTAACTTTTCCACGACCGAGAGCTTGTATTCCCGGATCAGGGTGGCGGGGGTCTGTTTGGAAAAATCTTTCATCCGGCGGTACAGATGGCGGGCGCTCAGGCCGAGTTCCCGTGCCAGGTCTTCGGTCGTAAAGTCCGGGTTGGCCATGTTACGGTCGATCATGTTCAGTATCTTTTCAAAAAAGGCTTTGTTTTCGCTGTGGATAAACCTGCCGTCTGAAAATTCAAAGGCGCTGATGGGGGAACGGTAATAGTCCCTGAGGTCTGTCTGGCGCTTTAAGAGGCGGTCGGCGACGGACTGCAGGTATTCTACGTTAAACGGTTTTACGACGTAGGCTTCCGCTCCGGCGGCGATCCCTTCGGTCTGTTCCTCCGGCGTATTTTTGGCGGAAAGCAGGATGAACGGGATATGCGCCGTCCGTCTGTTGCCTTTGATCTGTTTCATCAGTGTAATCCCGTCGAGTTCCGGCATCATGATATCCGAAATGATCAGGCGGGGATGCACCGTTTCGAGGATGCCGTTTACCGTCAGCGGGTTTTCTATCGCAATGACATGGTAGTGATCCTTCATTATTTCGGCGATAAACCAGCGCATTTCGGGATCGTCGTCAATCACGAAAACAGTCGGTTTGGCGGACGGGGAGATTCTTTCCGGGGTTTCGTCCGCTTCTTTTTGCTGCAGGGCGGCGGCGGGGGGCATGCGCAGTTCGCCGCCGCCCTGCCCGTCCGCCGTGGCTTCCCGGTGCGGGAGGCTTACGCGGAACTCGGTATATTCGTTCAGGATGCTTTCGACCCGGATTTCGCCGCCGAGTATTTTCACCATGCTGTAACAGATGGCCAGTCCCAGTCCGTTCCTGGAAAAGAATCCGTTCTGCGTCTGTTTTTCGAGGCTGTCCAGCACATGGTAGCGGTCGAAAATGGTCGGGATGTCCTTTTCCCGGATGCCCCGTCCGGTATTGCGGATGGCGATGTCCAGCGTCCCGTCCTGCCGGTGGATGCGGAGGTCGATGCTGCCTTCGTCCGGCGTGTATTTGAATGCGTTCGACAGCAGGTTTGTCAGGATTTTCGTCAGGCAGCCCCGGTCCGAATTCCAGCAGAGGTCCTGCGGGACGTCGCACTGGAAGAGGATCTTTTTCGATTCGGCCAGTTCGGCGAACGAGTCGGCGATATTACCGGAAAGTTCCGTTACGGCAAGCGGCTCGATAAGGCACGCCTTATGTCCGGTCTCGATGCGGCGGAACTCGATCAGTTCCTGGATCAGCAGGTAGAGCCGTTCCGTATTTTTCAGGATCATGCCGGCGTATTTTTTGATGAAGCCGTCCGCTTTTTCATACGAAATGATGCGGTTGCACGGGCCGTAGATCAGCGTCAGGGGCGTTGAAAACTCATGCGTTATATTGGTGAAGAAGCGCAGTTTGGATTCGTAGATTTCTTCTTTCTGATGCTGCCGCATCTTCTCGATGATCATTTCGCGCTTCAGCCGGTACCTTCTCCTCGTCAGCTGTATGATGGAAAACAGGGTCAGGATCGACAGCAGCAGGTAGGCGGCGTAAGCACCCGCCGTCATGTACCGGGGCGGGAGGATCACGACCGGCAGGGAGTACGTGCCGGTCACCGCATCGCTGTTGTCGCATCTTACATGCAGCACGTACCTGCCGGGCGAAATGTTGGTGAAACTGGCGCTCGTGGAGTTCCCGTTTTCGATCCACTTGGAGCTGAAATTTTCCAGATTGTAGAAGTACCGGCAGTTCTGCCCGTTGATATAGTCCGGGGCGACGAAGGAGATGGAAAAGAAGTTCTGGTCATATTTCAGCTGCAGAAATTCCGTATTTTTCCCGGTGCGCATAAAATCGTTCAGGTTTTGCTTTTCTTCGTATATTTTAAGTCCCGTGAAAAAGATCGGGGGCACAAACTCCTTTTTGCTGCTGTATTCGTCCGGCGAGATGGTCACGAATCCGTTGATGCCTCCGAAAAACAGCGTCCCGGTCTTTTCATCCTTCATGGAAGCGCCGTCGCTGAACTCGAAGACGCTCAGTCCGCTCCGGTGGTTGTATTTGCGGAACTTCTCCTGTTGCGTATCGAACTGTACCAGCCCGTCGTTTGTGCTGATCCACAGGCGTCCCCTGTCATCTTCGAGAATCCCGTGTACGGTATTGTTCGGCATATCGCTGTAGTTCGTGCAGGACACCTCGTTTGTTTCGGGATTATAATTTACGATCTTCAGAATCCCGAAGCTTGTCCCGACCCAGATATTCCCCCTGCTGTCCCTGTTTATACTGAGGATATCGTTCACCGTATGGATCTGACTGGGCGGGAACTGCACCCTCCGGAACGTGTCGTTGCGGATATTCAGCCTCCGCAGCCCGTATCCCCTGTTACCGAACCAGAGGATGCTGTCGTTCTCCCGGCAGGCCGTAAAGAAGAAATTGTACGACATCTCATCCTTCTCGAACGTATACCGCTTGACGGATTTGACGACCGGGGCGTCTTCCGTTCCTGCGATGATGACCTTGTAGATGCCCGACCCGACGGATGCCAGCCAGAGGGTGGAATCGTCCGTCTCATGGATGCTGTGGATATAAAGGATCTCTTCCGGATCGTCCGACGGCAGTTTACGGATACATTTGTCCCGGCAGGAATAATAATTCAGGCCCGGCCCGTCACTGCCGATCCAGATTATATTGCGCCGGCTGCCGGCGAAGGCATAAATGGAATTGCTGTTCAGCGCGCTGTTTTGAGTCGTAATATGGTCTATTTTCTTTGGCGGCATATCGCCGTCGACCGCGTAACCGTTTATCCGCAGAATCCCGTCGTCTTTTGTCCCGATCCACAAATTCCCGTTTTTGTCCGGAAACAGGGCCCGGGTAGGTTTCTGTATGGAGAACTGCAGGTTCTCGAACGTAAAGGAGCGGATCGAAAACAGATCCCCTGTATACATATACAGTCCCTGCCCGTCCGTGCCGATCCACAGAATATCCTGCTCGCAGTCCTTGTGAAGGCAGAACACGCCGCAGTTGATGCCGATGTTTTCCACTTCATATTTAACCGTATTTTCAGGCGTGTTTTTAATCCGTATCACACCGTTGGTCTGGAACGCCACCAGGTAGTCGTCGTTGTCTCTTACGATCGACGATACGGCGCCGCGTTCCTCCACCTCCTTTTTAAGGTTCAGCACCAGACTCTTTTTCCGCGATACCGCATCCATCTCAAATAAATAATACTTCTCGTCAATGAAATAAACCGTGTTCTTTTCCGGAAAAGCATAACGGATCCCGCAGTCATGCACAAAATCGTCCGCACGCGCCAGCGCCGGCGGCGCCTCCTCCGTTTCAAACGATATTCGGACGGTATGAACCGTGTTCTTGCCGGTAACGATCCATAACAGGTCGCTCCGGTCGATAAAGATTCGCCGGATATCGTCTTTCACAATCCCGGCGTATTCGATGGGCGTAAATTTATTCCGGCGCCGGTCATAATAATTAATGGTATTGTTTGCATTGATCACGAAGATCTCGTTCCCGGATGTCTTTGTCCAGAAATATTTTCCTTCAAATTCATCGTAACTGTCAATCACCTTCGTCCTTTTATTATACCTGTTCAGTCCATGATTGGTATTGATCCATATAATACCCTTCTCTCCCTCCCAGACCTCCTCGATGAGATTGCCGGACAGCGAGCCGAGCGGATTCAGCTCCGGTTTGAACACCTCTATTTCGGATCCGTTGTACATATTCAGTCCGTCTGCGGTGCCGATCCAGACAAACCGCTCGCTGTCCTGGCAGATGGACAGGATCGCGCTGTTCGACAGTCCCTCCTTGTTGGACAGTTGACGTAAATTGTATGCGTTCAGCGCAGATGTCAGAGAGACGAATAGGATAAGTGTGTAAATTCTGTTCATGTTTTTGCGTATTTGTCCTGCCGGATGGGCATATTGCAAAAATAAGCAAATCCGGCGAGTGTTTTTTTAAAACTTTCGTATTATTTTCGGACATATCCGAAAATCGTAATATAATGTCGTGAAAACGTACATATCCTGTCCGGCGGTTATTTTATTTTTGCTCTCGCGATTAGTCACATGGAAAATATTGTACGAAATTCACGACAGCCTTATCGTTTTACAAAAACTAATTAATATGGATAATTTAAGAAGAAAGCAAAAGAAGAATCACCGGAAGATGGCCTGCATTCTCTTTATGTCATGCTGTATGATGCTGCTGGCATCGGAGGATATAAAGGCGCAAACCGGCGGTAAAAAAGTGAAAGTGACCGGCACCGTTTCGGATGAAGCCGGGGAATTGTTGTTCGGCGTAAATGTAGTCCAGAAAGGCACTGCGAACGGAACCGCTACGGATCCGGACGGCAACTTTTCCCTGGAAGTGTCCGAAGGCGCAGTATTGACGGTTCATTACATCGGATATGTAACCGAAGAAGTGGTCGCAAAAGATGCCGTTCCAATGAACATTATATTAAGGGAAGACATTCAAAAACTGTCGGAAGTAGTGGTGATCGGCTACGGTACGCGCCAGCGCAGGAGCATTACGGGCGCCGTCGACCAGGTAGGAACGGATCTGTTTGAAAGCAGGCCGGTAAGTAATGCGATGCAGGCGCTGCAGGGCGCTTCCGCCAACCTGATCATCCAGCAGAAGAACATGAACCCGAACGACAACAGTATGAACATTAATATTCGCGGGATCAGCACGATGGGTAATAATGATCCGCTGATTGTAATTGACGGGCTGATCTCAAGCACGTCGACGCTGAACAGCCTCAATCCGAACGATATTGAGAACGTCTCGGTATTGAAAGATGCCGGCAGCGCCGCCATTTACGGTTCGCGTTCGGCAAACGGCGTCATCCTTGTTTCCACCAAAAAAGGCTCCAAAACCGGGAAGCCGTCCGTCAGGTTTAGCGGCATGGCGGGCTATCAGAATCCCGACATCCTGTATCAGCCGGTGGAAGGATGGCAAAATGCCATGTACAGGAATCAGGCCAATCTGAATGTCGGCAATACGCCGGCCTTCACGCCTGCCCAGATTCGCGACCTGTACGAACATCGCAGTGAAGAATACTGGTACCTGGACGAAATCATGGAGAAAGCGCTTCAGCAGACGTATAATGTCAACGTTACCGGCGGGAACGAGAACACAACCTATATGGTTTCTGCCGGCTACCTGAACCAGGAAAGTAACTTTGCCGGGAATTTCGGGGTCGAACGCTACAACTTCCGCAGCAACCTCACGACCGAATACGGACGCTTTAAATTAACTTCCCTGATGGCCTATACCCGTAAAAATGAACGGACGGTTGCCGGGGGAACCGGCAACGTGATCATCAACTCCTCACGTATTCCTCCGTATTATTACTATAAATTTATGGAAGGCGACAAGTACCTGATCAACGATGTGATTGGCGATGACAATACAATGGCCAAGCTGAAAGACGGCGGATATGAACGGAAAGATGAAGATAATTTCATCGGAAGCCTGAACCTGGATGTGAAGATCATGGAAGGATTGACCGCCAAAGGCCTGGTCGGTTTGGATCTGACGCAGCACCACCGTTTCCGCCGGGATATGAAAGTCCCGCTTTATGCGGCCGCAGACCTGGAAACACCCGTCCTGTACCTGAACGACAAGAAATTTACGGAAGATTACAATGAAAAAAGACATACGTTAAGCACGCAGTTCCTCCTGGATTATAACCGTACCTTTGGGGTTCATAATGTGTCGGGACTGGCAGGCGTATCGAACGAGTCGTATACAAAAAACGCCAGCCGCATTGCCTGGAACTATACGGATGATGACCTGGGACTTCCCACTACGGAAGATTCCGAACAGGATAAAGACAATAAAACTTCAAACGGAGATACGGATCAGACAAGTATCACCTCGTTTTTTGGCCGTTTGGGATACAGTTACAGCGACCGGTATTATGTTGACGCCTCCTTCCGTTACGACGGTTCTTCCAAATTTGCAAAAGAGCACCGGTGGGGATTCTTTCCTTCTTTTTCTGCGGCGTGGAGACTTTCCGAAGAAGATTTTATGGAAGAATACCGGACAAGATTCGGCGACCTGAAATTGAGAACTTCCTATGGCGTACTGGGAAATCAGAACGTGGATAACTATTCCTATCAGACGGTCTACCAAATGTATACCAATTCGTACGTGTTCGGCAACCAGATCGTGCCGGGAACAGGCTTTACGTACGGCAATTCATTTTTGACCTGGGAGAAATCGGCGAATTTTAATATCGCACTGGATGCCACCTTTTTTAATAACAGCCTGTATGTTTCTTTAGACTATTTCAACAAGAGAACCTGGGATATCCTGTTATCACCCGAAGTATCGTCTGTTTTCGGCACCGGCGCCGCCAAGGAGAATGCCGGAGAGATGAAAAACCGGGGCTGGGAAGCGACAGTGAACTATCGCTTGACAACCGGTGACTTCAGGCACCATTTTAACCTGAACATCTCCGATTCTAAAAATAAGGTGACGGACTTTGGCGGTAAGGAGCGCATTGACCAGAATGACCAGTTGTATAAGATCATCCGCGAAGGCGAAGCGCTCGGATCGTATTTCGGCTACAAGACCGACGGACTGTTCCAGAGCTATGAGGAGATTGCAAACAGCGCGCTTCCTGTTGGGCAGACGGTTCAGCCCGGCGATGTAAAATATGTGGATACAACAGGCGACGGCGTAATTGACGACAAAGACCGCGTAGTGCTTGGAAATGCCTTTCCCCGGTATACGTTTGGTTTTACCTATACGCTGGAGTATGGCGGGTTTGATTTTAGCCTGATGCTCCAGGGCGTCGGAAAGCGTGACATGTATGTGCGCGGCGAGTTGATCGAACCCTTCCACTCCAATTATTCGTATTGTATTTATGAGCATCAGCTTGATTTCTGGACGCCGACCAATCCGGATGCGAAATGGCCGCGCCTGGTAGCGCCCGGCTCTCCTTCGACGACGAATAACTGGTCTTATCCGGGTACGGATATTTACTTGCTGGACGGGAAATACATCCGAGTAAAGGATGTCAAGCTGGGCTACACACTGCCCCGTCAGCTGACTTCAAAAATAGGGATTCAACGGTTGCGTGTCAGCGTGAATGCACAGAATCCGTTTACGTTCGCCGGAAGCTCCTTCATTGATCCCGAATCTTCGGAATTTGGCAATAACATGGGAGGCATTGGCGGTGTCGCAGCCAACAGCGCCCGTAATTATCCTACATTGAGATACGTTGGCTTTGGACTGGATTTGGACTTTTAAAATTATGCAATTATGAAAAATAGAATATTAAATTATGCCGGAGCTGTTTGCCTGATGTCGCTTTTATTTTCTTCCTGCAACGAACTGGATTTGGCTCCCACGAACAAGTTTACGGACCTGAATTACTGGACATCAACAGAGAAGGCGTCTGCCGTTTTGAGTATGGGGTATAGCCAGTTGTTTGGCGCCGAACAGTTTTTTGTCAATGAAAAATTATCCGACAACCTGTATGAGGGGCGCGGCAGCTCCAATGAGAAAATGATCACTTCCGGACAGGCGCTTCCTTCCCTCAACCGCTTTGCCGATGAATGGAAAAAATGTTACGAAGGAATAAAGACCTGTCATATTTTCCTTGAAAATGTAGACCGTGTGCCCGATATGGATGAAGCGCTTAAAACAAGGATGAGGGCGGAAGCCCGTTTCATCCGCGCTTACCTGTTTTTCCGCCTTGCCTGTCATTATGGGGATATCCCTTTGTTTGATCAGGATATTTCAATGCAGGAAGCCAATACGATCGCCCGTTCCCCGAAATCGGAGGTCGTTGATTTTGTAAGGAAAGAACTGAACGAGATCGTAAGCATCCTTCCGACCAGGCAGGCGTATGCGGAAAAAGATAACGGCAGGATCACCAAAGGCGCCGTGATGACGCTGCTTGCCCGTACCTACTTATACGAAGGCGACTGGGCAAATGTAGCTTCCATCTGCGAAAAGATCATGAATGACGAATACGGCCATTATGAATTGTTCCCTTCGTATGAGGGACTGTTTTTACCCGAAAACGAGTATAACAGTGAAGTCATCCTCGATCTCGGTTATGTCTTGACGCTCCGGACATGGGGTGAATATTATGACGCGATTCCGCTCACCGTAGGGGGACGCATCCACGGCTTTGCGCCTACGCAGGAACTGGTTGAAGATTATATCATGAAAAACGGGAAAGCTATCAGCGAAGGAGGTTCCGGATACAATGAAGACGATCCTTCCGTAAACAGGGATCCGCGTTTTGAAAAGACAATCGTTTATCACGGCTATCAATGGAAAAAGGGAGACGGTACGGTTTCCACCATCTATATCAAACCCGGATCTTCGCGGGAGGCGGGCGTTTCAAACCTGGATGAATATGCGGGACCCGGACAGAATGCGACGGCAACGGGCTATTACCTGCGGAAATATTTCGACCCGACAGCCCCGGCAGGCATGGCGGCGGGACTGAACCTGATTCTGATGCGGTATGCGGATATATTGTTAATGTATGCGGAAGCGAAATATGAATCGGGTCAAATGACTGAGGACGTCTGGAACAGGACGATCCGTCCGATACGTCAGCGTGCCGGATTTACGGATGCCTCGGCGCTTGATTACCCTTCTTCATCTTCGAACCTGCAGGACGTTATTCGCCGTGAACGTCGTTGCGAGCTGGCGATTGAAGGACTGAGGCTGTTTGATATCCGTCGCTGGAAGACAATCGAAACCGTTCTGAACGTAACTCCCCGCGGAGCGAAATTTGCAGACGACAATACCCGGTACATCCAGTTAGACGCGCGCAAGTTCGACAGCGGAAGGGATTACCTGTTTGCCGTTCCGCAGTCTCAGCGGGACATCAATAAAAATCTTACTCAGAACCCGGGGTATTGATAAGGATACGACTTTAATGTAAAAATAAAAATCTTATGAAAACAGTAATGATAAAACTGACAATGATAATCTCTTTAACCGTCGCCCTTGTTGCATGCAGCAGTAACGGTGAAGTAAGAGATCTTGGCGTAACGGCCGTTCAGACGCTTTATGAACCGGATAACGGGAAAGCGGTCGTTTTACAGGCATCCGCTTCGGCCACCCTCTATTTCGAATGGGAACCTGCGAGGGCGGAAGATGGCGGCGCCGTCCTGTATGAAGTTGTGTTTGATAAGGCGGACGGTGATTTTTCGGATCCGCTCTTCATCGCGACGGCCGATAATAACGGGGGGGCGAATCATGCCACCATTACCCACAAGCAGCTGAACCGGATTGCAGCGATGGCCGGTGTTGAATCTTCGCAGCAGGGCGCGTTGAAATGGACTGTATTTTCTTCAAAAGGCATCAACCCTGTAAAAGCCGGACAGGAACGCACGCTGACCCTGACACGTCTGGCCGGATTTGCCGATGTCCCCGGCCAGCTATATATTACCGGGGAAGCGACTGAAGCGGGTGGAGATATTTCCAACGCGCTTGTCCTGAGAAAAGTGACGGATGGGGAATTTGAAATCTATATGAAGTTTACGGAAGGCAAGACCTTTAAATTTGTAAACACGAAGACCGGAACACCCGTCGAATATTCGCTGAGCGGAGAAAAACTGGTGGAAGGAGGCGCTTCGACGGTATCCAAAACCGGTATTTATATGTTCTACGTTGATTTCAATGCGGGATCTTTCATTTCAAAGGAAGTCACGAAGGTGAGTTTATTCCTGAACTGGTCGCAGCGTGAAATCGAATTGCCGTATAAGGGAATGGGCGTCTGGGAACTGCTGAATCATGCGGTTACGGGACTTGAAGGCAACGACAGCTCGGACGACCGGTATAAATTCCGGATGCAGAGTTCCGCCGGCGAAACGGAATGGCGGGCGATTAACAACGACAGCAAACCGACCGGAAATGAAGCCTACTATTATATGGTAGAACGGACAAACGTCGAGCAGTGGACAAACAACCAGATCTGGAAAAATCCGGCAACGGACGGCTGGAACGGTAAAACGTATGATGTGATGTTCTCCCTGAACCCGGAAGGTGCCTATACGCATAATTTAGTAATTAAATGACACAGGAGATATGAAATCAACAGTTTTAAAAATAACAGTAATGATCTCTTCCGTTATCTCGTTTTTAGCTTGCGGTGATAACATGGGAGATACGGATACGCGGTTGTCCGGGGTTAAAAATCTTGTAGAGCCTGCGAGCGGGAGGGCGATTGTCCTGGAACCGTCGGCTTCGGCAGCGCTTTATTTTGAATGGGATTATGTAACGGTGGCAGAGGGAGGCATGACTGTGTACCAGGTCGCATTTGACAGGCCGGACGGGGATTTCTCATCTCCCACCTACGTGCTCTATGCGGACAATAATGGGATGAAAAACAGTGTCTCCGTAAGCCACAAGCAATTGAACGCCATTGCGGGGAAGGCGGGCGTGAAATCGTCCGAAACGGGCGCTGTTAAATGGGCTGTCTTTTCATCGAAAGGATTGAAAGCCGTTAAGTCGGGGCAGGAAAATACATTGACGGTGACCCGCTTGGCCGGATTTGAAGACCTCCCGGTGGATGTCTTTGTCACGGGCGAAGGCTCGGAAGGCGGCGCAGACCGTTCCCGGTCTCACCGGATGAAAGCGGTTGCAGGCGGCGAATTTGAAGTATATACAAAATTGGCAGGCGGGAAGCCGTTCTATTTTACGGATGCCGCATCGGGTACTGCGAGGGAGTTCTATACGGATAACGGCCTGATAAAGGAAAACGGAACAGTCACGGTCCCTGTTGACGGGATCTACCGGATTACGCTTGATTTTAATATCGGCGCCTGTACGTACACGCTGGTGAACCGGATCATGTTCTATTTCTGTCCGGAAGGCGCGTCGCTGTTTGAACTGCCGTACGAAGGCTACGGGATTTTCAGGGCAAAGGGTCAGACCGTTACTTTCAAGCAGGAAAGCTGGGGAAGAGATGAGCGTTACAAGTTCAGGATGTTCATCAAAGAAAACGCCGGTGCCGGAGCTGAAAGGGAAGTAGAGTGGGGGACGCTGAATGCAACCGATTCCCGTCCGAACGCGACAAGCCCGGAATCCTATTATTATTTGAGGCTGATTGAAAGCGCTTCACAATGGGATGACAAGTGGAAGCTGATGAGTGATTTTGATGGCGTACCCGTCGACTATACGGTCTACCTGAATGCGGACGGGCCTTATACGCACACTATAAGTAAATAGGTTTTTTAGGTTTTTAGGTTTCTAAGGGCATTTAAGGGTTAAGAATTACTCGTTAGTTCTTAATCCTTATCTGTTGGAATACAGGATTAAAAATAATATAAATATGAAACGGAATTTTTTTCTACTGCCTTTGTGTCTCCTGCTTTTTGCGTGCGGAGAAAGCGAAGACAATCCGGATCCCAACGGGAACGGTGACGATACGGCCATAGACTGGAACAGTGCGGCCGATAAAAGCAGCCAGGCTTTAATCCGCTCGTTCTGGAACGCCGGCGATAACTATTTTAACTATGACAGTAACGGCAAAGCGGATTTCCATTACTGGCCGCAGGCGCATGCGCTGGATGTGCTGGTTGACGCCTGGCTGAGGACGGGCGACAATACGTACCGCAATTATTTTGACCGCTGGTTTGAAGGCGTCAGGATCCGGAACGGGAACACCTTCCGGAACGATTATTATGATGACATGGAATGGAATGCCCTCGCCATGCTGCGTGCCTGGAAAGCAACGAATGATGAAAAATATAAAGAGGCCGCCCTCCAGATCTGGGAATACATAAAAGCCGGCTGGAACGATAACGCAGGTGGCGGCATCACCTGGAAAAAAGGGATGGAGTACAGCAAGAACGCCTGTTCAAACGGCCCGGCCTGCATACTGGCCGCCCGTCTGTATCAGGAGTTCGGCGACGAGAAAAACCGGGAATGGGCCTTCAGGATATACAACTGGGAGAAGACCACCCTGTTCAACAGCAATAACGGGACGGTATACGACAACATAAACAGCGAAACAGGCGAAATCCAGAAAAATTGGGTCTTCACCTACAACCAGGGCACCTTCATCGGTTCCGCCATTGAACTGCATCAAATATCAGGCGAAAGATCCTACCTGAATGATGCCGTCCTGGCCGCCGATCATGCAACCGGCAGCCTTGTCAGCAGTTCCATCCTGAAAAGCGAAGGAACCGGTGACGGCGGACTTTTCAAAGGCATTTTCATCCGCTACTTTACCGTCCTGATCCAGCAGGAGCGCCTGGATGCCGCAGTAAAAAAGCGTTACGTGCAATTCCTGAAATACAACGCCGAAACGCTGTGGAATGATGGAACAAGCCAGCCCTCCGTCTTTTACGGCCCCGACTGGCGGACAAGTCCCAGCTCCTCCACCGGATTAACGGAACAGCTAAGCGGCTGCATGCTCATCGAAGCCGCCGCGTTACTTAGAAACAAAGAAATCATGTAAAATATTTTTTTTTACGGTAATTTATCGGCGGAAATAATCAAAATGTTATATCTTCGCGCCGTAATGCCCTGTTGTGCAGGCCGACGCCGGAAAGCGTCCGATTCGGACACCTTCCGGTGTCAGTTTGAATGTACAAAACCGGGTCGCGTGCAGTTAAAAAATGGAATCATGGGAAAGTTAGTTTATTTGTTTTTGCCGGCTGTTCTTTTCATGGCCGGATGTTCCGGTCCTCAGAAGATGGATCGGTGGACGGCGCCGGACCAGCCGGATTTTGCGCTTAAAAACGGGCTATTGACGGTCGAGGAAGGCCTTACCCTCTGTTACGGGGGAGCCGGGGCTGCGAAAGGATTTGTAAATTTTGAAATGAGCGGACTGGCCAGAACCACAGCGGGAGCGGAGGCGGGAATCCGCTTCCACAGCGCGCCGGACGGAAGGGGATACGAGGTGCTGTTCCATAACGGCCCGCTGGACAGTTCGCGGAAAACGGGCAGCCTCACGGCCGTCCGGAACCTGTACAAAAGCATCGTGGAAGACGGGACGTGGTTCCCCTTCACCATTGCCGTGCGCGGAAAGAATATTTCCGTACGGATCGGCGATACGGATGTAGTCTGCTATACGGAGCCGGAGGCGCCTTTCCGTACCGCGGACTACCGCAACAGGCTCCTGGGGAAGGGAAATTTTTTCCTGGCGGGCTACCGGGGGAAGGTTGAATTTAGAGACCTGCTGGTTAACCGGCTTCCGGCGAATGCGGTAAATCCGGCGGATACGCTGGGCGCCGTTGATGAACAGTCAGACCCGGTCATCCGCCTCCAGCAGCGGCTTTTCCCGCTAATCGACTGCCACGTCCACCTGAAGGGCTGGTCGATGGATCAGGCACATGCCGCGTCAATGAATTACGGCATCAACTATGGTATCGCCCCGAATTGCGGGCGCGGTTTCCCGATTACGGACGATGCCGGCGTCCGGCTTTTTATGGATTCGGTCAAGCATAAGCCTTTCTTCTTCGGCATGCAGGGGGAAGGCCGCGAATGGCCCGCCACGTTTTCACACGAATCACGTGCTCTTTTTGACTATGTCTTCACCGACGCCCTGACTTTTCACGATCACAAAGGTCGCCGTACAAGGATGTGGATTTCCGAAGAAACGTTTGTCGATATTCCGGAAGAGGAATATATGGATCTGATAGTCGAGCGTACGGTAATGATCCTCAACACCGAGCCAGTCGACATCTATGTAAACCCGACCCTGTTGCCGCATGTAATCCGCGATCATTACAGCCGCTTATGGACGGAAGAGCGCTACGCCGGGATAATAAAAGCCTTAAAGGACAACCGCATTGCACTCGAGATCAATGCACGCTACGAAATACCCGGTATTGAAATAATCCGGGCCGCAAAAGCCGCCGGCATAAAATTCACATTCGGCACAAACAACAACACCCCGGACATCGGCAAACTTGAATATTGCCTGAAAGCCATCGAAGCATGCGGCCTGACCGAAGACGATTTATGGTTCCCTGTTGACCGCCGCTCGCAATCCCCGCTGTAGGATCCACGGACGCTGAAACCCGTATACTCCGGCCCGGAAACAACCCTCACTATAACACCGGCACGAACGGCACCGACTATCCGAAGTCCGCATTGTCACCGATGGCGGCGCCTTCCGGTGCAAAATGGCCGTAATCCGTTAGGGTTGTTGATGGCATCAGGCTTGCAGGCAGGAAATAATCAAAAGAAGGGTTGCCCGTTTTTTCGGGCAACCCGTTAACTAATTAAAATGAAATTAAAGAAATAAGGGCTTTCTGCCCGTCGTCAACAAAATTAAAAATTCATTATTACAATATTGATGCAAATTAAATAACATCACATTACTTTTTTATTTCATTTCCATTAAATTTCCGTTTTTTATACTCCGCGCAGCCCGGTTTTGTACCTTACTTCACGCAAAAAACCGTCCTGCTTTCGTGCAGGGCGGTTTTTCTTTTGTGCCGCGTTCAGGTGTGAAGTCCGGAATCGATGGATGGCCGTTAGAACATCCGTAAAAAACACAAAGCTACACAGTTTAATGCCATAAACGCTGCCCTTATATTATAAGTTGTTGAGCAGTTTGAGGTGGCCTTCGCTGATCAGTTTGAGGATCAGTTCTCCGAACAGGGTGTTGGCCCAGGCAAACCAGGAACGGGTGAATTTTGCAGGATTGTCTTTGTGGAAACTTTCGTGCATGAAGCCTGTTCCGCCGTCGGTGTCGCGCAGGGTCTTTACGCAGTAGCGGATTTCGTGCTCGTCGAGGCTTGTCATCGCTTTCATGATGAGGCTCATCGGCCAGATCATGTCGAAGCCGATATGGGGGCCGCCGATTCCTTCGGCTGCACGGCCGGTGAAGAAGTAGGGGTTGTCAAGGCTCCAGATAAAGGCGCGGGTGTTGCGGTAGACGGGGTCGCTGTGGTCTGTGCATCCCAGGTAGGGCAGTGCGAGGAGGCTCGGGACGTTCGCGTCGTCCATAAACAGGCGGTTGCCGAAGCCGTCTACTTCAAAGGCGTAGACTTTCCCGTAGTGCAGGTGGTCGGCAACGGCGTATGTGTCGATAGCCGCCTGTACTTCTCCGGCCAGGGCGGTACACTCGGAGGCGAAAGCGCTGTCGTTTGTCACCCGGGTCGAGATCTCGGCCAGTTGCCGGAGGGATGTCACGGCAAAGAGGTTTGACGGGATGAGGAAGTTCAGCGTAGTGGCATCGTCGGAGGGACGGAAGGAGGAGGCGATCAGGCCGACCGGCTTTACGGGAGCGCCGTAGCCGTCGTTGCATAAGGTGTCGAGCTGGCGTTCGGTCTTCCGCTGGAACCGGTAGGGTCCGGGGTTTTCCTTCCGCTGCTGTTCGCGGAAGGTTTTAAGGGTCAGTGCGGCTGCTTTCCGCCATGCTTCGGAAAAGACGGAGGTGTCGCCCGTAATCTTCCAGTAATGCCAGGCGAGCCGGACGGGGTAGCAGAGGGAATCGATTTCCCATTTGCGTTCGTGCAGTTCCGGTTTCATATCCGTCAGGTCGGTCTTCCATTCGCTGCCGGTGGGGCCGTCGTTGAATGCATTTGCATACGGGTCGAGGAGGATGCATTTCGTCTGGCGATTGACGACGCCGGCAATCAGTTTCTGCAGCGGTTCGTCCTTTTCCGCCAGTTTCAGATAGGGCCATACCTGGGCGGCCGAATCACGGAGCCACATCGCATGGATGTCTCCCGTATAGACAAACGTGTCGGGCCGTCCGTCCTGCAGCCTGTAATGGACGGTTGTATCGAGCGTGTTGGGAAAACAGTTTTCAAACATCTGTGACAGTTTTGCGTCTGTCAACTGTTTGCCCGTCTGCCGGATTGTTTCTTCAACCGCCCGGGAGGTAAAGTTCCTTTCGGATGCCTCCGGACGGCGGTTCGAGGCGGCGAAGCTTCCTCCTGCACGGGTTTTTCCCGCCAGGACAGAACTGCTGCCCATCGCTATCGCTGCCAGACCGGCACCGCTTCTCCTGATAAAATTTCTTCTTGTTACCATTTCTGTTTTTTTTTTATTTTGCGATAAATTTTCCGTACATTCTCCCTATTCGAGGGAGATAATCAGTTCTTTTCCCTCTTTCAGTTTTTTATGGGAGATAAACCAGCCGTCGAGCGCTTCGCCTCCGTACGTGATTCCGGTGATTTTCTTTCCGCGCCCCTGCCTGGTGACCGTGAAAGCCGTGTGATCGTCCAGCGTGAACTTCACGCTCTCAAATAACGGCGCCGAGATGATATACCGGGGATCGGCAGGCGAATAGGTGTACAGCCCGATGGCGTTAAATACATACCAGGCCGACATTTCACCGGCATCATCCATCCCCGCATATGCTAATTTTTCGGCGCCCATGTCATAATAATGATTCAGGATGCTGTCTATGATTACCTGCGACTTTTCCTGCTTTCCTATAAAATAATAGGTGTACGGGACGCTGTGGTCAGGCTGGTTGCCGTGGCAGTAATTGCCGATGAATCCGGTGAGGTTGTGCGCCTCGTATCCCCTCCATGGTTCGGAGAAGAGCGAGTCAAGCTTTTTCTCCACCGCTTCATGGCTTGGATAAAGCGCGATCATGCCCTCCGGATCATGCGGGGCGAAGAAGAGCGACTGCCAGGCGTTGGCTTCCCTGTACATATAGGCATAGTAGGGATAATACGGGTCAAAGTCTTCGATCCAGTCTCCGCTGTCAATCCGTCCGCGCCAGAATCCGGTAGAGGGGTCAAAGAGTTTTTTATAGTTGCCCGCGCGCGCCATCAGCATCTGATAATCATTTTCTTTTCCGAGTTCTCCGGCGATCAGGGCGGTTGCATAGTCGTCATACGCATATTCTACGGTTTTGGTGACGGCAGCCTTGTATTCGTCCCATGTAGGCACATTTACCGTATCTTTTTCTGCAATCCAGCCCCGTTCCATATATTCATCCAGGTAGGGGCGGCCTCCGCGTCCCGGGACGGTTGCGTTTTTGAGCAGCAGCCGGTACGCGCGTTCCAGATCGAAATCCCTGATCCCGCGGAGGTAGGTCCCGGCCACAAAGACGGACGCGTGATCGCCGTGAAAGAAGGTGGGCATATAGCCGCCGCCCCGTTTCTCTCCGCGATCGGTAATCGACTTGATCACGTCGACCGTTACCTCCGGGGAGAGCATGGCCAGGAGAACCAGCTTGTTGCGGTAATCATCCCAGAAGGAGGGGTCGGTATAATAGTGGAAACCGCTATTGGCCTGTTCTCCGCGGGCGTCCGTGTAGTCGCAGTTCACATCGCTGCGCAGGGCGGGCCAGAGGAAGGAGCGGTAGAGGCAGGAATAGAAGATGCCTTTTTCGCGTTCGGTTCCTCCCGTCACGCGTATGGCGGATAACAGCTTGCCCCACGTCTCGTCCGCTTCCCGGCAAACCTGTTCAAAAGGCTTACGGAGCATTTCCTTTTCCAGGTTCATCTGCGCGTTTTCCACACTGACAAACGAGAAGCCGATCTTCAGTTCCAGCGGCTTTTTACCTTTACTGTCTCTGAAGTTAACGACCGATACCTCGTGCCGGTCGTCAACCAGTTGTTCAATATTTTCAATTTCATAATTGGATACGGCATAAAAATACATCTTTCCCTCCGCGTGCTGGAAGCCGGTAAATACGTTTTCGTCCGTTTTCCGGATGTTCCATTCGCTGACGCGGTTATTCGACCGTGTCATATCCGCCAGCAGTTTTTTATCATCGCCTTCTCTGAACGTATATTTATGGTATCCGCAGCGAAGTGTGGAGGTCAGTTCGGCATTTACTCCGTACCGTTCCAGGAAAACCCGGTAATATCCCGGTCGCGCCGACTCGTTGCGGTGGCTGAATCCCGAACGGAAATCTCCCGGCGACAGGGCGCCCGTTACGGGAAGCACCGGAAAATGCAGCAGGTTCCAGTGCCCTTTGTTGGTGTGGCTGAATCCGTAGATGACGGTGTCTTCATACTGATACCCCGCCCCGCTGCGGAAGCGGGTGACGGGGCTTAACTGAACCATTGCATTGGGAAGCGATGCGCCCGGGAATACTTCGGCGCCCCAGGTACGTTCTTTTAGCTTGCGGGTATATCCCAGGTCTTCGCGTTCCCAGAGGGTTGCCGTTCCGAGGAAGGGATTTACGTAATCCGCCGGCTGCCTGCCCGGCATGTTGCAGGCAAACAGGGTAAAAAGAGTCAGGAAAGAAAGAATTTGTTTTGTCATGTATACATATAATAATTGTTCGGGCGCGAAAATATAACTTTTTGGGGAAACGGCCATCTGATCCTTCGCCTAATTTGTATCAAAACCGGACTTATTGAGTGGAAAGTTGAAATTTGAAATTTATGTCATGCTTTTGCTCTTCCATATATGTAGGGGTGTATCTTTCGCGTGCCGGAAGCTATCCGGCTCCGGAAACAAGCTCAGCGAATAGCAGGCTCATTTTATCGGCGGTTCGGCCGGCGGTTTTGATTACGTCGTCGCCATTGTTTACGAAATCGTCTGCAAAATGATATCCTTCGTTTGTAATAACGGACATGCCGAATACGCGCAGTCCGGCATGGCGGGCTACGATTACTTCCGGTACGGTGCTCATCCCGACAGCATCACCGCCGGCTCTCCCGTAGAAGGCATATTCGGCGGGCGTTTCATAAGACGGCCCCGTCAGCCCGACATAGACGCCTTTTTTTACCGGGATACCCTGTGAAGCGGCTATTTCTTCCATGCGGTGGATCAGTTCGCGGTCATAAGCGCGGGTCATATCCGGGAAGCGCGGGCCGAACGAATCGTCGTTTTTCCCGATAAGCGGATTGGGGAGCAGGTTGATATGGTCGCGGATGATCATCAGGTCGCCGGTCTTAAAGGCGCTGTTGATGCCGCCCGCAGCGTTCGAGACGAGCAGGTTTTTAATCCCCAGCAATTTCATTACGCGGACGGGGAAAGTTACCTGCCGCATCGTATATCCTTCGTAATAATGGAACCGTCCCTGCATGGCCAGGACGGGCTTTCCCGCCAGGTTCCCGGAGATGAGGCGGCCCCGGTGGCCGGCTGCCGTGGAGTGTGCAAAATGCGGTATTTCGCGGTACGGGATCACGGTCGGATCCGTTATCCTGTCAGCCAGCGCGCCCAGTCCGCTTCCCAGTATGATTGCCGTAGCCGGCTTTTGTCCTTCTGTTCGTCCGGCAATATAATCTGCCGCTTCCTGATAATCTGTTTTCATTGCCTTTTCGTTTATTGCCCTGCAAATTTAACAAATCCTTTTGAAGGGACAAAAAAAGTATTACCTTTGCCGCCGGGAACCGGACAGGTACGCGTGACCCTGTCGATCCGGAGAATCAATAATCAATAAAAATTATCTCTTATGGGACATTTGCCTGATTTTATACAAGACCTTGCGCTCATCCTCATATCTGCCGGCCTGTTTACGGTACTGTTTAAGTGGCTGAAGCAGCCGGTTGTGCTGGGCTATATTGTGGCCGGCTTTTTTGCGGGGCCGCATATTAATAATGCGCTTGTAAAACTGGCGAGGGATCTTTTCGGCAGCCGGGGTGAACAGATTGCCGGTTATTTTGAACGGATTCCTACGGTGAAGGATATGGATGATATAACGACGTGGGCGGATATCGGCGTTATCTTCCTGCTGTTCGCCCTGGGGCTGGAGTTTAGTTTCAAGAAGCTGCTGAAAGTAGGCGGGACGGCTTCCGTTGCGACGCTGATTAATATGGGATCCATGATTGTGATCGGGTATGGCGTGGGAAAGCTGCTGGGGTGGGAAGACCTGGACAGCGTCTTCCTGGGCGGCATGTTGTCCATGTCGTCTACGACGATAATTATAAAGGCTTTTAACGACATGCGGCTGCAGAAAACGAAACTTGCCAATATCGTATTCGCCATGCTGATCGTCGAAGACCTGGCGGCTATCCTGATGATGGTGCTGCTGTCGACCGTGGCCGTCAGCCGGCATTTTGAGGGAGCGGAACTGGCGGGCAGCCTCTTTAAGCTGTTATTTTTCATATTTATATGGTTTGTTGCCGGTATTTACCTGATTCCCTCCGTGTTGAAAAAAACGGGGAAGTACCTGAATGATGAAACGCTGCTGATTATCACTGCAGGACTGTGCCTGGGGATGGTTCTGTTTGCTTCCTCCGTCGGGTTTTCGGCAGCGCTGGGAGCCTTTATTATGGGGTCGATCCTGGCCGAGACGATCGAATCCAGGCATATCGAACACCTGATAGAGCCGTTGAAGAATTTCTTCGGAGCCATCTTTTTTGTCTCTGTCGGGATGACGATGGACCTTGCGGTTGTGTGGCAACAGGGCGGCCTCGTGCTGCTGCTGACGGCCACGGTACTGGCCGGGCGGGTTATTTTCGCCACGCTGGGCGTGATTGCATCCGGGCAGGGCCTCAAGGTGGCCGTACAGTCGGGATTCAGCCTTGCACAGATCGGGGAATTTTCTTTTATCATCGCCACGCTGGGGATGAGCCTGGGCGTGATCAGCGAGGTGCTCTATCCGATTATTGTGGCCGTATCGGTCATTACGACGTTCACGACGCCTTATTTTATTAAAATCTCCCCGGCCCTGTCCGGCTACATCGAAAAGCATGCGCCGGCCGGATGGAATAAGCTGATCCGCGGCTATGCCTCTTCGGGCGTCAGCGTGGTGAACAGGCCGGACAGCCGGCGCAGGCTGCTGCGCAGTATCCTGGTGCAGACGGGCGTTTACGGTACGCTCTCGCTTGCGGTCCTGTTTTTAGGCAGGGCTTATGTCATACCGGTTATTGTGAAGGGCCTTCCCGGCGTCTGGGGGGCGGTACTGTCGGCCGCCGTTACGCTGGCGCTGATGGCGCCTTTCCTGAGGGCTATGATTATGAAGAAGAACAGATCGCCGGAGTTCCGGGAGCTGTGGAACGACGGACGCTTTAACCGGGCCGTGCTCGCGTCGCTGACTGTCCTGCGGATCGCCATCGCCATCCTGTTCGTATCCGTCGTCCTCTTTCCGCTCTTTTCGATAGCCAGGGCGCTGCTGATTCTCATCGCCCTGGCCGTAACTGCGGGGATTATATTCTCGCGCGGACTGAAAAGGCAGTCGCGCAGGCTCGAAGCGCATTTCCTGAAAAACCTGGACCGGAAACAGGCTTACGAAGAAAAAAAGGCGGCCATCCCGGCGGCTGTCGCTAATGATATGAAGGCAAGGGAAATCCATATAGAAGAGTTTGAAATATCGCCGGATTCCCCCATCATCGGAAAGACGCTGTCGGAACTGCGGTTTAAACAGAAAACGGGCGTCTCCGTCATCACGATCCTGCGTGGAAGCCGGAAGATAAACATCCCCGGGGCCGGCGAATATATCTACCCGCATGACCGGATTGTCGTCTCCGGATGCGATGAAGAGTTGCAAAAACTGACGCTCTCGATTGAAGACCGGAAATCTGCCGGCAATTATGAAGACCCGCCGTCGCATCACATCAGCCTCTCGCGGTACGGGATTGAGGCCGGTTCCCCGCTGGCCGGAAAGTCCGTCAAGGAACTCCGCCTGCGCGAAAAGACGGAAACCCTCCTCCTCGCAATCGAGCGCGGGAACGAGTCCATCGTCAATTTTTCATCCGATTTCATCTTCCGTGAAAGCGACACGCTGCTCCTGGCCGGCGAACAGGAAAAACTGGACCGGTTCGATAAGAATATCCGCTAAAAGAAGCGCCCCCGGCAGCGTATCCGATTAATTTTTAAAAAAAAACCGGAAAAAATTTGCACGGTATAAAAAAAAAGCAGTATCTTCGCATCCGTAAAAAGTTCCTTGAAATATTTCCGCAACCCAGGCCCCGGCCGGAATACCGGGAATCCGGCGAATAAACCGGGAAAACGGCGAATAAACCGGGAATCCGGCGAATAAACCGGGAAAACGGCGAATAAACCGGGAGAATGGCAAATAAACCGGGAGAATGGCAAATAAACCGGGAGAATGGCAAATAAACCGGGAAAATGGCGAATAAACCGGGAGAATGGCAAATAAACCGGGAAAATGGCGAATAAACCGGGAGAATGGCGAATAAACCGGGAAAACGGCGAATAAACCGGGAAAATGGCGAATAAACCGGGAGAATGGCGAATAAACCGGGAGAATGGCGAATAAACCGGGAGAATGGCGAATAAACCGGGAGAATGGCGGGAATACCGGAAAATAGTTGCTGATTTACAGGCGGTTAAAAATGCAGCGGGAATCCAAAGGAAAAATACGGTTACAGAAAAATACAGAATGTTTTCACTGAATATTAATAATTAAACTTAAAAACTATGTCAGAAAGTAAATGGTTCCCCGGAACGCGCGCAGACCGCCACGTTCTGATTGCAAAAACAGCGACTTTCATGTCCGACCCTGAAAACCGCGCCACCATCGGCTTCGCAACCACTACACCGAGCGGTGCATGGTTTGACACGGCCTACGCGCCGAAAAGCACCATCTATGAAGCGGCCTACCAGAAATGGGCCGACCCTGCGACGAACAGCTCCACGGCGCTCGACAACCTCAAAGACTCCGAAAAGGAATTCTTTCCCATCTACCGCACCTTCTACGGAGCGGTAAAAGGCAGTCCGCTCGTCTCGAACGCCTCCCTCGAAGAAATGGGCTTCCCGCCGCGCCCGTCGGGCGGACATTCGCCGCATCCCGTCGACAAGCTCTTCGTAGACATCAACGCCAGTCCGATGGGAAACTACACCATCCGGGTCACATTCGTCAACCGAGACACCGGCAAGTCCAACGTACCCGACTACCTCACCGGAGTCGTCATCTACTACGTCGTCAGCAGCACGCCCATCGAGAACCCGGCAGACCTCGCCTTCTCCAGGCTGGCCACCCGTGCGCCGTACGAGCTTACCCTCGACCCGGCGCTGCAAGGCAAAACCCTCTACCTGGCCGGACGCTGGCAAAACGCACGCGGCGAACTCGGCCCGTGGAGCTCCATCATCAAAATAATCGTCCCATAGAATGCACACAGCTCGGAACGAAACCGCCGGCGCAGGCATCCCGCAATGCCGGCGCCGGCGGTATTTTTTTTGCGCCGGCGAGAAGGATTTTCACTTTTTCTTATTATATTTGCACTCGCAGGCAAAAGGAAGCGTAACGCTTCCCCTGCCAATGTTAAATATTTAAATAATATATGTTATGAAAAAATTAAAAATTATTATGGTTATCGCAGCACTGTTCACCTTTTCAACAATGCAGGCGCAGTTCCGCTTCGGAATAAAAGGCGGAGCCAACATCTCCAAGGTAAAATTCAGTAAAGAAGTTTTCAAATCGGACAACATCACAGGCTTCCACATCGGGCCTGCGGCCGAGGTAACAACGGGACAGGGCGGCATCGGCTTCGACGCCGCGGTACTCTACACGCAGCGCGGATTTAATTCCGGCGAAAAAAAGGTAAAAAACTCCTACCTCGACGTGCCCGTAAACATCAAGTTCAAATTCGGGCTGCCCCTCGTCAACCCTTACCTGTCGGCAGGCCCGTATGCCAGCTTCCGGGTAGCCGGCGATAAAGTCTGGGACGTAAAAACCGTAGACGGCGTAAAAGACCAGGTCAGAGCCAAAAGCTTCGGAGCCGGACTGAACTTCACGGCCGGCGCCGAACTCTTCGGATCCGTGCAGCTGGGCGTCACCTACAGCCTCGGCCTGACGGACGACTTTAAAACCTTCCAGGCCGGCGACCCGAAAAGCTACCGCGGAAAACCGCATACCTGGATGATCAGCGCCTCCGTCTTCTTCTAAACGCCCGCCCGCAGCATGAAGAAATATGCGCAAGTCATCCTGCCATTGCCTCCGGCCACTGCCTTCACATACGGCATACCGGAAGCAATGGCTTCTTACATAACCCTGTACAGCCGCGTAATCGTCCCCTTCGGCAAGCGGCACAGCTACACCGGCATCGTCACCGCGATACACGACGCGGATCCCGGCACGACGCACGAAATAAAAGAAATCACAGCCCTGCTGGACGAAAAGCCAATCATACGCCCCGCACAACTGCACTTCTGGCAATGGATCGCCTCCTACTACATCTGTCCAATCGGCGAAGTATACCGGGCCGCCCTCCCATCCGGGCTGAAACTTGAAAGCGAAACCCTCATCACGCTCAACCGCACCTTTGAAGCCGCCGGCCCGCTCCGCCCGAACGAACAAAAGATACTGGACGCGCTCTCCCCCCCGGGCAGCCTGCCCGTATCCGGACTGGAGCGCATCTCCGGCCTGAAAAACATCTTCCCCGCGATCCGTACCCTGCTCGAAAAAGGCGCCCTTGAAACAGGCGAATCACTCAAACCCGACTTCCGCCCCCGGACCGAAACGTACCTCCGCCTGTCCGCCGACCTGAAAGAAGAAGACGACCTCCGCGCCGCGCTCCTCTCGCTCAAGCGCTCGAAACAGCAGGAAAAGCTCCTGCTGCACTATCTCCTGCCCGGCGACGGCGCTCCCGCTCCCGCTTCCGGCCTGAACCGCGCGCCCATATCGAAAAAGACGCTCCTGGCACAATCCGGAATAAAACCTCCCGCACTGGACGGCCTCGTGAAAAAAGGCATCCTCGTCCCGGAAGAAAGGACGGTAAGCCGCATCGAACGCGCCTCCCCGGCCACCGGCCCGCTGTCCGTCCTGTCGGAAGCCCAGCAGAAAGCCTGCGAAGAAATCACGAAATCTTTCGAAACGAAAGACATCACACTCCTGCACGGCGTTCCCTCAAGCGGCAAAACGGAAATATACATGCACCTGATATCCGCCATACTGTCGAAGGGCCTGCAGGCGCTTTACCTCCTGCCGGAGATTGCGCTCACGACACAAGTCACGGAACGCCTCGGGCGCGTCTTCGGCAGCCGGCTGCTGGCGTATCATTCCGGGATTCCGGACAATGAGCGGGTAGAAGTATGGAACCACCTGCTGCGGAAGGATGACCCGGTCGTAGTCCTGGGCGCCCGTTCGTCCGTCTTCCTCCCGTACGCCCGGCTCGGGCTGGTCATTATCGACGAAGAGCAGGAGCCATCCTACAAGCAGGCGGATCCGTCGCCGCGCTACCATGCGCGCAACGCGGCGATGATGCTCGCCCAGGCGCATGGCGGGAAAGTACTGCTGGGTTCGGCGACCCCTTCCCTCGAATCATTCCTGTGGGCATTAAGCGGCAAATACGGGCTGGTGAAGCTCGACCGCCGGTACGGCGGAGGAACCCTTCCGGACATAAAGATCGTAGACGTCAAGGAACTGCGGCGCCGGAAACAGATGAAAGACACGCTGTTCTCCCCGTTACTGCGGGAAAAAATCGCCTCTGCCCTGTCGAGGCGGGAGCAGGTGATCCTATTTCAGAACCGCCGCGGGTTCGCTCCCCTCGTCGCCTGCCGGGCTTGCGGCGCGGCGCCCCGCTGCATCCGTTGCGACGTCAGCCTCACCTTTCACAAGCGGCTGCACCGCCTGACGTGCCACTACTGCGGCTATTCGATCCCCGTCCCCTCAACATGCCCGTCATGCGGCAGCCCGGAGCTTGCGATGCAGGGATTCGGCACCGAAAAGGCGGAAGAAGAGATTTCCGCCCTGTTCCCTTCCGCCCGTACAGCCCGCCTGGACACGGATACGGCCCGTACACGCAGCGCTTACCGCCGCATCCTGACTGATTTTGAAGAGGGGAGGACGCAAATCCTGGTCGGCACGCAGATGATCTGCAAAGGACTTGACTTCGGGAACGTCAGCGTCGTCGGGATCCTGAACGCAGACAGCATGATGAACCTCCCGGATTTCCGCGCCTGCGAGCGGGCTTTCCAGCTGATGCTCCAGGCCGGCGGCCGCGCCGGACGCCGGGACAGGCAGGGGACTGTCGTCCTGCAGACATCACAGTCCGGCAGCCTGCTGTTAAAGCAGGTGTCCCGTTTTGATTACGCGGACATGGCGCAGACGCAGCTGAAAGAACGTCATGCCTTTCACTATCCCCCCTACACGCGCCTTATCATGATCATCCTGCGCAGCCGCAACGAAGAAGCGCTGGACCGCACGGCAACCGAATATTCCGCCAAACTGAAAGCCTTTTTCGGAGACCGCGCATCCGATCCCGTATATCCTCCCGTAGCCCGCGTCCGGACATTGTTTATCCGCAAGATTATGCTGAAAACGGATTTTTCGGCGCCGGTTCACGAAACCCGCCGCATACTGGAGCGCGTGCGTTCCGAAATGCAGGAAAACCCTCTTTTCCGGCAGATCATTCTGCATTATGATGTGGATCCGCAGTAACAACGTTCAGGTCGGGATAGCTGACGCGCGTGTGATACATTGTTTTTAACCTTTCAAAGAATACATTTTTGACGGTTTCGATGTCCTTGAATGTCAGCGGCGCATTTTTCATCCGTCCATCCTCGATCTGGCCGTCGATGATCCTGTCGATCAGCATTCCGATACTTTCATCCGTATAATCTTTCAGGCTGCGGGAGGCGGCTTCGACGGAGTCCGCCATCATCAGTATGGCCGTTTCCTTACTGAACGGGTCAGGCCCCGGATAGGTGAAGGCTTCCTCATTGACAGGCCTGTCCGGATAAGCATTCCGGAAGGAGTTATAAAAGAATTTTGTTTTCCCCCTTCCGTGATGCGTGCGGATGAAGTCAATGATCGCTTTGGGGAGATGCGCCTTTTCCGCCGCCTTTATTCCATCGGTAACGTGCGAAATGATAATCTGCGCACTTTGCTCGAAAGGCAGCTTTTCATGCGGATTGAATCCTTTCTGGTTTTCCGTGAAGAAGGCCGGATTGTTCATTTTCCCGATATCGTGGTAAAGCGTCCCGGTGCGGAGGAGTTGCGTGTCTGCTCCGACCCTTTCGCCGGCTTTGGAAGCCAGTACGGATACCTGGAGGGTATGCTGGAACGTTCCGGGAGCCGTCTCGGAAAGCTTTTTCAGCAGCGGACTGTTCATATCCGACAGTTCAACCAGCGTGATAGGAGAGAGATAGCCGAATATCTTTTCCAGCACATAAATAAGTACGTAAGAAAACATAAGTAAAATAAAATTGATACAGAAATAGAGTATCATCTCCCAGTTTATCTTGCTGAAATCCCCCTCCTGGTAGACGACGAGACTGAGGTAAAAGACCGTATAGGAAAGAAAGACAAACAGGGAACACCTGATAAGCTGCGAACGCTGCGAAAGCTCCTTCAGGCTGAAGATCACAACGATGCAGGTCAGTATCTGCAGCAGCAGGAACTCGAACGGGAACAGGGCCGTCAGCGAACAGATCAGGACGGTGATCAGGTGCGTGAACAGCGCCGTATGGGAATCGAAAAACGTGCGGATCACAATCGGGATGATGGCGAATGGAATCAGGTAAAGATTGAAAAGACTGTACTTGATGCACATTTCGGACAGGAGGCATGTTACTGAAATGCAGGACAGGATGAAGAAGAGGTTCTTGCGCTTGAAGTAGATTCTCGGGTTGAACGTAGCCATGTAAAGCCCGAAACAGGCCATGATGCCAAAGATAAGGATGAACTGTCCGGTGAGTATGATGTTCTGGCGCTGTGTGCCCCCGGATTTGGTTTCGTGGACTGTTTTCAGGGAACGCAGGACGCTGTATATATGCCGGTCGATCACTTCGCCGCGGTCCACAATCCGTTCACCGGCCTGTACCATACTGCTGGATAGCGGGATGTTCTGGATCAGGTCTTCCAGTATCTTGCCGGACGTTTCGGGGTCATAGAATATATTCTCGGTCATGTATTCATTGATGTTGCATCCCTTGAGGATGTCCCTGTTTATATTTTCGGGCGCGCTGTTGATGATTTCTTCGTATGCCGATTTGACGGAATGGAAATCCGTGAGCGCCTTCACCTCCGCGACACTGTTGGTCAGGACGGTGATGCGTGTCCGGCTGTCCCTGTTCATCAGCTCGAAGTCGCTGCCTGAGATAATCCCCTTCTTATATACGTCATACAGGCTTTTGTCTACGTACCGGAGGATGGCATACGGCACCCCGGCCTCCTGCAGAGCCGGCATCCGGTTGCGCCAGTTTTCCAGTTTTATATTTTCTTCCTCCGCGTTGAAGCGGAAATAGGGTTCGAACTTTTTACGTATGCTGTCTTTGGCCGCTTCAATCTCGGCTGCTTCCTTGTATATCGGGAAGTCGCCGGGAGCCGTCAGCAGGTCGTATCTCCAGGGCTTTCCTTCGTTAAACTGGTAGCGGAACTTTCCTTCACGCGGAAAGAAAAACGCAATAATAAAAGCTGCGATGAGTATGTACAATGCAGATATAGCCGTAGATTTTTTTGTCGTCATGATTTTTTTTATGGCGAAAATACGTAAAAAATTTAGTATGAGAAAAAAAAACGTTACTTTTGCGTCATTCTTAACTAATGTAAATGAAAATATATGTCGGAACAGAAAGTAAGGGTACGCTTTGCACCGAGTCCTACGGGGCCTCTTCACATAGGGGGCGTGCGAACGGCTTTATATAATTATTTGTTTGCAAAACAGCAGGGCGGCGAGCTGATTCTTCGTATTGAGGATACGGACTCGCAGCGGTTTGTACCGGGTGCGGAGGAGTATATCATCGCCTCTTTCAAATGGCTTGGCATCCGGTTTGATGAAGGGCCGGGATATGGCGGAAACTTCGGGCCTTATCGCCAGAGCGAACGGAAAGAAATCTATGGCCGGTATGTAGATCAACTGCTTGATGATGAGCTGGCGTATATCGCCTTCGATACGCCGGAAGAACTGGAAGCGAAAAGAAAAGAAACGCCGAACTTCCAGTACGATGCTTCCACACGGATGCAGATGCGCAATTCGCTGACTTTGCCGGAAAAAGAAGTCCGGTCATTAATGGATGCCGGCAAGCGGTATGTGGTGCGCGTAAAAATCGAACCGGGCGAGGATATTCATGTGCAGGATCTCCTGCGCGGCGAGGTGGTTGTCAATTCTTCCATCCTCGACGACAAGGTGCTGTTTAAATCCGCGGATAACCTGCCGACCTATCACCTGGCGAATGTTGTGGATGATCAGTTAATGGAAATCACCCATGTGATACGGGGGGAAGAATGGCTGTCAAGCGCCCCGCTGCACGTATTGCTTTACCGCTATCTTGACTGGAGTGAAACCATGCCGGCATTCGCGCATCTCCCGCTGCTGCTTAAACCGGAGGGTGGCGGCAAGCTGAGCAAGCGTGACGGCGACCGCCTGGGGTTTCCGGTCTTTCCGCTCGAATGGCGCGATCCTGAAAGCGGCGAGGTCTCATCCGGGTACCGTGAGAGCGGTTATTTGCCGGAGGCTGTCGTTAATTTCCTGGCACTGCTGGGCTGGAATCCCGGAAATGACCTGGAACTGATGACCGTGGATGAATTGACGCGGCTTTTTGATTTGAGCCGTTGCAGTAAGAGCGGCGCCAAGTTTGATTACGGGAAAGGTATATGGTTCAATCATCAATATATACAAAAACGCAGTGACAGGGAAATCGCGGAGATGTTTATCCCTGTCCTCGAAAGTCACGGCGTCCTTCATCCGGATCCGTGCTATGTGGAAAAAGTTGCCGGCATGATGAAAGAGCGTGTGAATTTTGTCCCGGAGCTGTGGGAACAATCCTGTTACTTTTTTAAGGCTCCAACCGAATATGATGAAAAAACACGCAAGAAACGCTGGAAAGAAGACAGTGCGGTGCAACTGGCGGAGTTGACCGACCTGTTGAGCAGGCGTGAATCTTTTGACGCGGAAGGAACGGAAGAAGAGGTAAAGTCCTGGATCAAACAAAAGGGTTATAACTCCGGCAACGTTATGAATGCCGCACGCCTGGCGCTTGTCGGGCAGGCAACGGGGCCGCATATTTTTCAGATTATCGAAACGATAGGCCGGGAAGAGACCCTCAGCCGGCTGAAACGCGCCATCCAAACATTAGCCTGATTTTTAATGAATCCATTAATCACTAATCATTCATTTTCGTGCATAATTTATATACTTTAGCGTTACATATATACGCCCTGTCAGTCGAGATCGCCTCCTTTTTTAACCGGAAAGCCCGGATGACACGCATCGGACAGTGGTTTACCAACGGGATTTTGCGGAAAAACATAGACCGCAATGCTAAATATATATGGTTCCATGCCGCATCCTTAGGCGAATTTGAGCAGGGACGCCCGATGATCGAAACCATACGGAAACGTTATCCGGAATATAAAATACTGTTGACGTTTTTTTCGCCTTCCGGATATGAAGTGCGGAAGAATTATGATGGCGCCGATGTGATTTGCTACCTGCCTTTTGATACCCCCTATAAGGTGCGCAAATTCCTGAACCTTGCCAATCCGGCGATAGCTGTTTTTATCAAGTATGAATTTTGGCTGAATTACCTGACCGAACTGAAAAGGCGCCGTATTAAAACCTATCTTATCTCGGCCATATTCCGTCCCGGCCAGTTATTTTTCAAGTGGTACGGCAAATGGTACCGCGAGGCGCTGACCTGCTTTGAGAAACTCTTTGTCCAGGATGAAGATTCCAGGAAACTGCTGTCCGGATTCGGAATCAACAATGTGGAAGTCTGCGGCGATACACGTTTCGACCGTGTGCTGGAAATACAGCAAAATGCACGCCTTCTTCCCGAAGTCGAGCTGTTTGTGAAAGGCGGCAGTCCGGTTTTGATCACCGGAAGCTCCTGGCCGGAAGATGAAGAGATGATCATTCCGTATTTTAATACGCATCCCGGAATGAAACTGATCATCGCACCGCATGAGATTCACAGCGAGCACCTTTTATATATCCAGTCATTGCTGAACCGTCCTTCCATCCGCCTGTCCGAATCAAGCGAAGAATCATTGCCGGGGAATGATTGCCTGATCATTGACAGCTTCGGACTGCTTTCGTCTATTTACCGTTACGGCGATGTAGCCTATATCGGCGGCGGTTTCGGCGGCGGTATCCATAATACGCTGGAAGCTGCCGTCTATGGCATCCCGGTTATTTTCGGCCCTAAATACCATAAATTCAAAGAAGCCAAAAACCTGATTGCCTGCGGCGGCGGATTTTCGATTGACAATGCCACCGCTTTTACCGATTGCATGGATCATTTTATCTCAGATTCCGCCTCACGCCATAAAGCCGGAGCGGCAGCCGGCCATTTTGTCCATGAAAACGCCGGCGCCACAGAAAAAATACTTTCATTCTTTAACGCCTGATCCCCTGCGAAACTCATTCATTTATATTGGTTTATTAATTCTTTAATTTTGACTCAGTATCAGCAGCCAGCCTTTCTTGCTTTTGACGGGAATAGAAGCATTGGCGTCGAAGGTCTGTTCATCCTGGAAATTTTTCACTGCCGGCGCCCGAAGCACGGCTTTCGACGGGTCGATTCCCAGCCTGTCCCAGTCGAACGACAGACGGATAGAGCGGTCTTCCGCATCAAAATTACCGACAGCAATCAGCGTTTCCCCCGGACGGACATACGCGGTGGCCTTCACATTCGGACGATCGGTTTTCACCGGGCAGGCGGCATCCCAGTAGCCGGTCATTTGAGCGTCTTCTATCCCGAACTCTTTCCACAGTTTCCATATCGGAGCGTTGTCAACGTTTCCAAAACTGTGACGGGCGGTGGCGCCATAGACCATTCCGAGATAAGGATTGCCGCCGTCCTGAAGCATTTCACTCATTACTCCGAACGGTATCCCCGAAAAAGTAACGAACCATTCATCGGGCGTCATTGCGTTGTATTGAAAACTTTCGCCGAACCAGAGCCTGTCAACGTATGGAAAGAAACGTGCATACTGATTTGCCGGACCGATGGAATAACCCGTGTTCGAATGTAAATCAATCAGCGCTCCGGGACGGTATTGAGCCATGATTTTACGTATGCGTTTCATCACTTCACCGTCGAAAGACACGTCGTCCATATAGATTCCATCGATTTTGTAGTTTTCGAACATCCAGCGCAAGCCTTCGAGATAATAATTTATCCAGCGCGAAAAACCGGTCAATACTAAGGACGCGTCGGCATTTTGTCCGGGCAATTCGGTGTACCATGCCGATTTGTAGTCGTCAATCAGATGTTCGCAGTGCCATGGCAATCCATATCCCTGTCCGGCAGCGAAGATTTCGTGATTGAGGCTTTTCAGCGCGAAAATTTCGACCGTGTAGTTGGTCAGCTCCCTGATGGTGTAGTATAGTTTTATTTTTCTGCCTGCATCGTGTTGTTTTTGAATCTGCGCCACCAGCGAATCCCGCACGATATACGGATAATTTATCACCGGATTCAGAGGTGTGGAATGATGCAGATTGTTGATGTTTGCGCCTTCTTCCGCCGCTTTATCGAAGTTGACTGCGGAATGAAAATAGCGTTCCGAAAAATGTTTGGCAGTGTTCAAGGGCTTGACGGGCGTAATCAGCAGGCCAAATTCGAAGTCGAGCGGCTTGTCTGTGATACGGCATTCGCCTGTCGAAGCCACAACCCGGACCGAACGGTTCGGCATGGAATTAAGAGAAATCCGTCCTTTTCCGGCGTTTTCCCAGACTGCCGGAGGAGCAGGTCTGTAATCGTTCAACAGAGGCCCGTGATACGTCCCGCCACGGAACTCGACGTGCAAGCCTGAACGGTAATCGCCTGTCCAGTAACTGTCGAACGGGCCTTTCCAGTTCCAGACATACTTCGCCGGACGAAATCCTCCCTTGAATCCCGTCCCCATATAATAAGTGGACGATTCGGCTGTGTAAACCGTCTCCAGGCGAATGTCTTTGACGTCTTCCGGCGTTTCCGACGACAGATGGACATTATAGCGAAGGTATCCGTCGTATTCCATGTACGCCTCGCAACTGAAATGCAAACCGGACTGCACCGACGAGGCTTTCCAGCATATCAAACCGTCTGCTTTTGGGGAAATTTCGAGATTGTCTGCCGTGAAAACCACATCCCCGCCTGATGTGCGAACCGTGAATGTTACCGGCTTTTCGAGAATCCGGCAAGCATTGATTTCGATAGATTGCGGCAATCCCGAATTGTCGAGTTTGACGGATTTTCCGCTTGCCGTGATTTGCCGTTCTTCCAGCAGCATTTTTTGATACGGCGCTACGGGCAGGTCGTCCGCGCCGATCGTGGAGTTCAGCCAGCGAAGCCGGGCATGACGCCACAAATCGCCATCGCCTTTGTCGGGCAAGGTTTTTCCTTCGACATGAATTGTTACGTCAATGTCTTTCGGCGACAAATCGTCGGCAAGAACCGTTACTTTACCCGTATATTTACCCTTCGTTACGTTTTCCGGTATCTGCATTCCGCACCACAAGGCCTGCACTTTGTTTTCGTCCACGTCGATATTGAAATGCAGGGGTTTGCCGTCCCAGTTCACGCCTTCCTGATTGAAACAGGTTACGCCGGCGCTGTGAATGGTGTCGTTCTGCGCGCTGTTCACGAGATCGCCGAACCGGAGACGGACATTCTTCAACTGTTTATTCGCCGCCCAGACGCCTAACTGCCAGGTATAATACTCATTTGGCTGTGCATATCCTTCAAAGGAATCCGACGATCCTTTTTCAGCCCAGCGTGCAGGAATCGCAGTCAGACGGATGGGAAAAGCACGGTCTTCGGGAAAAACGAGATAATCGCCTTTCGACGCAGTTTTCAGCGCATCCGTTTCTTTTCCGGTAGCAATCAGGCCCATGGATGTGAAAAAGTCAAACCGGGAACGTGTTTCAAACCGTTCTGTTTTTCCTGCCGGTATATCCTGATGATGTTCTTTTACGGCTTTTTCCCATTCTCCGTCGATGTCGTAATCGGGTTTCAGATAATCGTTCACCTGGCTGTGGCGCGTTTCCCACCATCCTTTCCGGAACTTATACGGCAGATAATACACATCATATGCGCCCGGTACGGTTTCGGGCTGAAACGCGATCTCGCCTTTTTCGGACGAGAAATCAAGAATGAGAACATTCTGTATTTCCTTTCCGGTCGCGGCATCCACGACAATGATTTTTTTGGTTTCCGGACGCATGTCGGGACGCCGCCACGGCAGCGTAACCTTCACAGCATCATGCTTCGACTGCTTTACGCTAACGACAGCACGATGATTGCCCCGCCCGTCGACATCCCACGACGAATCGGCTACAACAAACGGAATCCCGTCGGGAGCAAATGACTGATACTGGCTTTC